>CP064999.1:1254666-1568333 GCA_016700115.1 Sphingobacteriales bacterium | reverse complement strand
GAATAACCCGCTATGTGGAAAAACAGGTGCCGCTCAAACCTATTCACGACAAAAAGGAGCATCTGAATCTGATGTCTTGCAGTTGGAGCAAGGACTTCAGCATTTTTCCGGCATAATTCATCAACAATTTGGCAGAAATATTGCACAAATTCCCGGAGCAGGTGCCGCAGGAGGTACAAGCGCCGGTGCCATGGTTTTTTTAAACGCCACCATAGAAAGGGGAATTGATTTGGTCATGCAATATACCGGATTTGACAAACAATTAGAACAAGCAGATTTAGTCATCACCGGAGAAGGCAGCATTGACTACCAAACCATGTATGGAAAAGTGGTGAAGGGAGTATCCCAAAAAGCCAAAAAGCTGGGCATACCGGTATTGGGGTTTTGCGGAAGCCTGACTGCCTCTCCACAAGAAATTATGAATATAGGGTTGACAGCAGCTTTTTCTATCCTTCAAACACCATGCTCCCTTAACGAAGCAATTGAACATACCGCCCAAGGATTAGAAAATCTTTCAACACAGGTTCTTAGGTTGTATTGTGCTGAACGCAATTTTAGGCTTTAAATTCAAGTGTTGTTTTTTAAACAAAAATGCAACTTTTTACCACACTTGTCATGCTGTTTGGGGCATAACGTGCAGTTTGAGGAAAGTCCGAAACATAAAGCGTAACCGGGTTTAATGACTATGATGATGGCCGTCTTCGCCATGCACATGGCCATGTTCTACTTCTGAGGGAGAGGCTTCTCTTACTGAGATGACCTTGCCCGAAAAAAACAAATCTTTCCCGGCCATAGGGTGGTTAAAATCCATTTTAACCTCGTTAGCGTTAATGCCAACTACTTTGCCATGTAGTAAATGCCCCTGGTCGTTTCGCATTGGAACCACATTGCCGAGCTGAAGGAGGTCACCTGCAAGTTGACCATCTATGACAAAAATGCTGATTGGCAGTTCAACTATAGCGCTTGGGTCAGTTTCTCCATAAGCATTCTGACTGTTAATATTAAACTGAAAACTGTCGCCTTCTGATAATCCGTCTAAATTGGCTTCAAATTCGGGGAGTAAACTGCCGCTGCCAAATAAAAAGACAAAAGGCTCTTCAGCCGAAGTTTCTTCTACCATTTCTCCTTCTGCATTGCCTTCATGCAACCGGTAACTGACGGTTACTACTTTGTTTTTGGAAATAATCATGTCTGAACAAAAATTGATGAGTAATTTTTATAGACAAACCACAAACAGGCAATAATAGTTCGACCTGATATTAGGAACAGGTAAATTGTTTTGTGTATCAGAAATTGAGGATTTTCTAGCCTTTTTTTAACCCGGCAGAGCTTGTGTTGTTGTAAAAAATATTTTTCATAACTGCCCATCTATTTCAAACAATAAAAGCAGTATCTTGTACGGCATAATTTTAATTTAATTCCACTCTTAACTTAACTGTTTAACTGTGCCCGTGTGTGCAATACCCGAAACCATTGCCAAAGCGCTAATTCTGGCGTTTATACCGGTTGTTTTTTTGCTGCAAAGCGCAGGGTTAAAAGCTCAACCGGCAGGGTCAACATGTGGCAACCCATTGGTAGTAAACACGCTTCCATTTAACCAAACCGGATTAACCACCTGCGGTTATGGGGATGATTATTCCTTAGGGGGAGGCAGTCCCTGCAATTTCGGCAATTTTTTACAAGGTCAGGAAATTGTTTTTCAACTGACTCCTGTTGTTTCGGGATGCTATAATATTCAGTTGTATAATCAAACCGGAGTGCCCGATGCAGGAATATTTGTGTTTCAGGGTTGTCCCGGTGCCGGTGGGGTTTGTTTAGATTCAGAAGCCAATAATAATACTCCATTTATCAAAATAAACCTGACAGCCGGCACCACTTACTATATCATCATTGGAAGTGAGCAAGTCGGGGGCTTCAGTTGTTCGGGATTCAGCCTGTATATTTCTAACCCTGCTTTAGCACCTCCCAACGATTTTTGTCAAAACGCCGCTACCCTTACCGGATTGGGAAGCAACTACAATGCCACTGCCTGTAATGAACCCAGTCAATGGGCACCCGATTACAACTCGTTTTTTAATCAATGTACCGGAGGGCTTTGGAATTATAACCATAACGGGGTTTGGTATATGTTCAACAACCCTTTTCAGCAGTTTGTCAGCATCGAGGTGTTTAATATCCAATGTATCGGGGTTTTGGCCGACAATACCCTGCAACTTGGAATTTGGTCAAATACCGGAACCTGCGATCTGGATGACGAAACTTTTTATGGATGTTTGGTAACAAACGGAGATGCGACGATCAATCTTCCCAACCTGCCTGCCGGCGACTATTATTTGTTTGTGGACGGTTCTTCTGGGTCTTTATGCACCTGGGAGTTTGCAAGCCCACAAGTCATTGATTGTTTTCCCCCTCAAATTACACCGGTTTCGGGCACTTCTTTTTCCCAATGTTCCGCTTCGTTGAGTCCTCTGACTTTTGGGATTGATACTGCCGGCTCTCAACCGGCAGATATTGTCTGGACACTCGACGGTCAGCTTTTGCAAAATGACGGACTTACTTATACTGCCCTTTTACCCGAACAAGGCATTTATACCGCTCAGATAACCAATGAATGTGGCGAAGCCGAACAGTCTTTTTCTGTAACCGTTCTTACTTCTCCTTCTGCAGTTCTCAGTGGGGGCGGGAATATTTGCGCAAACAACCCTTCCGATGTGGCCATCAGTTTTGTCCTGAACGGAACACCGCCTTTTACCCTTACCTATCAAATTGACGGAGTGGTACAACCCCCTATGGTTTCGTTTACCGGTACGTTTGTTATTTATACGCAAACCCCCGGATTATATGAGCCGGTAGCATTGGAAGATGACAACTGCCTTTTAGCCGGTTTTTTGAGCGGAACAGCCATAGTTACGCAAACCGATTTTTTACCTCCTCCCGAAATACCCGTATCCCTGTCCTATTGTATAGGAGATTTACCCGAATGGTTAACCGCCGGAAATGTGGTGTCAGGAGCAATGGTCAACTGGTATTCGACTAATCCTTTAACCGGTTCGGGCATAGTGATTGGTTCCGGCAACTCGTTCGATTTGAATACCTATTTCAACACTTCCATGCCCGATACCTTGCAAATATGGGCAACGCAACTGTTGAACGGCTGTGAAAGTTTACCTGCTCTCTCAACATTGATTGTCTATGAGCCGCCTGAGCTGACTATTTCCCCTCCTGTTTCTTTGTGCTTGTATGAACCTTTGCCGGACCTGACGGCTGTTTCAAATGGAGCAATAACCTGGTACAATGCCTCCCCAAGTTCAGGAGGGTCTCCGATTGGAACCGGGAGTTTTCTGGAAACCTCCGATTTTTTGGATAGTAACACCGCAGGAGTTTTCACATTCTGGGCTGTCTCTGAGCTATATGGATGTTCTTCGGTAACAGTTATGACAGAAATTACCATACTCGCCCTGCCCGAAATTCCGGAAGCAGACGATGTTTCGATTTGTCAGGAAGATGCCCTCCCTTTGCTTCAGATAAATGCATCGGGATTGGTGAACTGGTATTCAAATCCGGGCGAAACGGTTCCTTTGGCACAAGGTCCTGCTTTTTTACCTCTCTCAGCAGGAACTTATTACTTCCGGCAAACTGATTTGATAACGGGATGTATCTCTGATTTTGGCACAGTAACAGTTTCTTACTTTTCAGCCCCTCCTCCGCCTTTGGTTTCAGATACTGCAATTTGTATGGGTACTCCTTTACCCATCCTTCAGGCAGAAGGGGCGGGATTGATGAGTTGGTTTGCCAATGTAGCCGATACAACACCCCTTGCCATTGGGAATTCATTCTTGCCTCCGGCTTCCAGAACTTTTTATGTACAACAAACAGCCCCTTTAACAGGATGTTTGTCGGAATTTTCGCCGGTTACTGTAACCGAAATTCCAACGGGTATTGCTGAACTCAGTTATCCACAAAGCTATTATTGTCTGAGTGATTTATTTACCCCTCCTGCACAAATTCAACCCATGTCAATCAGTGGCAGTTTTTCGGTTTCGGGGGGTCTTGGCATTAACGCCCAAAACGGGATATTGGATTTTGAAAATGCCCAACCAGGACAAACCTATACCATCACCTTTTTGCCCGACCTCCCCTGCGCACAAGCCGACACTTTTTTGATTTCCATCCACCATCTTGAGCTTCCCGAGTTGCCCGATGTTCAGATTGAAGAAGGCAGCGCATTACCCATCAATGCTATCGCCGTTTTTACTTCCGAACAAACCCCAACCCTTTATGAATGGTCGCCATCCGGCTTGACTGATTGCCCGGTTTGTCCGGTTGTTCAAATTTTTCCACAGACCACTACCCTTTTTCAGGTAACTGCCGTTTCAAGTTTGGGGTGTGTGGATGCCCAAAGTTTTACTGCAACTATTTACCCCCGACCCAACCATCTCCTATTGCCAAATGCCTTTAGCCCCAACAACGACGGCATTAACGATGTCTTTACCTTGCTTGGATTTAACCTGTCTTCTGCACATCTTTATATTTACAACCGGTGGGGAGAACAAGTCTTTGGCACAACCAACCTGACCGAAGGATGGAACGGCACCCATCAAAATCAACCTGCACCCATCGGGGTGTATGTATATTATGCTCAGGTTACTTACAACAACGGACAAACCGAATTTGTCAAAGGCAACTTAACCCTGATCCGGTAGATTTTGATGTTGGCGATTTTTTGAGTGGTTATGCAACAGTTACCCGTGTTAGAGGTTCATTTTCAATTGTTGTTTGTCCTTTTTTCGCTGGCAAACAAGTTCTTTTGCATTTTTTCATTTAGTTATATGTGTCGGCGGAAATGTACCTCTGCTTTTTTTAAAGTTGGCTTTTGTTTATCCGCTTTTGCAATTTAGTCAACCGTTTTATAAGTTCGTCAAATGGCAATAGCTGTCCGTAAATCATACTTGCTGTCATATCCTGATAGTCTTTTTCCCAAAGTGGTAGCAAGTTATCTTGTGGAATAATTTTGATGTTTTCAGGTCTGTGTCTTTCGTAATCAATACCTGAAATTGGCGTAAACATACTACGATGTCTTACTATTGTTTTATAAAGTTCTATGTCCTGTAATGCAGTTTCTGCGAATTCAGTTTGGCTTAGTTTTTCAATGTCGTATAGGTGTCGGCTTAGATGTTCAACTCTAATTTTGTCTGTATCTTTTTGAAATTCTTCGTGTAGCAAAAATACTTTCTCTAAAAATGTCCGTTCAGGATTTACAACAGGAATAGTTATCGGTTTGTCTGTAAAAGGTTTTTCTGAATAGATTTGTGATACAAATGTTCCGAAAGTTCGTTGTGTAAATGGTTCTTTCAGCGAACGACTGCCAATTTCAACTAAAACACCGGGTTTTAAATAAGTGTCTGTTTCAGTTAGTTTGTTGTAGTAAATTTCAATAATCAAAGGGTCCTGATCGTGATTTTCTACTTCACGATATTTTACCATTACGGCTTTGAAATCCAATTCGGCAAACTTTGCTTTCAGTTCTTCGGTGAAAACTTCTGTTATGAATTGAAATGATTTTCTTCGCAGTTTTTTGATACCTTGTTTTGATAACTCTCCTGTAAAGCCCAAAAATTCTCTGTCCAACGCCAAATCAATATCTTCCGAAAAACGTTGTATCAAATTCCAACCTTTGCTCAATGAAGTTCCGCCTTTAAAAACCAAAGCGTTTGCACATTCCATTGAAAAGATAATCGCTAAAGTTTGCACTGCCCACCAATCTTTTTCTGCGGCTGATGATGACGGCAAACCTGTTTGTCTGCTTGTTTCTGCAAATAGCCTGATTTTAGTTTCATCAGGCAACCGAAACCATTCCTGTAAATGTGTAAACTCATTCATTTGTCATAATCAATTTTCTTATCCAAACAGGCGCTAATTGTAAATCGTGTCGCAAATGTTTGGGATTTTCTGTTTTCAAAATCTTCTTTATCTGTTTTATTTCTTCATCAGTTGCTTTGTCTTTACCAATAGTTCGCAATGCTTGAATTGCTAACATACTAATTTCTCCAACAAAAGCGAGATTTTTAGAACTTGCTTTTTTGAATGTAATGGTTTGTTTCCCGATTTTTATTTTTCGCGCGGAAGTGTCGGAATAGAAAACGATATTCAATGGAGCTTGCGAAGTCAATCCCAACTTATACATTGCATAACTTCCTGTGGGAACAAGCGTAGCCCTGTCTCTTTTTGCTATGGCAACGGCAATTTCTTCAATGCCCGGCAACACTTTCCCGATGTAATCGTCATTTACCGGACGAACGTAAATGCCTGTGGCAACTCGTTCCAATTCACCCGATTTTACCAAACGTTCCAAAGCCTTGTTCACGGCTTTTGCGTTGGCAATCACAGCAAAACTATCCACAAAAAAAAGCACTCCCCTTGGGTTTCGTTTTACCTTGTCTAATACTTTTGTTTCAATGCTTCCGGACATATTTACGCTTTGATATTGTCGCAAATTTAGTAAATATTTGCGACAAATCAAGTTTATTTTGCAACATAAATTCGCAGTAATCGCAGCGATTAAACTTTATTGATCTCCCGAACAGAAGCTGCAGTTTGTTGTATCTTAGCAGTATGTTGGTTTCGGTTAATCCACCCAACAATTTTTTTTGAGCTAACATTGCTGCTTTTGATTTAACTCCTAACTCTTAAAAATTTATACGGAATAGTCTCAAAATAAGTTGAGATTTCTTAGTATTTAGTAGTTGTTGGCGTTTCATGTGTATACCGTATTTTATGAAACAACCTATCCTGCATGGGTTATCCCACATCGCAAATCTGGAACAGAGATTAGATACATCAATGGACACTACTATTTGTTCTTATTATGACCCTGTAATCAAAAAGAGACGCAAGAAAACCGGTGCGATGTTGGGCAAGATTACCGAGTCTGACGGTTTTATTGCCTCAGATGGGCGAAAAAAGAAAATATGTGCCTCAGACCTAACCAAGATTGCTGTTAGAGAATTTAGATTTACTGACTTTTTGGAGGTTTCGGCAAATTAATAGAACAAAAGCTTAACTTGTTTTTCCCAAAACACTATATACAGATTATTTACATGGCTTATGTCCGGTTTGTACACATCAGCCCCATCAACCGGATGCCGCTGTTGATAGAAAAATCCATGCCGAGTGTGGATGAGAAAGAAAAAATATACCCGCAAAAGTTGATTGCGGTACTCATAGAAATCGTACAAGACACATCGTAAAATCCTAATCGGAGATAAATGAATAGAAGAGCCTCTAATCATGCAAACAAAAAAATACTGACCAAACTTAATATATATTCCGTAAAACAAATTGAGAGTTAGGGTAAATTTGAAGGCAAGTTTCTCAAAAAACGGGTATTTAGAAGTTTTTAAGTAGTTATGCAACAGTTACCTATGTTATGCGTTCGAGCTTTATAAATTTTTTTTAATCCAATTAGCTATTAGTTCAGAAACTTCCTTACCTGATGATTTATATAGATGGTTTCCATCTGTATAAATAAAATCATCATTTTTAGTTGTTAAATCTAAATAGTCATCAGATAATGCTATTGCTTTTTCAATTACATTATTAAAATCAGGCATTATCTTATCTTCGATTTCCAACATATCCCTATGTACAGGAAGCCTTACTAAAAAAACCTTGCCGTAGTTTTTTAAGTATTTGACAGTTTGCAAAAGATAATCTAATCTTACTTGAGAAAATTTTGTTTTAGGTAAATACTCTGTTCTGTAGGTCGCTATCTTATCTAAAATTCTTTGATTAACAGACGCACTATCCATTGGAATGCCACTAACTTCAAGCCAGCCATTATTATGTAAAAACATGTTTTTTGATGGAGGCAAAATTATATCTATATACTTCCCATTCAGGTTTTTGTACAAATACTCCAGATTAGGGTACAAATTTACATACCTTGTATTGTTTAGGCACAACTCATTTTCTCTGAATTGATTTAAATCATTAGGATCTTTGCACCAACTAGATATAGACCAAGGGTCAACCGTAATAATGAAAATACCATTTTTTTCTTTATTGTGTTTTTTTAAAATACTTTCATAATAAACTTTGCCAAATGGACTATGGGTAACCGAAAATGCATAATTGTAAATATTGGCATTTAAAATCTTATTGAATATTTCAGGTTGTAGTCCTTGAGCAGCTCGGGATGTACCAATAATTAAGTTTTTTTGTTTCGGAGTTGTAAACCTTACATAAAAAGGGTCTGTATAGCCTCCTGCTAAAAATGAAACAAAAACAATAAAAATAAATATTGGAAGAATAAATAACAACAACTTGTGTATAAACCTTTTCATGTCGTATTCTAAAACTGAAAGTAAATAAATTGTTGTTCTTTTCCGCCAAACAATATAATAGCAAATATGATTGAATAATACATTGCATATCTTAAAGGACGGTTCCATCTATCTCCTAAACGTTCAATTGCATATTGGCTTTCTCTTCCTTTCCATTCAATTAACACAAATGCTCCTATAAGGAAAATTGTTATTAACGCTCTTCTCATTCCCATAAATTGTGGAATTTCAAAGAGTGATGTTGAGAAGATTTCCGATATATATATTAATGCGTGTTGTATATTTTCTGCCCTAAAGAAAATCCATGCAAAAACGGTTAGCCCAAAAGTGACAAGAATTTGTGAAAATTCTTTTATGGATGGAAAAAATCTCCCTTGTGCTGCAATCTCAATATTATTTCTGTTTTTGTTAGTCAGTAAAAGTGGTAAGAAATAAATTGCGTTTAATGCTCCCCAAACTATAAAAGTCCAATTTGCTCCGTGCCAAAACCCACTAACAATAAAGATTATAAATGTGTTTCTAACTTTCATTAAAGTTCCTCCACGACTGCCTCCCATAGGAATGTAAAGGTAATCTCTGAACCAGGTCGAAAGGGAAATATGCCATCGTCTCCAAAACTCTGCAATATCTTTCGAAAAGTAAGGGAAAGCAAAATTCCTCATTAAATCAAAGCCAAACAATCTTGAGGTTCCATTTGCAATGTCTGAATAACCAGAAAAGTCGCCATATATTTGAAAAGTAAAAAACAAAGCACCCAAAACAAGCGTACTTCCGTTCATATCTGCTGAGTTGTTAAAAATTTGATTTGCGAACTCGGCACAATTGTCTGCAATTACTATTTTCTTGAACAAACCCCAAAGAATTTGCCGCATTCCGTCAACTGCTTTTGAGTATTCAAAAGTCCTTTTTTTATAAAATTGCGGGAGTAAATGTGTCGCCCTTTCAATTGGCCCTGCAACCAATTGTGGGAAGAAACTCACAAAAGCTGAAAATGCAATAAAATCTTTTGTTGGCTCTAATTTCCGTTTATAAACATCAATTGAATAGCTTAATGTCTGAAAAGTATAGAAACTAATTCCTACGGGTAATATTAAATTTAATGAGTTTGCTTTAATCTCAGTCCCAAAGAATGAAAAAGCTGTTATAAAATTGTCAAGGAAAAAATTGTAGTATTTGAAGAAACCAAGAAGCCCAAGATTGACCAAAATACTTGTCCAAAGTAATATTTTTCGTTTTATTGGATTTTCTTGCTTTAACAGGCCAAGTCCAACAGAATAGTCAACTAAAGTGCTGAAAAGTATAAGTGATAAAAATCGCCAGTCCCACCAACCGTAAAAAACATAACTTGCTGCAACTATTAGAAAGTTTTGTAGTTTCAGATTTTTGTTTGTTGCAAACCAATATAGTATAAAAACTATCGGCAAGAAAATTGCAAAGTCAATTGAGTTAAAAAGCATAAATTCTATCTATTACTTTAATGTTGATTATTATCACTATCATATCTCTTGACATGACACACAACACGCATATAATCGCAACTCAACCTTTATCAATTCCATACTTGCGTTTATTTCTATTTTATCCGTAAGGTTCAAATCCGGAAAACAATGAGCTGCAATTCTTGCAGGTGCAAACTTTGGTTCTACCATTCTTATAAACAAGGCCAATTATAACACAGACAAAGTTAAATATTCGATATTAAACATCCCTGCTATCTATAGGACTTTTAATTCGGTCGAAGCTTTTGGCGGTTAGATGGGTGTAAACCTCTGTGGTTTTGGAGTTTTCGTGTCCTAACAATACTTGAATATCGCGCAAATCAGCTCCATTTTATAACAGATGTGTTGCAAAACTGCGCACAAAGGTATATACACTTACTTACTTTTTTATTCCTGATATATCAAGACCGGTTAGAAATCAAATTGGTAGAAGTCTTTAATTTGAAAGCAACTTTCAAATATATTGGGTGTATAGTGGTTTTTAAGTAGTTGTGCAACAGTTACCGATGTTAACGGTTCGGGCTTTTTTCTGTCAACTATTCTTAAAGTGAATTTAGGAATTCTAAATATATCTTTCCCCTTGATTGGGCAAAATGGTCAAATCCATACAAAATTATGCCTTGTATAATAAGACCAATGCCTACACCTTTAATGATGTTATTTTTCCAAAAAACTACTAATAAAAAAGCAGCGACAAAAATAAATACAATCTCTACCATTTGAATTACAGGAAATGTTTTCATTACTTTTTCCATTCGAGGTAATTCTTCCGTCTGCATTTTAATTGGATCACTTTCATAATATGAGCTTACTCTTTTTATATCTTTTGGGGTTCGCATAAAAACTCCAATGCAAACAGCTAAGAGTAATAATGATAGTGGGATAAATACATACCCAATGCCCTTTAATACGGGTTTGTTGATGTAAATGAAATAAATTGAAAGCATAATGCTCGTCAACCCAAGTAAGATGCCAATGGCACATTGCAGTTTTTCTCCTTCAAAATATTTGATGATGCTATCCATTTTTACTTGCTTTATTGATGCCGATAATTAAAAGTAAACCAAAAAAGTAGTGTGAAACAATAGCAGCAATTACTGTTGTCTCGGCTAATGAATTATTGAAGATACCTTCATCTTTCATTACTAACCACATACCCCAATCCATAGTAGCACTTGCCATTTGATAGAATGCAAGTCCTTTCGCAACTCCTAAGTGTGGATTTTTCCTGAAAATCCAAGCCATATAACCCATCGTTCCGAGCGATAATCCAATGAGTTTAGCTATCCAATGTCCGTCAGGACTCAAATTCCAACCTGTAGCTGCTGGAATTAGTGACGGAGGAAGCATAGCCGCTGCGAAATAAAAAAATTCAAGTATCGCTACAGCGGTAAAAAGAAATTTTAAGTCTGTTAGTCTGTTCATAATAAAAGTTGTTGACATTTTAAATTAAATGACAAAGATATGTCCTATTTTTGCAACCAACAAGTATAGAGCATAGTCTATACTATGGAATTATTTTTCAACAACAAATTAAGTGTGATGCTAATAAACGAATTGTCAAAGAGAACAGGGCTGTCCATACACACCTTGAGGTATTATGAAAACTATGGTCTGTTTAGAGGAATGACAGATGAAAAGGTAAAGACAAACAATTACAAGCAGTATGATGACAGTCTCGTAGAGAAAATTGAACTTATCAAGGAGGCGAAAGAAATCGGGTTTACTTTGTCTGAAATTAAAGGGCTGCTGGATAGCTGGTTTAATAAAAAATTGTCTATAGACAAAAAAGTGGAAGTTCTGAATTCTAAAATCAATGAAATTGATACCAAAATACGTCAGCTAAAGCAAGTCAGAAAATTCCTTGTTGATGGGATTAAAGATGTCCAAAACGGCGATTGTTAGTCTTTGGCACGGTCTCTCGTAGCCTGACCGCAATGTCTTTCAGCTTGGTGAAGTGGTGGATTTTTAGCTCAAAAGTTCAATAGAATTACTGTCGTTAAACCTCGCATAAATTTTTCATAGAAGTACTTCAGCCGCTATAAAGCCAAACCGATGTTAGTGGCTTTATCAATTCACTCATTAATATTGTCAATTATTTGATTAAGTGCAATATTAGCTTCTTTCATAACTGGTAATAATGGCCAGATATGTGGCATTTCTTTTCCAATTTTTATTAAGCTATCAACTTTTTCTATGTTTAATTTTGATGAAAAAATGAGTTGGTCGGGAAATGTTATATCATTTTCAGCTATGTATAAATATGTTTTAGGAAATAGTTTAAATTCCCCATTTATTGGTGAAATTCTTGTGTCATTTAAATTGTCCGAACACATACTTTTAGCACTCAAAACTCCAATTTTAGATAACATTTTGTCTTTCTTATCTATCTCATTGATTTTTTCGTTTTTAAAAGTAGCATCTAAAACAGGAGAAATTAATATTAATTTAGAAGGAAGACTTATATTGTTTATAATTAGCCTTTGTGTTAGTGCAATAACAAGAGTTCCGCCTGCCGAATCTCCCATTAATATAATATTTTCGCTTTTATAATTGATTAATGCTTTTTGATAAATTTGATCAATGTTTATTGATATTTTTTCAATTTTGTTTTCAGGAGCTTTTGGATAAATACACATCCAAATATTAAAATTTGTCTTTTTTGATATGCGCTCTAAAAAATCCCAATGATGTTGCGCAGGACCTGATACAAAAGCACCCCCGTGTAAGTAAATTAAAAGTTTATCAGTTTTGTTACTGTTTTCGATTTGAGTAATTTTTGTCTCTAATATCGAAAAAGTTGAAATCTTATTAGTTTTATAAAATCTACTGGTAGGGGAATAAACGTCATTCCTTCTCAATTTTAAATAGTCAATTGGAGATTTAGAAAAGGTATTCTTAATCCCTTTTAGTTTAATTACAAGTAAAGTTAAGTAGTATGTAAAGCTTTTATTCATTGCGTTTTTCAAAAATTGCCATAAACGGCAGTCTGTAAAAAAAAACTGTCAACAAAGTTACTAAACTCATTTACACTATGAAAAAAAAATGCTTATTTTTTTGTTATCCCATACCTTCAAGGATCTTCCCACCAACAGATCCAAATAGTCTGTCTTGAAAGCAGCATCAGTACTGATATTCCGCTGTGCGGTTTATGGATGCTTTTTTTGAGCATCTAAATAGTCAAATTTGAATTTTAAGCTACAAGCTTTATAGAGTGCATAAAGCGAAATTGAATTTACCTTCTTAACTAAAGAATATCTTTTCACTATTCATACATTGTATGTGCCGGAAACTTCTATGTCTCCTGAGATAATAGCTCGTACTCTTGTAAACTTAACCGAGTTAATAGAGCAACTTTTGTTCATCACCTTTTATTATTTTTGCCTATATTTGCCCTTTATATGACAAGTCAATAAATGGTACATCAATGCTTTGAGAGAAACTCATAGAATTAAGGGAATCAATAGGACTTTTGCAAAGGCAGGTTGCTGTTGAATTAGACGTTGACACCGCCTACAACAGCAAAATGGAAAACAACGACAAGCCGGTGAGTAAAGCTTACTTATCTAAGTTGGCGAAGTTGAATGATTTGGATGAGCAAGAGCTTTTGACGCTATGGCTTGCCGATAAAATGTATGATGTGGTAAAAGACTAGGATGTAGCTTTAAAGGCGATGGAAGTTGCAGAAGAAGAAATTAAAAGTAAAAGAAAAGGGGGAAATTAATGCACATAAACTCGGACATAAATGTTTTAGGCAGTCTGCCTGATTGGAACTTGATAAAAGTTTTCCTCTCAGAAGATATGGTTTCCATCAAAGAAAAGGGTGGTATCCATACCTACACAGCCATAAAAACGGATAAGTCTGTGAAGCGATTTGAAAAAGCTATTAAAGCCACACTAATTCAAAATATAAAACCTGAGTTAGAATCAATAATCAGACAAGCAATAAAATCGAATACCACAAGTGCCGAAACGCTGTTGCTTTTATTTTGGAATGCTTCAGTGAATAATGAATTGTTATTTCACCTGAACGATAAAGTTTTTTTCCCTGCTTTTTATAGTGGCAGAGTTTCTATAAAAAATGATGAAGTAGTCGCCTGCATCAAAGATTTGAAACAATCAGAAGCTGATCTGAAAAAATGGTCTGAAATCACCATAACAACCACTGCATCTAAGTACCTCACCCTTTTGAAAAAGTTTGGCTTGATGGAAGGCTCGGTAAACAAGTCCATTGTTCATCCGTACTTGAATGATGCCATGTTTATTCTTTATGTCTATTGGATAGCTGCTATTTCAGACAAGCCCAACCTTGTAACCAGCAATTGGCTTTCATATTCGTTCAGCGAAAAGCAAGCTTTTCTCGATAGGCTCTTGCAAAAAAAGTTTTCAAAATATTTTAATGTGGTTTACACAGGCGACAAGCTCAGTATAGAACCATTAATCCCTTACGAATCAATCTATGAGTACATCAGTTAATCCTGAACATATCATTACACAGTTAAAGCGGATAGTGGAATCTGATAAGCGTTCAGAAATCCGCTTGAATGCCAATGGTGGCAACTCAATTCTATTAGTTTGCCCACCAATATTGGAGTTCCAATACATTGAAAAACTGGTGGAAATGATGCCCCTCGATACCTATCACATTATTGATATAAATGAAATGTTGATTTCGTTTGTTGAAGCACATCAAACTGACCTTGCTGAAATGTTTGATTTGTTAAGGGGTTCGGTTCACCAAATATTCAAAGCACCGGAAGGAGAAACAACACCCGACTTATTCAAACATCTGCTTATGGCAATTGAACAAACTTTTAATGCAAGTAAAATTCCTGTACTTATTCATAGCGGTGCTTTATACGGAAGTGGTATAGATAATATACACCTGATGGAAAATGAATTGGTTATGAAATCAAAGTTTCCCCTTATTATTTTATATCCAGCAACACAAGACGGTGAGCAATTGATGTTCCTCAATTCTCGTCCCGCTTCGAAGTACAGATGTATGATTGTTAACTAAAGAATAATACGAAAATGAAGATAAAAGAAATACTGACCATTGACTTAACCGAAGACATCAAGAATGTAATTGACTTAGAAGATGTTTCCGAAAAGGAAATTCAGGCAGAAATTGAAAGCTATATCGTTACAGATGGTTTGGCTCGTGAATATGCTGATTTTGTTGACACATTCACATCCAACATTCTTGAAACAGGAGTTTGGATTTCAGGTTTTTACGGTTCAGGTAAATCATACTTTGGAAAGCTATTGGGTTATATGCTCAGTAACAGAACCATTACAGGTACACCTGCAAGAGATAGAATCATTCAACGTTTTACAGGTGTCAACGATGAAGCGTTAGTAAAAAATGCTCTGTCAAGATTAAATTCCATTCAATCAAGGGTAGTGTTTTTAGATATTGCCAAGCAAGACACCTCCAAAGGTTTGGCTTTTACTTTATTTAGAAGTTTTCTAAGGTCGCTTAGTTTACCCGAAAATGAACACGGTATTTTCCTGTTCCAGTTAATGTTGAGTGAAGGAAAAACTGCCGTACAAGACTTTGTTTTTGATGCTACAGGTTCTGATTGGAACGACATCAGGACAAGTTCGATCAAATATGTAAAGGCCATCAAAGAACTTTATATCAAGAAAGGGAACACCGATGCTGATTATGATAACCTCATTACCACTATTCGCAGAGATATTGACCAATTCAGTGCCTCTCGATTAAAAGAAGAATTAAGCAATTACCTTTCAGTTGAGAAAAATGAAAAAGTTGTTTTCTTATTTGATGAAGCCAGTGAAGCTATCAATCAGAAGAAATTCAACCTATTGGACTTAGAAGGAGTAAGTGAATCACTTTCGTCATTAGGTGGGAAAGTTTGGACCATTGCCATTGCTCAGGAAAAGTTAGATGATGTGATCAATAACTCCAATGTAAGCAAAGCCCAATTAACCAAAGTAACAGACCGTTTCAAGACTAAAATTCACTTAGAAGCTACCGAAGTTGATGTCATAATCCGCAACCGTCTGTTAAGAAAATCCGAAACAGGTATTCTTAAATTGACCGAGCATTTCAAGAAAAATTCAGGTAAGATTTCAGACCACGCTGCCATACATGGTGCTGGCATCAGCAAAACAGACAGTGCAGAAAACTACACTACCTACTATCCTTTTTATAAGTATCAGTTCGACTTGTTGCAAAACTTTCTGTTTGGCACAAAAGGATATGCTTCCACTAAAGTGGCAGCAAGGGGTATGATTATTACCACTTATGATATTCTAAAACAAGAAGTTCAACATACAGACTTATTTCATACCGTTACGGGTTGGCATATTGCTAAAGAAGGGCAACCTCAACCGCCTGTAAGATTGGTAAGCCGGTACGACAATGCAGAAAGAATATTATTGGAAGCAGGTTCACCCATTTCAGGGAGAAGGTTATTAGAAACCATCAATTTCCTTACAGAAGCAGAAGTTACTCCTTCTTCTTTGCCCAATATCACCAAGTCATTCATCAGCGACCCTGATGAACAATTTAAGGTACAAGACGACATCATTAAGGCTTTGGATATACTAACCGAAGCAAAAGTGTTGTTAGATACTAACAAAACATATCGCATCACATCCGATATTGAACAACGCTTATTGGACGAAATGAACGGTTTCACCGTTCAAGGCTTCGTAAAGAAAAAGCAATTAGTTACAGCCTATAAGGGTGCAAACATCACCAGGTCTATTGCCAAATTAACTGATAATGGTTTGCCTTTTGATTTTTACATTACCACCGACAATGACGATGAACTCACATCGCCCAATCTAAAATACCTCAAGGTAAAGGTTAAAAGTGTTTACAATATTTCAGATGATAGGGCAACAGACATAGATGCTCTGAAAGTACAACACCAAAACGACAAAGATTTATTGTGGTTAGTGCCCGACAATAGTTATTTCAAAGAGTTGGATCGTTTAATTGACGAAGTAGAACGCATCACCTACTTAGAGCAGAAATACAACAATCCCAATTCCGATGAAGGCAAAATTTTGATTTCTTTCTCCACAGCTAAAGGCGAGAAACAAAATCGCATAAAAGACTTAGTTGATGAAAGTTTAATCAATGCCACAGCGGTTTATTTATACAACACGCTTCAACTCCATAAAGACAACTGGCAAACTACACTACAAACCCAGCAAAAAAACATCATTCAAAATGTGTACAGCAAGCGATTAGCTTCGCAATTAGGCGATAGTGTGGCAGCAGCAGTAATCAAAGAAGCCAACAATGGTCGTTTAAAGCAGTACTTTACAGGCAGCGACTTTGCTTTTTTTGATGCTCAGGGCAATTTTATTGGTGAAAACTTAAAGGTGGCAGAAGAAATATTGTACAAAATACGCAACACTTTTGTAGATGGTGCAACATTAGAAAAAGACCTCGAACAGCCTCCTGCCGGGTTTGCTTTTGGTACAGTCATTTCGTCGGTAGCGGCATTAATGAGAGCCGGAAAACTCATCGCCAAATACAACGGAGCTGAAAAGTTTTCGTGGCGTGATGAAGGTGTATCAACTATATTTAGTGCAGCTCGTGAATTTAGAAAAGCATCTTTCAAAGCAGTATCCAAATCGCTTTCTGCATTACAGAAACAAGAATTAGCACAATTTCTCTTAGATATTGATTATAATGAAAAATATAAAGACCGAAACGATGCTAAGATAGACTACAATACCAATGATTTTGAATTGGTGAATGCCACAAAAAATACTGCAAAATTTTTGGTTCAAATAGTTGATACTCTTAAAAGAAATGAGAAAGAATTTGACAAATTATTCCCACATGCAGACGGTAATGCCTCTTATTTAGGTGGTTTCACAGGTGCTGTAAGCGAAGCCAACTACATTGATAAAGCGATGGAGTTCTTATCTGATAAAGATAATTTTTTGAAAGCCCTGCAAGAAATTGAAAAGGTAGAAAAGTTTATCCGCAACAACTTGTCCAAAGTAAAAGAATGGAAAATGTTTGTTAATGCTGTGCAGGATGAATTAACCAAAGTTGCCACAGATAACACTGCCATTCAACAACTCAAAACTGACTTTGAAAGCCATCTGAATGGCGATGTTATCAAAAACTATACTGCACTTCAACAATCTGCTCAAAAAACCAAAGATGAGTACCACCAACTTTTTAGTGCGGCAATGAAAGATTGTGCTACTAAATACACCGAAATAGCAACTTTAGCAAGTAGTCTTATCAAGGAAATTGAAGCACTTCCTGCGGGCCTAAATGATACTACCTTACAAAAAGCATCAGCCCTTAGTCAATATGCCAAGCAAAGAACCCTTGTTGCCATTACAATAGATTTTGATGTAAAGGACAAGCAAAGCCGTTTCACGTATTCCGAAGTGCTCTCTTTCATTGAATTATATTCCAGTAAAAAAACAGAAATCGAAATCCTTCGTGCAGGTTTAATAAAAGAAAAAGCTCCCGAACCACAACCCGGCACACCTCCTACACCAAGTGTAAAAAAATATGCAGTCAAAATGCCAAATACGAAAATGAAAGTGGCAGAATATAAAACTTGGTTACTAGGCGAATTGCAAAAATTGGCAGGTGCTTCTGATGATGATGAAGTGTCAATTGAGAGTTAATAATTAGGAGTTAATAATTAGGAGTTAATAATTAGGAATTAGGAGTTAGGAATTAACAATTAACAATTAGGAGTTAGGAATTAACAATTAACAATTAGGAGTTAGGAGTTAATAATTAGGAATTAGGAGTTAATAATTAGGAGTTAGGAATTAACAATTAACAATTAACAATTAGGAATTAGGAATGAAGCAAGAGAATATTATACAAACCAAATCGTATGATTTTGCCATTAAAGTGGTGAATCTGTATCGCTTTCTTTCAGAAGAAAAGCGGGAATATGTTTTGTCCAAACAATTAGTCCGTTCCGGTACTTCAATTGGTGCAAATGTGGAAGAAGGCATAGGTGGTCAATCTACAAAAGACTTTTTTGCCAAGTTAAATATTGCATATAAAGAAGCACGAGAAAGTCATTATTGGCTCAGATTGTTAAAAGATACTGGATACTTAGATGCGGAAAGGGCAACTGAATATCTCAATGATTGTGAAGAATTACTCAGAATAATGGGATCAATCATCAAAACAATGAAAGTTAAATTGGGAATAGACATTCCTAATTCCTAATTAAAAATTCCTAATTGATAAAAATGAAATTAAGCGAACACGTAGAACATATCCGTCAACTCATTGACCAATCTTTCCGAAACAAGTTAGGAAGAATGGGTATTTCCGGTGCCCAATTACCAATCACTAATCACCAACAGCCAATCACCACCATATACAACGTATTCCACCAAGAAACCGGAACAGTAGCCCATGCTTATGAAAAATTGGTAGAAGAACTCACTTTTACTTTGTTCAATCGTTTGGCAGCTCTCAAAGTGATGGAAGCCCATACTTTGCACCCAGAAATTGTTACCCGCAGAGAAAGCCACGGTGGCCGTTCCTTTGCTCATTTGGCTTGGTTAGAGCAAAACACACAAGCACGCATTGAAGAAGCCGAAGGCTTACTGCCATTCTTGGAAGACCAACTGCAAAAATTAGCTTCCGATATTCCTTTGTTCAGCCCTCAGCATCCATATCACTTATTGCCAACAGCCATTGAATTACTGCAAATCATCAACGCTTTCAATGCCGTTGAAGATGATATTGATGTAAATAGGTCAATTAGGAATGATCAATTAGGAATTACGAATGGAGCAAACATTCCTAATTCTCAATTCCTAATTCCTAATTCAATATGGCAAAGCGATGATGTATTGGGTTGGCTCTACGAAAGCTACAACAACTATAAAAAAGCAGCTCATAAAGCCAGTGGCGACAAAACCGAATACAACAAGGTAAGCATACAAAGCCAGGTATATACCCCACGTTGGGTAGTGCAGTTTTTGGTAGATAATAGCTTAGGTAAACTCTATTTGGAAATGTACCCCGATAGTGAAATACGCCACAAGTATAAAATAGCACAAGCACCAATCACGCAGTTAAGAGATCGAAAGCCATTACACGAAATACGAATGATTGACCCTTCCACAGGATCGGGCAATTACCTACTGTATGGTTTTGATATGTACTACGATTTGTACATTGACCAAATAGAATATTATGGGGCTGATTACAATGAAGCTGACATTCCAAAACTAATTATAGAAAACAACCTGCACGGTGTGGACTTAGATGACCGTGCCATACAGTTGGCTCAGTTGGGTTTATACATCAAAGCAAAGAGAAAGAAACGTACCGTAAAAATTGAACATTTCAATATCGTGAGTTCTGACTTTTTCTTGCCGGCTTATGAAGAAGTAAAACACCTTTTCGAAAATGGTGCTCCTTTGGATGCACAGCTTGAAAAAATTGTGATGGACCTTTGGGAAGACTTACAGCAAGCCCACAAATTTGGGACACTCATTCGTTTAGAAGAAAAGTTTAGCATCAAGCTGCACGGCTTGGTAAAAGAAGAAGGCATTACCCTGTTTACCGAACAGAACTTGGTTAAGTACGATGAGTTCCGCACCAATTTCTTTACCAACCTGCAAAAAGCAGTAGCCCAAAATACGGCCAAACAAGGGCAAACATTCTTGAATACCAAAACCCAAGATGCCATTACGTTTTTGCAGCTATTGACCCAAAAATACGATGTAGCCGTAGCCAACCCACCCTATACCGATAGCGCAGATTTTGGACCCGAACTGAAAAAGTTTGTAGAAGCCAATTACAAACAGCCTTATAAATTCAATACCAATTTGTATGCTGTTTTCATTAAGCGTTGTTTTGAATTAACTACCGACAATGGGAAGATGGCATTAATTCATCCATTGACTTTTATGTACATCAAAACTTTTGAAGATGTGCGTAAATTCATTTTAGATAAGACACACATTAGTGTATTTGTAGATTATGGTCCTGATGCAACAAATGTATTTGATGGCTCATTTGCCTCTGCTCCTGCCATATATATACTCGAAAAAAAATCAAATAATGACAAGACTTTGTTTGTGTCGTTGATACAATATACTCGAACAATAAATGAAAAAAATAAGAAGGAATTTCTCCTCACCGCATTTGATGATTTTATAAACAATAAAACTAACAAGCACAATTATTTTATCTCTCAAAAAGAATTAAAATTAATTCCATCATACCCATTCATTTATTGGATCTCATCAGAGTTTAGGGAAAAATTCGGTATTCAAACCATAAAGGATGTATGTCCGCCTAAATCGGGGCTTGCAACATCGAATAATGATAGATTTTTAAGGTATTGGTGGGAACTACTTAAATCTTCTATTTCTACTGATATAAATGACGATAATGGCTGGAAATTATATGCAAAGGGTGGCGAGTTCAATAAATGGTTCGGTAATCTTTGGATATGCGTTAACTGGAAAAATAATGCTTTAGAAATGCGTAATTCGGGGCGTGCCGTTTTTAGAAATGAAGAGTATTATTTCAAAAAAGGTATTACCTATTCAGCATTAGGCAGTGGTTCATTTCGTTTGTTACCAATAAACTCTGTATATGATGTAGGTGGTGCAAGTTTATTTCCAAAGAAAAATACAAACTTGACTTATGTAATGGGTGTGCTCAATTCAAAACTTAGCGGATATATTATTTCGTGCTTAAATCCAACTGTAAATACACAGGTTGGGGATATTGAAAGAATACCCTATGTGTCACCCTCAAAAAAAAATGAAAATGTTATTTCTGATTTGGCGTTAAATAATATTGAAATCAAAAAACACATTTGTTCATACCGCATCATAGAAACCAACTATGAGCAGTCTCCACTTGTTGCATTTAAAGGAGCATCCTTAAAAGACCGAGTATTGGCTTACCTCAATTTTGAAAATGCCCAACTCACTCAGGTATTGATTAATGAAGCCATCATCAACGAGCTTATTTTTGAAGTATATGAACTTAGCGATGCAGACCGTGAGCAGGTAGAAGCCAAAATGGGCGTTTCTATAGGAGCATTACCTGTTTTACAAGAAGCAAAAGATGCCTTTTTAGCTCAATTACAAAATCCATTTGCAGACGTTACAGAGCATATCCAAAACTTACCAGTAACTACATTTGGCGAGCAACAAATCAGAGAAATCAAAGAAGGTTTAGCAACACTCTACCAAAGCAATAACGATTTAGAAGAGTTTTGCATCCGCCATCAGGTCAATCCCATCAATGTGTGGTATTTGTTCAAAGAAGCCAATATAGTGCCGGCTGCAAGAGCAGCAGAAATAGCCTTAGAGTTTCTGGCAGACAGCATCCGTACACTTTTACAGCAAGATGACGATGGCATTATTCCATTGGTAGGCTTACCAGGTGAAGAAGCCCTGAGCCAACGCTTAGAGCAGCATTGTTTACAAAATGGCTTCACAGCAGCTCAGTATATGCAATTGGATAGTTTGTTGGGGCGTTCTGTAAATGAATATTTGGAGCATCATTTCTTCAACCAATTGAGCAATCACCTCAACTTGTTTATGTACCTGCCCAAAACGCCATTTATTTGGCATTTAAGCAGTGGGCAACATCAAGGCTTTGAAGCATACATTCTCATCTACAAATGGAACAGAGACAGCTTGTTTAAGCTCAAATCGCAGTACATCAGCCAACGAGTACAAAACTTGGAGTACCGCCAAATACAGCTGCAGGATGTAAACACCGCACAAGCCCAATCAGAGAAAGAAAAAATCCGTTTGCAACTACGCGAGATTGAAACCTTCAAAACCAAAATAGACGAACTCATAGCCGAAGGCTACGACCCCAGATTAGATGATGGTGTCGGTAAAAACATTGCCCCCCTGCAAAAGAAAGGATTGCTGAGAGCTGAAGTGTTAAAATCTGCCGGCAAGAACTCACAATTAGAAAAATACTTAAATGCGGATTGGTAGAAACAATTACGAATTGTCAATTAGGAATTAGGAATTGGGAATTACGAATTGTCAATTAGGAATTAGGAATTGACAAATAGCACAAAAAGAATTAAATGGCGGACTTTAAAACATATTACAATTCAAAATTTCGAGACGACCTAAATCAGTTTTTCTCGTCAATTCCTGATGCTAGTAAGTTTCACGAAGACCCGGAAAACAAACAGATTTTTTCAATCCAATACGAAAGACTAACACCTGCATTTGACCATCTTAATTTTTTGGACAAAGACGGAAAGGAAAATTTTGCAATTGCTTTATTTCTTACTGTATTGACCGATATGGTTTGTTTCTCGCATTTTAAGCCACATTACAGCCAATTCAGAAATCTAACACGTTATCCAAAGTTTATTGGTAATTGTCCTGGTGGTTGTTGCTACCATTTCCATCCCAGAGATATATTTTTTGCAATGAACAAAGGACGTTCAAAAACTGAGCAACATTTGGTTTTTTACGATAAGTTTTTAGGAGCTACAGAAACAATGAAGGAAGAAGTAATTAATTTCTTTAATCAATATCTAACTGAAGTTAATGGAGAAACTTTCTGGGAAAAGTGCCAAAATGAATTTCCATATAGAAAACAAGAAGGAAGCAGGATCTGAATAAAAAATGGATAAGAATAGGGAGTTGCGAATTAAGAATTGGGGAGTTGGAGTTGTCACAAATTTCGACAAGATATGTGACAGATGCTTGTCGCAAATCTATCCCTTTTTTGCGACAAGGTTTCGTAACAGATGTTTACTTTTTTTGTTACAAGAATAATTCAACTGTAACAAATATTTACTAAATTTGTTACAAAATAAGAACGATGAGCATAGAAGATAAAATAGTAGCACAAATAGAAGCCTTGCCCAAAGGAGAGCTTTTGCTGCCTGTTGATTTCCATGAACTGGGATCATCAGAAGCGGTAAGGCTTGCACTGTTTCGATTAGAAAAGGAAGGTTTTATTGTACGTGTTGCTCAAGGAATCTATGCGCGTCCGAAAGAAAGCAGTCTTATTGGAAAATTGACTCCTTCGGCAGAAGAAGTAGCAGAAGCCATAGCCAAACGAGATCGAATACGCACCGTACCAACCGGCAGCTATGCCTTGAACGCATTGGGATTGAGTACGCAAGTGCCGATGAACATCGTATTGCTTACCGATGGCTCACCACGAGAAATCAAAGTAGGCAAACGTACCATCAAATTTAAGAAGACCACGCCTAAGAACCTGTTGGCAAAAGGCAAGATAAGTCGCTTGGTGATTCAGGCATTGAAGGAAATAGGTAATGGAAAAGTAACCGAAGAAGAAGAGCACAAAATCCTGGATTTGCTCCGAAAGGAAGATGTGAAGGATTTGAAGCACGACATTGCCTTAGCTCCGGTATGGATTCAAAAATTAATGAAGAAAGCGTTAACCGATGGCAAAGATTGATTTTTACCACATAGACCCTGCCGAAAAAGCAGCCATCTTTACAGAGATTGCTACGCAATTGGGTATGAAACCATTTGCCGTAGAGAAAGATTGGTGGGTAAGCCGCACCTTGGAAATCATCTTTCAGATGCCGATTGCAGAACATTTGGTATTCAAAGGCGGTACCTCACTCAGCAAAGCTTGGAAACTCATTAACCGCTTTTCGGAAGATATTGACTTGGCGATTGAGAGAGAGTTTTTTGGATTTGCCGGAGAGTTGGGAAAAAATCAAAGAGATAAACTCAGAAAAGTAGCCGGAGCCTATACTACCGGGACTTTCTTAGAAGAACTGAAACAGGCATTTGCAGCCAAAGGATTTTCAGGGTTGAATTTTGAAGTGGTTGAAGCCAAAGACAGCGACCAAGACCCAAGAGTATTGGAGATTTACTACCCCAATGTGATAGAACCAGATACCGAATATATCTTACCAAGGGTGCAGATAGAAGTAAGTTGTCGTTCATTGCGAGAGCCATTTACGGTACGGTCTTTTGGTGCTTTGGTAGATGAATTTTATGTAGGAAAAGATTTTGCCGAACCACTTTTTGAAGTGCCCACAGTCAATGCCGAACGTACATTTTTAGAGAAATTATTCCTGTTGCACGAAGAATTTCATCGTCCGGCAGACAAAATGCGGGTGGATAGGTTGAGTAGGCATTTGTATGATGTTTACCACCTTACCCAAGCCGGAGTAGCAGCAAGAGCCATATCTGATAAAGTGCTTTACGAAACCATTGTAGCACACCGCCACAAGTTTTCAAGAGTGGGGAAAGTAGATTACAATTTGCATCATCCACACACGCTGAATCCCATTCCACCCGAAGAAGTGATAGCCGATTGGGAAACCGATTACGCCAAAATGAAAGAAGATATGATCTACGAAGAAAAGAAGCCCAGTTTTGAAGACTTGATGCGTAATATACTAAATTTAAGAAACGAACTCCAAGCAGTTGAATGGAGATTTGAATTTGAATTTCCCTTTCCTAATTCCTAATTGAAAATTCCTAATTGAAAATTCCTAATTGAAAACTCCTAATTGAAAACTCCTAATTGAAAACTCCTAATTGAAAATTCCTAATTGAAATGACTGACAACTGGATCATACAAGATATAGAAAAACACATTGCACACCGCAATAGAGTGGTCATAATAGACCCATCAGGTGAGTATGCCTACTTATTGCCCTACATTGAAAAGCAGCACTACACTATACTCAAAACCGAATCTTCCAACAAAGAAGAATGGCAGCGTATCAAGGAAGAATTGATGCTACGCTATGAAGCAGAAAGTAAGCACAAAGTGGAAAAAGTAGTTTTCTATGTTAACCGCCCAATAACAGAATTGAGCTTTTTATTTGACTATTGCTTCACTCACGGTTGTGTAGATTTATCCAATCCTGTGGAGTGGTTGCGTAAGAAACTATTTACCAGTACAGGTCATCAAATCACACTGGAAAATCCAATGCTGTTAACGGCTGCCAAATTAGGCATAGGCAAAGACCTTGCTTGGTGGAAAAAGATATTGCAAAACTTAGAAGAATTGGTTTCCATCGAAGATGAGTTAATTCCTTTTCTAAGTAATCCTGAAGGTTTTTTCAAAGACAAAGAAGCAGATGTTAAACGGCTATTTGAAGAAAAATTATTTGAACTAATTGGTCAAACTTATCGCAAAGTACCAGCCAAAACATTAGCAACAGAAGTAGTCAATCATTTATTTTCAAGCTTGGTCAATAATGATGTTTCGCCTGAGCTACTTCGTATTTATCACAAATGGTTAGACAGCCACACGTATTCAAAAGCACTACAAGAATACATAAATACTTATAAAGTTGACCCATATCTGAATATTTGGAATGTTCATCCTGACCATTGCTTTGCGACAATTGATAAAAAACAGCTCCTGCAAATCACAGCTAATTTTAGAGATAAAGTTTTCGTCAAGGAAAAGCTTCAAAAGCTACATCACCGCATAAAAAGCCGTAAAGCAACCAACTTTGTTCCGAAATGGTGGGATGATGTGATTACACTTTTTGAATTTGACAATAAGCCTTTGGCTCATTGTAATTCATTAGAAAAGGTATCGTCATTTTATACAACGCAATTTCATAAAGCAGACAGAGCAATTCGTAATATCTATGCAGAATTTTTACAAGAAGAAAACATTGTTCGCCCCATTCAGGAGCATTACGAAAGCTTAAATCACGAACTTTTACAGCATTGGTTTGATTGCAGCAACCAATACCAATCCAACCAACAAGGCTATTTACCTAAATTGATTGCACAAGCAAAGCCGGGTACAGCCATCATTGTTGGGGATGGTGTTCGCTATGAAATAGCTGCCTTCATTGCTTCGCAATTACAGCAGAAGTGTAAGGTGTCATTAGATGTAATGTTGGCCGATATGCCCTCAGAAACAGAGCATAATATGAGTGCTTTGTACGTAGGTAATAACGAAGTAATTCCATTGCATAAAGACAGAGAAAAAAGGCTGTCAGAAAGCACCGGAAAGGAAATCATGTATATGAATTTAGAAGCCTTGCATTACGGTATCAAAGCAGATTATCTGGTGCTAACTTACAAAGACATTGATAGTGCCGGAGAAAAATTGCAAATGGGTGCTATCAAATTGTTCAGAGAGTTTGAAATTGTGCTGACCGAAAAAATACAATTGTTGCTCAATATGAGCTATCATCAGGTTCACTTAGTAACCGACCACGGTTTTGTGTTGACAGGCTTATTGGATGAAGCTGATAAAATAGACCCAATTGTTTCAGGTAAAAAAGAAGTACATGAACGATTCATTCGCACTACCGAGAATCAGTCTGGTACAGATTGGATTCCGTTCGAAAAAACCTACAGTGAGTTTAAATATGTATATGCAGCCAAAAGTCATAGACCATTTAAATCTAAAGGCGTTTACGGATTTTCTCACGGTGGTTTCACACCGCAAGAAATCATCATACCGAACTTTGTTTTCAGCAAAGACGCACCTCCTACCAAAGGGCTGGAAGTAAATATTGCCAACAAAAAGGAACTCATCGAAGTAACAGGAGAATTGTTTGGCTTGAAAATTCAAGCCACTGCTAAAGCAGACGACTTGTTTTCTGCAAGTAGGATAATACAAGTTCTGTTATATGCCAACAACATCACATACAGCAGCAGTAACATAATCACTATTGAACCCGGTGCAACACAGTCATTCGACTTTTCATTCGGTGGTCATAATGAAATAATTGCTGTAGTAGTTGATGCCAACAGTCAGGAACAAATGGATTCAGTCAAAATCAAAAAATCAAATGCCAGAGATTTAGGCGGCCTCTTTTAACCAATTACAAATGGACAATTAAGAATTAAAAATATAACAATGGTTTCAAGTGAATGGATAATAGATAATCTCAAAGAATACATTTCAGAAAATGATGTGAACCTCAGACACGGTTGGATTCAGATTAAGATGGATCGTATCATTTATGCCACTAATGAAGAATTTCGTGAAAAGGCAATGGATGAAATTGAATCAATCATCTCAAAGCCCTATTTCATCTCAGTTAGTACATTAGACGCTTTGGAAATAACTGAAGATGAATTTTGGAGCAGGGCAGTCCGATACACAGATGTACTTCAAATTTTGAGAAATATTCGTTCAGAATACAAATTGCCCAAATCATTCCCAATTCCTAATTCCCAATTCCTAATTCCTAATTCCTAATTCCCAATTCCTAATTCCTAATTCCTAATTCCCAATTCCTAATTCCCAATTCCTAATTCCCAATTCCTAATTCCCAATTCCTAATTCCTAATTCCCAATTCCCAATTCCTAATTCCCAATTCCTAATTCCTAATTCCTAATTCCTAATTCCTAATTGAATATGATAATATTAGACGACTTAGATAAAAAAGCATTAGACCACTTTAGGGGCTTTGTTGTAAAGAAAGACCTCGTGGGTATCATCAAAGGTGGTGCAAATGTTCCAGCCTTTGTGTTGGAGTATTTATTGGCCAATACGTGCAGCACCGAAGATGAAGAAAAGCTGAAAGAAGGAATGGAAAATGTAAAAACCATACTTCGCAACCACTACATCAACCCCGAAGAAAGCACTTTGATACAGTCAAAGCTCAGGGAGAAAGGTCGCTACAAAATCATTGATAAAATTTCAGTGGAATTAGACCCACAAAGAGACCGCTATTGGGCGAATATCAGCAACAGCAATATCAAGAAAGCCAACATCAGCGATGATTTGGTAAAAAGTCACGAGAAATTGCTTTTAGGTGGTATTTGGGCAATCATAGAGATGGAATACGATCCTATGATAACAGTTGGCAATACGGTTTATCCATTTTTGGTTAGAGATATCAAGCCCATACAGCTATCCACATTTGATAACACCAAAATATCAGAAAAGCGTAAAGAGTTTAGTAAGGATGAATGGAAAAAATTGTTGCTCAGAAGTGCAGGTTATGAGCCATACAGCGAAGGATTAGACGATAGAAAACTAACCCTGTTGATGTGCCGCTTAATTCCATTGGTAGAAGCCAATTTCAATATGGTAGAGTTGGGTCCTCGTTCATCAGGTAAATCTTATATCTACAAAGAAATAACCCCTTATGCTATACTTATATCAGGTGGTCAAGGTTCAGTAGCTCAATTATTTGTAAACAACACCACAGGCAGAGTAGGTGCAGTGGGCTTATGGGATGCCATTTGCTTTGATGAAAGTACCGATAAATTGTTCAAAGACCGTGATGCCATTCCATTGATGAAAGACTATATGGAATCAGGTTCATTCTCCAGAGCCAAAGGCGGTGAAATATCAGGTTCAGCGTCTGTAATCCTTAATGGCAACATCAATCAACCGGTTGAAACCGTTTTGCAGACATCACATTTGTTCAGTCCGCTATCAGATGAAGTTAATCACGACACCGCATTTTTAGACCGAATCAATTTGTTTTTACCGGGTTGGGAAATCACAAAATTCAGCCCATCAAACTTCACCAAGCATTTTGGTTTCAGTACCGATTTCTTTTCAGAAATCTTAAAGTCGCAAAGGAAAACAACTTTCTATGATGCTCTCGATAAGTATTTCTCCTTAGGTTCACATTTAAAGCAACGGGATTCTAAATCAGTAAGGCGAATTGTTTCGGGCTTCATTAAACTACTCCACCCAGATGGTGAGTACACCAAAGAAGATATTAGAGAATATTTGGTGATTGCAATGGAAATGCGAAGAAGGGTAAAAGAGCAGTTAAAACGAATTGGTGGTATGGAGTTTTGGGATACCAATTTTTCATACATTGATAAAGAAACACAGGAAGAAATCTTTGTTGGTCTGCAAGAAGAAAAAGGCTCATCATTAATTGAATCCAACCCTTTATCACCAGGAGTGTGTTACACAGCCACAAGCGATGGCGATAGAAATGCATTAGTTAAAATTGAAGTGGTAGCTTTGAAAGGTTCAGGAAAAATGAATGTAACGGGAACAAGCAGTCAGGAAGTTAAAGAAAACATCAAGAACACATACAACTACCTAAGAGCTAACGAAAGAAGCATTCTAAACGAGCAGCACTCCTTATCAGGTTACGACATAAATATCCAAATCAGCAATCTATTGGGAGCATATATAAGCGGTGGAATAGGAAGTGCAGTTTATATTGCTATCATTTCAGCTATCTACAAAAAGAACCTCAAACCCGGACTTGCAGTTTTGGGTAATCTCTCCATTGGCGGTGCAGTAGAAAGAGCATTGAATTTCGCAGATAAAGTAACCATGCTTTCAGAAAACGGAGCTAAAACAGTATTAGTACCAATGGAAAACCTATCCGAAATCAGCACCCTTCCAACATTAATACTTGGAAAAACAGATGTGCCTTTTTATGGCAATAGTCAAACGTTGTTACAGAAATCGGTATTAGGGGAGTAAAATTTGAAGCATGACAAAGAAAAAACATTTAAGATTACTAAGTGATAAGCAACTTGAAGAAGTTAGTCAAGTATTAGGCAAGGATTGCCGTTAAATGATATTTTGAAAAAGTAAAGTAGTTTGCTGTAAGTAGATATTCCAAGTCCTGCAACATTATTAAAAGTTAATGTCAGTTCGTTAAAGTCGTTGGTTGTCGGATTTGACTTTTCTCTTAATGTCTGCAAGGCGTTTTCAATTGTATCTATGTGTTTGAGAATATTTACAAAATGATTTCCACGCATTCCTGCTGTGTAGCTCCAATAAATTGTATTGATAATTGCTTCTCTTGGTTCGTTTCTTTCAAAGATGTCTTGACGGCTTATTGTTAAAGTTTTGTTGCCGCCAAACAATTTGTCATGAGATTTTTTAGCCCCTGAATTTCACTCTCAGCTTTTGTCCAATTCGTTCGTTTTGTTGTAAAACTTTGTTGTCTTACAGAAAGGCTTGAGATTAATATTTTGTAACTGTCAATATTCACTCGTTTCGCCTTTTAAGCTGACCGATAACAACCGCATAAGTACAACTCAACCTTTATCAATTCCATACTTGGGTTTATTTCCGCCTTATCCGCAAGTTGGTCAACTCCCGAAAACAATGAACTGCAATCTTTGCAGGAGCAAACTTTGGTTTAACCATTCTTATAAACAAGGCCAAGAATAAGACAGACAAAGTTAAATATTCGATATTAAATATCCAAACTATCTAATGGGTTTTTTGTTTAGTTTAGTCCTTTGACCGGCTCCTTATTGTCGCGGTCAATGAACAAGAGCAGTAAGGGCAAAGCCCCGTGCGGAAGGCGGTAGATGACTTCAAACAGCCACAGGTCTAAAGAATACAGCGGAATATTTGAATTGTAGTTGGCTACGATGCGCGCCAGTGCCGTGATAAAGCCCCATCCGGCTGCATAAACTAATAGAGGGGTTTTTATGTATGGCAAAAAAATTCCAACCGCTACGGCAATATCCAATACTCCGGCTACAAAAAGAAAGTGTTTTGTGGTGATCTCCGACCATCCAAAAGTATTGACCATCATTTGCTGAAAAAATCCGGGCACGGGGTAATAGCCAATCGCAAACAAACCATGTCCGAGAAAAGTCAGGGCAACCGCTATTTTTATTGCCGTTTTTATCTGAGCAAAGCCGACTTCCGAACGATAGACCGATGCATACAACAACCAGGGGCAGGCAACTTGTGCGGAATATTCTAAGAGTTCGCCCATTAAGAAACTTTTTTCTTTCCAATACATCAATGCCAAAACAAACAGCATGATACCGCCAACCGGTAAAACAATACGGGGCAGGCGGCGAAACGGGGCGGCAATTAAACTACAAACGGCTGCCAAAACAAAAAAAACACCGGCAACCTTTATGCCGGAAACAATGAAAGCATCTGAATTTGAAACGTAATATTGCCAGGATCGGCCAAATGTCTTAAACAAGGGCGACAACAAGGATTCGCTCCACAAAAAAGCTCTGTAAGGTGCATCCCAGCGAAGGTGTTGCCAGGCTCTGCCTGAAAAAACACAGAAGCAGAGAATTTTAAGCCATAAAATCCGGTTCTGCTTCATGCCGTCAGGAAGTTAAGTTTTTAGCTTAAAAGTCCAGTCCCATCGAAAAATACCACTGAGCCGGGGTTCTTGCACCACTGTCTAAACCCCATGCCACATCTAACCGCGTAAAATAGCCCAATAGTTTGGTTCGAACCCCCAAACCATAACCGGCAACAACGGGATTTCGGAAATATTTGACCACCGCCTCAACCGGAGGAGTTCCGATTGTAACCACACTGTACTGGTTGTCTTCGTCAAAAGGTGAAATTCCCTCCCAGGCAGTTCCGGCATCGGCAAAGGCAATGATTTGAAAATTTCGCAACAGTTCAGAACGTATAGGGGCAGGAGATAGGTAGGAAATTACCGGAATCCGCAATTCGCTGTTCAACACCAGATAGCTGGTTCCGTTTCTGATATTTTGTTTAAACCCCCGCATATTGGTCGCCAGCCCCTTAAAAGCATATCCCGCTTCGAGGTCAACGGGAGTATTGCTGTCAAACTGTTTTTCGGGATTAAAAATCATCCAGTTTTCAACGCCTCCCAGATAATAAACCATCTTTTTGGTGCCGAAAGACATGGCAGAAGCCACCCGGTTTGCCCAAACAATTTGTTTGTGAACCCGCGTATAATGCCTTGCATCAGCACCTACTATTCCCATCCATCCGGTATCCTTAAATTTGAACGACACATCGCGGTCGCTGATATTTCCCTCAAATGCTTTGTGAACTTCTGCATATACTTTATATCTGGTTCCGTTCAGGATATTCATCGCTACGTCGAGGGTGTTGTCAAACACATATTCGGTTTTGGCATACAGCCAGTTTTCATAAATATCGGGAAGCAACAAAGAGATTCGGTCTGAAGCGAGAAACACGATTCTGTCATGTCGCAAACCGATATGACCGCGCAAACTTGTGTTGATATCAAAAGGATAGCTCAGCGAATATTGCAGAATATTGGTGATGTTTTTGGCAGTAACGGTAAACTCCGGCGTATCGGGAATATTGTTGATGGTGTAGTTGTTTTTGATAGCCTTACGGTAGCCAAAAATCTTTTTATCTAACCTTTTGCGCAAAGCACGGTATTCTAAAAAATATTCTGAACCACCCAAACCGAGCGGAATACGAAAACCACCGATGATTTTATTGTCTTCCATCAGGTCGGTAATTCCGAGTTTGAACAAACCGCCAAGGTCGGGCATACTAAACGTAACCGGCGATAGGCTAAAGTTTTCGTAGGGTGTATAAATAATGGTATTGTCCAATTGGGTGGCAATCTGGTCAATATAAAACTGGGTGAAATACTGCCGGATTGCGGTACGTCTGAAAACAGGCTGAGGCTCGGTTTGCTCCGTTGTTTTACCCGTAATGGCAGGTACGGTTGCAGGCGCAGGTTTTAAAGTTTCTGCGGGTTTTTCAGAAACCGTTTCTTTGGTATTGTAATAGTCAAATTCGCTCTGAAAAAAGTAATTTTCGATATCTATGGTATCGGAAGGGATGGGTTTAACCACAGGCTCCTGCACCTCCATTTTTGTGGGTTGTTGTTGCTGACTATTGTCGGGAATCGCTTTTATTGCTTCCGTTACGCTGATAGGTGGAGTTTGTTTGACTAAGGCTTCTTTTTGCTCTTTATTTTTAATGCGTGCCTTTTCGCGGTTTTCGAGTTGCAGGCGGTAAGGGGTGTTCGAAAGCGGAACTTTTGCTTTTCCGGCCTCTGCGGACAATGGTTTTTTATAAAGCTGATATTGGCCCTGATCAAAAAACAACTGCACCTGCTCTCCGCTTTTTACGGCAACATCTGTTTCAAGATTGCTTTGGCTGAAATTGCTGACAGGAAACGACACCGAAATCGTTTTATATACTTCGGTTTTGATAATGGTATCAATCAGCCCTATGTTGAAGAGAGAATCCAAAGGATAGGAAGGGTTCAGAACGGTGGAGTCTTTAAAGAATACTTTGGAGTCTGTCCGAAGATAGATACTGTCGAAATAGGCAACATACTGGTTTTTAATGCCGTTCATGTCGCTAAGGAAGGTAAAATGGGTGCTGTCGTATTGAATGGGCAACCACTCGTTGTCGAAAGGGGTATCGGTAACCCGCACAAGGGTCTTTAGGGTATCGGTTTCGCGATCGGGGGTTTTCAGGTCGTAAAAATAGACATCAAAATTGCGCAGGGGCAAAATGGTGTCCATTTTTTCTGTTTTTAAAGTGTCGTTATTGCGGTTGGAAATAAACAAAAGCCCTTCTTTGTCCCGAAGCTTTATGTAGGAGGGCTGAAGGTCTGAGTAAAAATCGTCTGTAATTTTAGTAACCTTGGTATTGGGGATATAATACATAAATATATCCGGCTGGCCATTTTGAACGGCCGAAAACACCATTTTGTTGGGGTCGTTGGTAAAAGCAATACCGGTTACCTGCTGAAACTTGGTGATGTCGTTGGTAAACGTCTGTGTCTTTTCGGTTGGGTTGTAGAGCAAAAACTTGATTTGGTCGCGCCGTTCAAATACAACAGCAAGTTGCTCGCTTTTTTGGTCCCAGGCCAACAAGGGGTACCGGTCGTTAAAGGCGAGGCTATGCGATTTAAACCCGTTGCGGAGGATAACCTGTTTTTTGTTTTCCTGCGTATCGAACAGGTAAACGAGATGTTTTCCGATTTCACTCGTGGTATAGGCGATATACCTTCCGTTGGGGCTTACTTTAACCTCATCCAACATCACATTTCTGCGCTGCAGTTTTTTACTTGTTTTCAGAATAGCTTCATCGGGGTTTTGGGAGATGCGGCTGTTTTTTTCGGCTAAAAACTGGGTTCGGTAATAGTCATTAAATTCCTGAATAGTACCTTTGACCGTATTGCCCAATACAAATAAAAATCCGCTTTCCACGCTCCGGTTAATCCGTGTCAGATATAACAGGTTTGGAATTGCGGTGGGGCCATTCACCTGAGAGATATAATACCACAACGCATGACCGGCAAAAGTGGCATTTTCACCGGTCAACAAGTCGAACCGTTCAAACTCATTGTTTAACATGCCTCTTCGAAGGCGGTTGTCCAATTCTGTATCCCAATCCCGTCCTATATAAGCAACCAACCCGTTTACATACCAATCTGGCAGATTTAGCAGCACTGCATTTTGCAAAATCTCCTGAATCGTAGAGCCAAAAACCATCTTTTGTACCAATACCCTTGCTATCCCTTCCCGGATTTTTCGCTCGAGATTTTTAAAATTTCCGTCAAAATGGATAAATATCTTGTTCCCGATAATTTTGGTAACTCCCCCTGTGTTGTTTTGCTCAATTCCCAACCCGATATTGGACTGTTTCAGGTCCGACAGGTTGTGGTACAACATGATTTCTATTTTGGTATTGGCAGGATATTCTAACCGGCTTTCTATTTCACCAATGCTCTGTTCGGCATATTGCACGGTAAATTTGGCGATGTCGTGCCCCCCCTGATAAAAATAGGTCATAAAATTGGACGACTCGTAGTATGACCATATAAAGTCGTGATATTGCACGCGATTTTTACCAAAATCGGTGTAAAATCCCTGCGCCCGGCTTTCAGAAAAACGAAGTATGCCCGTCAGCATCAGAAAAAAAACTAAAATCAGGCGGTGGTACATGACAATTTGGTTAGGGTTATTCGACAGAATTGTTGTTGTCCAACGTAAATAACGATTTAAACGGCAAAATAGATGTGGAAGGTACTACAAATCCTTTTTTTCAACAAAATATTTTGACCTCAAACAGACACAATTAGCTGAAAAAAGGACTTTTAGAGGAAGCCGAACTTCGTATTTACTGTTTAAAGCTTTTGCCGGCAACTATTTTATACCCGAAAGCATAGAAAATACCGATTAACAAACCCCTCCTGAAAATCTGCTGTTATAAAAATTTTCACCCTACATTGTCCGCCTGTCTTTTTCACCTTCTTCTAAAAAAACTCAACCATCCCATCAAAAACAGGGGAGGTTGCATCAAAAATCGGGGACATCTCTCCCTGTTTTACTCAACCGCCCCTGAAATATCACAAAAAACCGGATAAAAAAGGTTTCAATTTTAAGCCTTTAAATTGAGATTTTAAGGAAGGAAATTATAATTTTAGAGAGGAAAATTGCAATTAAAATGTTGGAAATGTCAATTTTAAAGAGGGAAAAGTCAATTTAAAGGAAGGAAATTATAATTTTAAAGAGGAAAATTGCAATTTAAAACCTTCAGATTGCAATTTAAAACCTTAAAATTGCAATTGAAACGAGGAAAATTGACTTTTTAACGAAGAAAAAAGCAATTAAAATCCTTAAAATGTCAATTTTATCCTTTAGAATTGACATTTTTTCCGGTGGTCAGGTCGTTTTTTTGTTATAGATATGGTTTTGATTTCTGTCAAAACCTCGGTTGTTGTGTTTGAGAAATTTGAGATTGTTTGGATTTTCAAGATCAAAAGTCGGCAGCTAATTTGAACACATGGTTTTATTGGTAAGGGCTGCACTAAGTTTTATATGGCGGGGTGTAAATAAAAAAAGCGGCAACCCCGGTGATGACACAAGGTTGCCGCTTTTATTTTTACGGCAGTATGGTTTGTTTACCCGATGAGCGGGGTTAATCGTTGATGAGCCGGATAGTTGTTGATGCACCAATCCAGCATCCGATATTATAAGTTTCGCCGTTTTTATATCCTCTCATAAAACCTTCGCTGATTTTAGGAAAATATTGGCGGTATTTATTGATAGATTGATTGGCTTCGTTGGTAAAGTCGGGGTCTATGTCTTTGGCTCGTTCCCACATATCGGCAGCAGCCCAGGCAACCACCTGACTATCCCAACCGGTACCGGGTCCGCAGAGTTTTCCGCTCGAAGCGTACAAATCGCCGATAAACATGTAGGGTTTACCCCATCCGGGGCGGAGTTCGGCGGCTAATTTGGCATATTTTCGGGCTTGCGATGCGGTTGAACTGCTGAGGCTTCCTCCTTTTCTGCGCTCTAATTGGGCCATTAAAAGATACAAAGATGCCTTTTTCGACCCGTTGGGTTCGAGGTTAATGGCTTCCTGCACATATTTTTGAGCAGTACTGTTTTCGCTTTTGTCGGCATACATCTGGGCAATGATTTTAGCCCGTTGGGAGGTGGGTTCCAGTTTGTAGAGTTTTAACAGGACATCCTGATACAGGGCATCGCTTTTGCAGTTTGAGCGACTCAGCCTGCTGTAAAGGTTTTGCACCAAATTCAAATCATCGGGGTTGGCTTTGAACTGTGCTTCATAGGTATTTTTTATGTCTGCACAGGATGCCGGTGAAGTTGTCGTGGTGGTAGTGGTCGTTGTTTGAAGTTTGGTTGCAATGACATCAATCAGTTCCTGCACCTGTTTGTACAAATCTGCTTCGTTGGGGTTGTTGGCAACATTGTAATCAATGATGTCTGAAACTTTGTTGTACTGTTCCAGCATTTGTTCGCGGGTAATTTGCTTTTGGTTGTATTTGTTCAACCAGATATTGAAATAAGGAATGAGCACAAAATATCCGGTTTCCTCCTGCTGAATATTGACGGCCGTATTGATTAGGTCGGCATATTCCTGAGTTGCCCAGGGGCGAAGTTCTTTCAGTTTAACGGCTTTCCAGGAGGCGACATCCCCCTCTTCTCCAAAATACTGTATTCTTTTGTCATAGACCATCATCATGGTATCAATATAGGCCTGTTTAGTGAGGGAGTCTGTTGCCTGATTGGCGTAATATTCATACATCGTAACCCCGTTCAGATAGGTTGTTTTGCGGGCTGCCGGAGCATTTTCATAAATATAGCGCCAATAAAGGATGGCATCGTCATACATTTTGTGTTTAAAAAATTCGTAGTAAAGTGAAAAATTCTTTTTCGCTTCAATACTGTCAGTCCCCCATTTTCCGGCATCGGTATTCATTTGAGCGTCTTTGTTCAGTTCAACAACCGGGGTGTCTTGTTTGACAGGGGGATTTTGAACCGTTACTTCTACGGTGGTTTGCTGCACTTCTTTAGTGGCTTTGGTTCCGCAGGATGCGAGGTATATGGTGATACCAAGAATAATCGAAGTATAATACAAGGAATGTGAGCGCATAATTGTGTTTTTTGGGATATATGTTTAAAAATGTTTTTTGAGGTAAACAGCAGTAACGGATATATTTGTGATATATATCAGACGCAAAAATCTATCTCAGGTAAATCAACCGGTATAATGCACCTGCAAATCAATGCCGGTAAGGTTAAAAACAAAATAGCGAATGAAAGGGTCAGTTGTATTTAAAAAGGGTTGTGATTAATTGGCGGTTTTAGCCGGAGTTTTGGGTTTAAACACGGCATCATCGGTCAGTTTTACCGTTCCCGTGATTTTTAAAAGCCGGTACCGGCTGAAATCCTGTTCGGCTTCGAATCCGTTGGCAAAGATACTTTCTGTATCTGTGGTAACTTTGACAAATTTGTCGGAAGTAATTTTTTTTGTTTTTTCGTTCCAGACCAGTTCTTCGGTTTCCAGCCGTTCGTTTTTGGTGGCGTTGTTCCAAACCACGTTGGTTCTGAGCAAAGTTTCCTGTTTATGCTCGTATTTCACCCCATATTCGGCAGACAAAGTGCTGCTTACTTTGAGGCTGTCGTTAAAAAAAGTAACCGACAATCCGTCCGTAAATTCGATATAGGGTTCCGAAGTTTTATAGCGGTATAAAACGGGGGCGGTCAATTCAACTTTTACTTTTCCGGCATCGCTATACAGCAACCTGACATTTTTAATGGTTTCTGCGGCAGTTTCAAATTTATTGCTGAATTGATTGACTTCGTTCAACTGATTTTCGCAGGACGAAAACAGTAAACTTAAACCCAATAGAAAGCAAAAAACAAATCTGTTCGCCATATTCCGGTTCAGTAGATGTTGACAATAAAAAGAATAAAGGGAGTTAGTTGGCAGGAAAGGCAATTTGATTACAGATTTAAAAAATCTTAAAACAGGCAGGTTGGTTGATTTAGGGCAGAACAGGAGGGTTATTTGAGTAAAATTTCAACTTCGGTTTCCCAGTCTTCTTTGATGATGATATTGGCTTTGGTGGTAAAAATGGTTTCGGGCTGTATTTGTTGGGCATAGTTTCCGGTGTCCCATTTGCCGTTCAGGTTTTCGTCCCATACAACCACGATTTTGTATTCACCGGGTTTTAGCAAAGGAACAGACATCGTGTTTTCATTCACCGCGATTTCTCTTAACAGCTTATAGGATTTGTCAAACAGTTTTAATATATATCGAAGATTGGGGTCATATTCCTTGAAATTGAGGAGCAGTGTGCCGTAAGTATCCGGATTATACACTGCAAAGGAAATGGTGATTTCTTCGTTGGTTTCGTCAAAATAGTCGGTCAATGTGCTGTCGGGAATTACCAATTTGTACTTTTTTTCGGGCTTCCAGTCGTAGTCAATGCTCAACTTTCGATAGTTGGAAACCGAAATAAATTTAGAGACATTGATTTTTAAGCTGTCTTCAAACACTTCAATTTTAGAGGTATCTAATTGAACGATGGGGTGATTAAATTTCAACCATAGGTCAGATTGATAGTTGATTGAAGAAACTCCTCTGCCCCCCTTGGCATTGGATATATATCTGACCGGCTGAAGGGTCATTTCGCGAATGGTTCTTCGGAACAGCACCGTATCAATCAAGGTTGTATCATTAAAAAGCAGGAAGCTCACCGGAGAAAATTCAGGAATATCTTTGTACCAAACATGCACGGTGTCTTTAGTTTCGGCAAATTCAACGATGTATTTAGCGGAAGCGAGCAAAGTGTCGGAAGTTTCAAACCGTAGCGAATCGACCGGTTTTGAAAAATCCACTTCAATATGTCCGTATTCTTTGTTTTTGCGTTCCATGATTTTGACCTTATCTAACCCTTCGTTGAACAGGCGCAACACAGGGCTGACCAAAACGGAATCGTAAGGTTGGATGGCAACAGGGTGAAAAGCAATTGACTCATTTGGCAGGTCAAAAAAGTAGCTGGCGTTTTTATCGGTCAGCGCAAACAGGTAATAGGGTTGAGCAGCAAGATTGCTCAGTCTGAACAGTCCGTTTTCGTTGGTTCGGCTGATTTGTGCCGGTGGGGTTGTGGTAAACAAGCTGTCTTCGTCCTGATTATAAACCAAAACCAACGCATCTTTAACCGGTTCGCCATTGTCGGCATTCACCACAGTTCCACTGATATATAGGGAATCGATTTGGTTGCCGGTTGAAAAGGCGTATTCAAAATTAGACAAAACGTTTCCCTCCGAAAGGTCTTTGATGCTGCTTCCAAAGTTGATGGTATAAGTGGTACTGTCGTTCAACTCCTGTTTAAACTTAACAATCAATGTTTTACCCCGCAATTTTATATCGGGGCGGTTTTTCATATAGGGCGATATAAAAATCTCGGTTTGCGGATTGTTGAGCGTTACAAACTCGTTCAGTTTCAGTTCGATGGTTTTGCTGTTAAAATTAACACTCCGGTTTTCGGGGGTCAGTTTAAGCACAACAGGGGGCGATTCATCTTTTGGCCCACCGGAAGGAGAAACGCGGTTGGCACATCCCAAATCGAACAAACAGGCGGCAAGAAACAAATAAAAGATAACTGCCCTGAACGGAGTTGAAAAAAAATGATCCGGCTGTGCCTTAAATAATTGATGCCGGCAAAAAGCCGCAATAAGACCGCAGTTTCGGTAAAAACTTGATAGAAAGCGCATCAGACAGTTTCAGGAATGAAAGAGAACCTTCGTTTGGATTTCAACTTGCAAAAGTAAATACTTTAATGGTAATTGGCTAACGTGGCCGAAGGCGGAGATATTATTTATTTTCAGATTTAGCTTCGTTCCTGACGATCTGTTTTCCCGGCTGTTTATTGGGTAAGTTGTTAAAAAACTGAATTTTAGACAATATAGACTTCATCATTCGTCTGATCCGTCATTATCTCAAAAGATAGTGGTTTGAACAACCAATTTCGTTAGCATCAGACGATAAAAAAGGGATAAGTTCGGCACTTAACACTGTAAAAATTGCAGATAAAACTTCCTGTTTTAATTCTGAATTAAACAGTTTGGATTTTTCACCATCACTGTTTCCAATTTAATTAGCAAGCACAGATGATATAAATAAGGCATTCATCTTGCTGTTTTTACCCTTTTTTAGGTCTGATTTGACAGTTTTTAGGGCAAAAACCCTAATTTGCAAAATAATTTGGCTTTTTTGCAAAAAAAGTTTGCAAAAAGTTGCACAAATAAAAACAATGATTGTATCTTTGCTACCGTAGTTAGCATTGCAGTTCAGATAGTCAAATTGGAAAGCTAACGCATTGAAGTAGGAGTGCAGGGTAAGCGTGTTTTAAAAAGTACGCTTACCCTTTTTTGACCAACTTCTCAAAGCTAATAGTCAAAAATTTTTTCATCATAAACTTAACGATTGCCGAAACGAAAAACTAAAAAAATTATTAGTGAACTTTAACTCAAGATGAGCCATGACACAGTTACCCATCCAAATTTTGAAACCATTCAAACTCAGTAATCAATCCATTTATTGGTTAATTGGGATCATTTTGCTAACCAATATCATTACGTTTGTTTTGATTAAGTCAAGCAAAAATTTGTTTTCTGCTTCTTTATTTCAAACATCCTCAGAATCGGAATCCGAATTTTACCTCATCGAAGAAGCAAAACCATACATAGAAGATGTCAATAAATTTGAACGCTCGGTGAAGAAAATCGCTAAAAACCTGAACGTTCCGCCGGAGTGGTTAATGGCATTAATGTATTCAGAATCGAAATTTGATGCTGCTGCCATCAATAAAAAAAGTGGCGCTATCGGGTTAATTCAATGGAAACCTTCCGAAATCAATAGAATGGATATCACCGTTGAGCAATTGCTCAACCTGAGTCATGAAGACCAACTGAAGCTGATTGAAAAATACTATAAATGGGTGAAAAATCACAGCAAACCCATAGATAACCTGACAAGTTTTTATCTCGGTGCCTTTTATCCGGATGCCTTAGGAGAAGAATACTGTTATGCCATTTACCGGCAGGGTGAAACCGGGTATAAACATTATGCCCCGTTAGATGCCAATAAGGACGGTCAGATTACGGTAAAAGAAATTGATGAGCGATTAAAACGATTATTTCCGACTGCTTATATGATAGAGCAAACTGAGCCTGAAAGTGTTTGGGCAAGGTTAGGTTTTTGAACTTTGTAATTTAAACTGATTCATTTTAGACATTGCATTAGGTTTTTAGGGTTAAACAGAACCTACCCTCGCAATAACCTTGCGAGGGTTTTTTTATTCTAAAAATGCCTTCAGTTGATGTTGGATAAAGTGAATGCTGCGATGGATGTCCTGATGCAGCAATCTGTCGGAATCTATAAAAGGAACAAATTGCCGGTATTGGGTTAAAACCTGTTCAATGGTGATTGAACTCGTTAGTGTTGAGTTTGATTTTATTGTTTTTCGAAGGGTTAAAGCCTGAGTTGCAGTCAGTAATTCGATGGCAAGGATTTTGGTCAGGTTTTGTACAATCCGGTAACATTTGGTGGCAGCATTAGCACCCATACTGACATGATCTTCCTGTCCGTTGGAGGAGGTTATGGAGTCAATAGAGGCAGGGGTACATAATTGTTTGTTTTGACTGACTATGGAAGCTGCCGTATATTGGGGTATCATCAAACCGGAATGAAGACCGGAGTTTTGAATCAAAAAAGGAGGAAGATTTCTTTGTCCGTTCAACAGGGTGAAAGTGCGTCTTTCCGAAATGCTGCCTAATTCGGACAAGGCAATTGCAAGGTAGTCCAAGCCCAAAGCCATAGGCTGACCGTGAAAATTTCCACCCGACAAAATCAGGTCTTCTTGTTCAAACAACAAAGGATTGTCTGTAACGGCGTTGATTTCCCGGCTAACTAAGTCATTAACATGAGCAATGGCATCTAAAGAAGCCCCATGAACCTGAGGAACACACCGGAAAGAGTAGGGGTCTTGCACATGCTCTTTAGGTTGACTGCCTATTTGGCTGCCTTCCAAAAACGCTGAAATTCGCTGAGCAGAAGTCCTTTGTCCAACCTGTTGTCTGATTTCGTGGATTAAAGGATTCAAGGGGGAATAATGCGCATCATAAGCATCATAAGAAATAGCCGCTACCAAATCCGCACATTTTGCTAAATAGTTGGCCTGTTCGACACACCAGACTGCATAGGCTGACATGAATTGGGTGCCATTGATGAGCGCCAGTCCCTCTTTTGACTGAAGTATAAGCGGCTCCAGCCCGAATTTTTTCAAAACTTCTGCTGCGGGTTGTTTGATTCCTTCAAAATAAACTTCTCCCATCCCGATCAGCGGTAAAGAAAGGTGGGATAAGGGCGCTAAATCGCCGGAGGCCCCCAAAGAACCTTGTTCGTAAACAACAGGATGAATTTGAAGATTAAAAAAATCGGTCAGCCGCTGAACGGTTTCCAACCGCACACCTGAATGACCGTAAGACAAGGACTGAATTTTGAGCAAAAGCATCAGCCTGACAATCTCCGGAGGAGCCTCATGTCCTGCACCACAAGCATGGGACATGATCAGGTTTTTTTGTAGAGCAAGCAAATCTGCCGGTGAAATTTCTACATTATATAAGGCACCGAAACCGGTGTTGATGCCATAAAAGCGCTGTTGATTTCCGTTCAGTTTATGGTCTAAGTATTGCCTGCAAGAACGGATAGATTGCTCAACTTCACGGCTTAAGTTGATTTGAGAAGTTGGTGAAACAGCAAGAAGATAAGCGGTTTCTGTATCAAACCAACCTTTTGAAATAGTATGGTGCATTTGAATTTAAGTACTGATTTGCAGTTGTAAAATGGTCTGAATTTGCGTCGCAAAGGTACATCAGTTTTGATGGAACAGGTAAAATTTAGCAAGATTGAACCCTCACTTGTTCAAATGCCGCACCTTTACCTAACTTTGTACCTTTGAAAAGCGTTATGCTTTTATAAATTTCCATTTTTGGGTGATTGGGTTTCTTAATTTCTTTAGTACATGTTCCGAAAAAAAATAGCTTCATATTTAACTTTTAGTTTATTGTTATTGCTGTCTATGATGTTTTTTTTCAGTGCCTGCCTGAAAGATATTACCATTGACCTTCCTGAATATGAAAGCAAATTAGTTGTTGAAAGCTATTTAGACAGTAATGTTCCGTATTATATAGTATCGGTTACAGAGAGTGTTTCATTCTTTACGCCATCAACCTTTCCGGTTTCACAGGTTTTACCGGTGGTCGAACATGCCATCGTTACCATCACCAAGGGCAATCAAACAGATACGCTTCAGTATATTGATACCCTGAAAGTTTATGTGAAACCTTTGACCACTCCTATGTCAATCAATGATTATGAAGATTATCATCTCAGGGTGGAAGATACCATGACCAACAGGATTGCAACGGCATCCACGCGGTTTTTGCCGGTAATTCCCATAGATACAGTGATGTATTTGCTCAATGATTCTTTAAAAGCGGCTATGTTGATGTATTTTTATGACCCGAAACCGGACGAAAACTTTTACAAAGTCTGGTTTGCAAATGCCGCCAACCCTTTTGAAAGAGATTCGCTGCGCACCTGGGAATTTTCGGATAAGGCGTTAAGCGATGGAAGGGTTTCGGTGGGAATGGGCTATAATTTCAGGGTTACAGATACGGTCATTGTCCGGCTTTATCATATCAACGAAGAATATTATCGCTTTTTAGACACCGTTGACGATGCCGAAGATGCTTCAGACAGCCCCTTTAGCCGGCCGGCGCGGATTGTAAGCAATATTGAGGGAGGTACCGGAGTTTTTGTCGCCCTTTCTTATGATCAGCGCATTGTTCCGATTACACAATAAATTGAGGCAGAACAATAATCAGGCAGATAAAAAATGACTACTTTTACCGCTAATCCTCTGCACATGAAGGCGGAAGAGTCCTTGCTTTGTACAACCAATTTCAAACTGTTCTGATGAAACAATCCGGTCAAAGTAGAGTAGTCATCGAAAACATAGTTCCTCAGTTAGATGGAGGAAAGCATCTTGTTAAGCGAGTAGTCGGCCAACAGGTATATGTAGAAGCTGATATTTTGGCAGATGGACATGATACCGTTGCGGCCATTCTGAAATACCGTTTTCACAGCGCCAAAACCTGGCAAAATGTTCAAATGACCACCGAAACCAACGATCTTTGGGCTGCTGCGTTTACCGTACATCAACAGGGGATTTATGAATATGCCATCGAAGCATGGATAGATTATGCACTTACCTGGCAACATGGGGCAATCCGGAAAATTGATGACGGACAACATATCAATTCCGAACTGCTCGAAGGGGTGCAGTTTTTAGAAAAAATCATCCCCCATTGTACAGAAGAAGAAAGCGGTTCGTTGAATTATGCCATTCATTTATTTAAAGATGAAACCCGCTATCAGGAAGCCATTTTATATGTACAGTCTGAAAGCCTGCACGATTTGTTTTTGAAATACCCCACGAAAGACTATGCCGTAACCTCCCCCTTCCTGCAAGTTTACGTTGACCGGTACAAAGCCTTGTTCAGCACCTGGTACGAATTTTTCCCCCGTTCAGCATCACAGGAAGAAGGGAAACACGGAACGTTTAAAGACTGCCTCAAACTGTTGCCCCGTGTAGCCCAAATGGGGTTTGATGTGTTGTATTTTCCGCCCATCCATCCCATCGGAGAGGTGAACAGAAAAGGCAAGAACAATTCGACAAAAGCAGAACCCGAAGATGTGGGTTCGCCCTGGGGCATCGGTTCCCAACTCGGTGGACATAAAGCACTGCATCCGCAGTTGGGGTCAATGGAAGATTTTACTGCCCTGCTGACTGAAGCCAAACTTTTAGGAATAGAAATTGCCATGGATTTCGCATTGCAATGTGCGCCCGATCATCCGTATGTAAAAAAATATCCGCAATGGTTCAAATGGCGACCGGACGGAACCGTGCAATATGCCGAAAACCCGCCCAAAAAATATCAGGACATTTTACCCATCTTTTTTGAAACCTCCGACTGGCAAAACCTCTGGGATGAGTTGTTAAGCATAGCCTTATATTGGGCCGAACAGGGAATTACCATTTTTAGGGTGGACAATCCGCATACCAAACCATTCAGGTTTTGGGAATGGCTGATTTCGGAAGTAAAAAAGAAACATCCCGATGTGCTCTTCCTCTCCGAAGCCTTTACCGCCCCTAAAATCATGCACCAATTGGCCAAAATCGGATTCTCACAATCCTATACCTATTTTACCTGGCGAATCCATAAACACGAAATCGTCGAATATATGACCGAACTCACCCAAACGGATTCAAAAGAATATTTCAGACCCAATTTCTGGCCAAACACCCCCGATATTAACCCCTATATCATGCAAACCGGCAACGAGGCCGTGTTTATGACCCGTTTGTTTTTGGCGGCAACTTTAAGTTCGAGCTACGGAATATACGGACCTGTTTTTGAGTTTATGCAGTTTCAGGCAATTCCGGGTAAAGAAGAATACTTTAACTCGGAAAAATATGAGTTAAAACACTGGAATTGGGAACATGCCAACCGGCTCACCTATCTGATTACGCTGCTTAACAAAATAAGAAAGGAAAATCTCGCCCTGCAAAACTATAACAATATCTCGTTTTGCCCCATCGAAAACAATCACCTTTTGGCCTATTTCAAGACTACTCCCGACCATCACAATCAACTGTTGATGGTGGTGAGCCTTGACCCCTACCATCGTCAGAACGGAATGGTCAGTTTGCCCTATAAAGAAATGAAGACAAACCCGGGTGAAAAATTGGTGATGCAGGATTTAATCAGTGGCAACAGCTATATCTGGGAAAAGGAAATGAATTATGTGGAACTTGGCCCTGAATTGCCTTTCCACCTGTTTAAAATCAAAAAAATGATGTGGAGTTCTTAGCAGAATGACACCGGACGATAGGCGTTTTTCAGGAGATGATTATAGGAGAAGACGCTTGCAGTTGAAGGCTATCAGCCTGCAATGTGGAAGGAGTTGAAGATAAAGGGTTTTACTAAAGTTAAGACTCGATTTATACACTTACCCAAATCAGAACACAACAAATCTTTACATAAACGTCAACATAACGATAAACCCCAAAAGTCGCAAAAGTTTGAAAAGCAGTAACAAAACCGCCCGGTAATAAGTCTTAAATAAGTTGGGTGTATTCAGGAAATCAGGCCTGAATTTAAATTTACGACTATTTCAATTTGAATTAGAACAGCATTAACAACACGAATATTTAACATTATGAAACGACAAGTGCCGAACTTCATTACCTTGCTCAATCTCGCTTTAGGATGTACTGCAATTATTTTAGCCTTTCAGGGTCAAATGGTATGGGTGCCTCATTTGATTATTGCCGCCGCATTTGCCGATTTTATTGACGGATTATCTGCCCGGATGCTGAAAGTATCTTCACCACTTGGAATGCAATTGGATTCTTTGGCAGATATGGTAACATTCGGGGTATTGCCGGGGGTTGTCCTTTATCAGCTTATTTATGAAGCAATCGGTTATACCGTTTCGTGGTGGCAACCTTTGCCGGCCATGTTAATTACCATTTTTTCGGCCATCCGTTTAGCAAAGTTTAATATTGATACCCGGCAAACAGACGGATTTATAGGGGTGCCTACTCCAACTTGTACCATGTTTATGATAGCCTTGGTATTGATTGCTCAAAACGATACCTACGGACTTGCTGCGATTATTTATAAGCCGGTATTTTTATATGCCGTTACTCTTGTTTTTTCCTTGCTATTAGTTGCTGAGTTGCCAATGCCCCCTTTGAAATTTAAACATCTCGGCTGGAAAGGAAATGAAATAAAATATATCGCAGTTGCAATTGGGTTAGCCCTTATCGCTCTGCTTGGAGGGTTGGGCATCGCTGTCTCTATTTTGATTTATATAGGGGTAGCGCTTGTTCAAAAATTGTTGGGAATTGGGAAAAAAGCGCAGGTTGAGCAGCCGTCTGTTACGGAATAAAAAATCTTGCTCCGATTGCCAAAGTATGTAGGACAATCTCAAATCTTGTTGTTGAACTCAAAGGTTCAGGTTAAATTACCTCCCCCTGAATTATCACAGATTCTCTGATAGATTGCTCTTTCAGGTGAAGGAATTTTTTGCGCGCTTCGTCCTGTTTAAAGTTTTCGAAATCCTGTGCCGAATCGAAAACAACAAGGTGGATTTCATAAGGCGGGTCAATATTTTGTTCAATATAAGATTGCTTATCCGGTCTTACTCTGAACAATAGCTTTCCGTTGTATTTGGCTATTGCAGGGATAGCGATGTCCTCAAATTGGTCGAAAACATCCTCCTGCCCTTCGGCAATATAAATGAGTTGGGTGATATAGATCATGCCTGTTGCAAATTTTTTCAGGTAAGTTTCAAAAAATCACCATCTACAATCAGCAGTTTTGTGCCATTTTCTGAAAAAGAGCGATGGGAACTGAGCTGGTCTGAGACCACATAAGTATCGCCCTTCGAAAGTTTAATGCGCTGTCCGGAACTCAATTCGGTTATAAATTCGCCTTCAAGACAATAGATGAGATGCCCTAACTGACACCAGTGATCCGCCAGATAGTTGTTGCTGTATTCTACTAACCGGATTCTCAGCCCTTCAAATTGTATGGTTTGCCAAATAGCAGTTCCTGTTTCTCCGGAATGTTCCGTTTTTTCGACCGAATCCCAGTCAATCGTTTGGAAAGGTATATGGCTCATAATTTTCTGAAACAGGCTTAATCATAGAAAAATAACGGCAGCCGGATATGGAAGCAAATAGGGGGTTATTCGTTACTTACCCGTTAAAATAGTCGCGCATTTTTTCAAAAAACCCCTTTTCGCCTTTTTCAGGTTTAGGCTGAAAATTGGGCAGGTGGCGAAGTTGTTCGAGCAGTTCGGTTTCTTTAGGGGTCAGTTGTTGAGGGGTCCAGATATTTACTTCAATCACCTGATCTCCCCGGCCATAACCGTTCAGATTGGGCAGCCCTTTTCCGTTCAGCCTGAAAATTTTACCGGATTGCGTGCCGGCCGGGATTTTAATTTTAGCTTTTCCTTTCAGCGTAGGCACTTCTATATTGTTGTTGCCGATTGCGGCATCGGTAAAACTGATATAAAGCGAATAGATAACATCGGAGCCTTGCCGTTTGAGGTGTTCGTGTGGCAACTCTTCGATGGTGATGATCAGGTCGCCTGAAGGGCCGTTTCTTTCACCGACATTTCCTTTGTTGGTCATGGAAAGTTGAATGTTTTCATTCACTCCGGCAGGTATATCTATTGAGATGGTTTCTTCGCCATACTGTCGTCCTGTTCCGCTACATGTTGAACATTTGTTTGTAACCACCGTACCCAGTCCTTCGCAGTGGGGACAGGTAATCGTTGTTTGCATTTGCCCGAGAAAGGTATTGGTAACCTGCCGGACCCGCCCATGTCCCTGACAAGTGCTGCAGGTTTTAACGCCTTCTTTGCTTTTTGCGCCAATACCATTACAGGTATTGCAGGCAACATATTTTTTGATTTTGATGTTTTTTTGAACACCCTCTGAAATTTCTTCCAGGCTCAACTTGATTTTGGTTTTCAGGTTGCTGCCGCGTCTTTGTGTGCTCGCTCCTCTACCTCCGAAGTTATTGCCAAATAAATCGCCAAAAATATCGCCGAAATGAGAAAATATATCTTCCGGGTTCGTAAACCCACCCCCCATGTTACCGCGCATTCCGCTATGTCCGAAACGGTCATATTGGGCGCGTTTTTCGGAATTGCTCAATACTTCATAGGCTTCTGCTGCTTCCTTAAAAAGTTCCTCCGCTTCCTTATTTCCGGGATTTACGTCGGGGTGATACTTCATGGCTACTTTTCGGTAGGCCTTTTTAATTTCTTCGGAAGTTGCAGTTTTGGTTACTTCCAATACTTCGTAATAATCTCTCTTTTGCATGTTTTTGGCAGCTTTATAAGCTAATTTTGAAAAATAAAAGGGGGGTTAACTTTTTGATAAGTGCGGGGAATCTAACTGTATTCCAGAAAAACGGGGGGATTTTAACTTTTGAATATACTTAATTGCCCACAACGACTTTGGCGTAACGGATGATTTTGTCGTAAAGGAAATAACCTTTTTCCACTTCATCCAATACGGTTCCTTTTTGTTCTTCAGACGGAGCGGGTGCTTCTGCGATGGCTTCGTGGAGATCAGCATCAAAAGGCTGTCCGATTGCCTGCATCGGCTTGAGTCCTTTCAACCCTAACTGATGTATCAGTTGGTTTTGGATGAGTTCAAACCCTTTGGCCATTTCGGCATCTCCCTGAAACGATTTGAATGCCCGTTCGAAATTGTCCAATATGGGCAGAAGTTCGGTAATTACATCTTTGGATGCGGTCTTCACCAAATCGGCAAACTCTTTTCGGGTTCTTGTCCGGTAATTATCAAATTCTGCGTAGAGGCGAAGGTACTTATCCTGTACTTCTTTCAGCTCTTTGGATAGTTTTTGTACTTCTTCTTCCAAGGGTAAATTGGCAATGACTTCTTCGACCGGATGTATGGTTTCTTCGACCGGCTCAATAATATTTTGCTCGGGTTGATTTTCTAATTCTATCGGGAAATCTTTTTCGCTCATAGTTTATATAATAATTGGATGTTTGACATGGGTAGTCAGGATTAACAAATCATCAACGCAAACACCTTGCCATATTCAATTTGCTGACATTATGACAGCGATAAGTATAAATGCGTGAAATTTCAGCCCCCTGTTTTTGAACATGCTATACAAAATGACATATTAACTGCCTGTATTATCGTTTTCTTTTTTTCCTGCCTTCACCACCCGCCGACTCAGTTCATAATCCATCCATTTGATGGTTTGGTCCTTTCCAATAATTATCTCCCGCTCGCTGATGAGATAGGTAGTCGGTATTTTCTCAAACTGAAATACCACCGGAGCAGGAGAGGCAAACCCCTTAAAATCGCATACATGGTGCGGCCAAATCAAATTGTCTTGTTCGATGGCGTTTAACCATGCGGTTTTATCGGTATCGAGCGATACGCTGATGATGGTAAAACCCTGAGCTGTTCCAAAGTCGGCATCTTTATACTTTTCATATAGTTTTACCAACTCAGGATTTGTTTGCCGGCAGGGTTTGCACCACGATGCCCAAAAGTCTATCAGGATTATCTTTTTCTCTGCCAAAATCTCCTTCGAACTCAGAAGATTTCCGTGGACATCATACATTGCAAGTTCCGGAGCCACAGCACCATTTATTAACCTTCCGGAAGACAGGTCGCAAGCACTGAATATTGCCAGAAAAATGAACAAACCAATTCTTAAAAGATTAAAACCGGGACCGGTATGATGTTGGACTAACACGAGATTCAAACTTGGGGGTTAATAAAAATAAATGCAAAGATCAACAGCAACACAAGAGGTCTTGTGCTTTAGTTTGAAATTTGAAGAGCGGTTTTTGGCAAGATGCGAAGCAAGCGTCCAAACTGTTTGTAAGGAAATTTTTTGATGATATTATTATAGTCCAGAATGGCGTAATTGTAGGTTTCTTTTTCCGTGTCGAGAAGGTTGAGCGTGTTTTCCCAGGTTTGGTAAAGGTTGCCGAGTTGAGGAATATCCTTTAAATTGTTTTGCTGTTCCGGTTGCCGGCACATCCGTTCAAACTGCAAAATCAGTTCGTTCAATGCCTGTGCTTTATTTTCCACCGAAACCTTTCGGGAGGTAGTTTGCCATCGAAGTTGGTTAATGATGGTAAATTCGTTCAGGTCATTCCCTTTTGTTTCCCGCAGAGTTTCGACAAATTTGCCCGCTGTTTCCGAAGCTTGGCCAATTATTTCATCCAATTGCTTAAAGGCTGCCCGGATTAAAAATTGTCTGCGCTGCAAATTGCGATACAATCCGACCAACATAGCAACCAATGTGAGCAATACGATGAGTAATATCATTAGCCTGTGTTGTTGGGGTTCAGAGAATGGACATCATAATAAGACAATGAATGGAATACAAAAACAAAATATACAAGCAAGGCGAAACTTCTAAGACTTTTCAACCTGCAAAGGTAATTCGTTTTGTGGTGTTCGCTTCCTTCTTTAGAAAAGCAATCAGTTACCTTTTAAATTTTGCGACAAATTCTGCGGTATTGTATTTGGCATCCCTGACCACTAATTTAAATTCGTGAGTGCCGGGCGCTCCGGTAATTTCGTCAAAAGTATGCCAAATCCGTGCACTTTTCTGATCGTATTCCATCAGTACCCAACGGTTGTCAATATAACCGTTGAAGGAATCAATGCCCGAAAGATTGTCCGAAATTTTCAGTTGAATAGATTTGTTTTTGGTCATCAGCTTTCCGGGTACAATATTGACCGCAGTTATAGTCGGTTTTTTGATGTCTGTGGTAATATAAAACTGTCCGAACTCCCTTGTCTGACCGGTCAGAAAATTGCCTTCCCATCGGCTTTTTAAGGGGGTAACCTTTCCTGTATTGTTTTTAAATACGAGTAGTGCGTAATCATACAACTCGAAAGGAAGAGTGGTTGGTTTGATGGCTATATCGCAATAGCTGTGAATAGGGACCTCATTCAGGTGAATCTGATGCAGAGAAGAATAGATATCTGTTTGAGTTGCAGGTTTCATATCGTATTGAAAAAACAAATCATTGTACAGACAGCCGGAAGGCAGATGAAGTTTCAAAAAGTCATTTTGATAAGAATTGTCTGTAAAACAACTGAATTGAGCATTGTAAGGAGCCTCAGTAACCGGGGACAAAGGTTGCAAAGGGTCATATTGCAACATGATGCTTACGGTAGATATATTGTTGTTAAAATCGTTGACTTCAATTACAATTTTGTGCAAAAGACCGTCACTGAGGTTGATGATGCCGTTGTTGATTGCCTGTTGGTAAATTGATAATTTGTTGGCGGGTTCGACAAAACATTTTTGAACGAGTCCTTTTTCCTGTTTTTTTAGCATATAATCAATATGGGCATTGATATAACGGCTTTCGGAAAATCCGATTTGCTCCATTTCAAAAGCATACAACAGATTGCCGTTATCGTACATTTTAAGCCCATACACGTTGTTGATATTGTATAGTTCGTTTTTCTTATCTTGTGTTTTTATGCCAAGGCCCACCCGAGGGTGGTTAACTTTTAACAGGTTTTGTGCGGTAACATAATTGCCGTTCTGCAATTTGGTCGCATAAAGTTTTGGCGATTGATAGCCGGATGTTTCACCTTTAAAGCCATAGATGGCCAATTGCGTAATCGTAGGTTTGATATCATCCGGAACATGAAACCCAAACAGCAGCGGGTTGATGGCTATTTCCGTTTCTGTATCGCGCATTTCGAAATGCAGGTGCGGTCCGTTTGAAGAGCCTGTATTGCCCGATTTGGCGACTAACTGCCCTTTTGTAACCGGTAAGAGAGAAGGAGGGATTTTTTCGTCAATTTCAAATTTTTGCAGTTCGTACTGTTTCCGTTTCACATAGTCGCCGATTTCTCCGGAAAAACTGTTGATATGTGCATACACACTTGTAAAACCATTCGGATAATCTATATAAAGTGCATTTCCATAACCACGCGGTGAAACTGCAACCCTTGAAACAAACCCGTCAGCAAGTGCGTAAACATTTAAATTTTCCTGACCATTGGTTTTACAGTCAATGCCGGTGTGGAAATGGTTAGACCTCAATTCGCCAAAATTTCCGGTCAGCCGCATCGGAATATCCATCGGTTGGCTAAAATAATTTTGTGGATATTCGCGCTTCGCCAATTTAATTTCCCGTTCAGCATTTGCAGTTTTTATATAAGGAAGGGTGAGCAAGCCGACCCCTGCAACGATATTAAAAACGAGGAAAAATACTTTATTCATACCGTTAATCTATAGAAACTGCTCCATACAAACTACACACCTTGGGTTTGAGAAACCCTTTTATGCTCAATGCTAATCAAGATTTTTGACAAAGATAAGAAATATATCCTTGTTTTAGAGATAATACCTTTTTTAATCAACTCAAACACTGTTGGACAGTTGATTTTTTGAAAATAACAGGAATGTCCGCAGAATTAATTCTTCGATTTAATAATACCAAATCACGGACTATCTAACTTTGCCTGAAAAAGACACTGACCATGCTGCCCCGTATCCAAAACCTATTACCAGAAGCAGGTTGTGATGAGGCCGGAAGGGGTTGCCTTGCCGGTGCTGTATTTGCGGCTGCGGTCATTTTACCCCCCGGCTTTAAATATGATGAGGTAAATGATTCCAAACAACTCAGTCATCAGAAACGGGTAGCAGCAAGACATATCATAGAACAAGAAGCCATAGCCTGGGCTATTGGAATTGTTTTGCCGGACGAAATTGACCGTATCAACATCCTCAAAGCGTCTATTCTTGCCATGCACCGGGCGTTAGCGCAATTAAACCCATCACCCGGTTTTGCAGCAATTGACGGTAACCGGTTTACCCCATTCCCAAAAGTTGCGCATCAATGTGTGGTAAAAGGTGATGCGCTTTATACCCATATTGCTGCCGCTTCTATATTAGCCAAAACCGGCCGCGATGATTATATGATGCGCCTTCACGAGGAGTTTCCAATGTATGGATGGGATCATAACAAGGGTTATCCTACTGTTCAGCACCGCAAAGCTATACAGGTTCATGGACCCTCACCTTATCATCGCCTATCGTTTAAACTACTTCCCGAAAACCAACAGATGGGTTTGTTTTGAGGCATGAAAACGCATTCAAATTGGGCGATGCTGTAAATAGTTGTTGATAATTTTGGGAAATGCGTAGTTCCCGATATTTTCAGCCTCCACTTCTACAAAGCCCTGTCGAAGCCATATTTCCGGGTCTGAAATGGACGTTTCCAAAAAACGGGCAACAATGGTTTGATGGGTAAGTTGTTGTTTCCAAATTCTGGAGTTATACAGACTTTTTTCGGTGAGGTAAATACAGGAAATCTGATTTTCCCGAAAATGTGATTGTAAAATGCCTGCATCAGGTTCCAGATCAGTTTCAACCAACAAAAATTCGTACAGGTTTTCCCAAATATCTTTAGCGGTTCTTTTTCTCAATAACCGGCCTCCTTTTGGTGTTTGCAGCATGAAATAAGTAAAATATCGGGTTTTACGGGTGAGTTTTTTTTGTTTGACCGGCAACTGGGAAACGGTATTGTCGCGATAAGCCACACAAATCGTTTGCATCGGGCAAAAACCGCAATCGGGTTTAACCGGTTTGCATTGAACGGACCCAAAATCCATGATGGCCTGGTTAAAAGATGCAGGCTCAGTTTCGCTCATCAGTTGTTGCGCCAATGCCAAAAACTGTTTTTTGCCCTGCGTTGAATCTATGGGAGTAAAGATGCCGAAACAACGGGACAAAAGCCGGTAAACATTGCCGTCAACTACGGCATAGGGCAAGCCAAACGCAAAAGAAGCAATAGCGGCGGCGGTATAATCACCAATGCCTTTTAACTGCCTTATGTCCGAATAGGTATCGGGAAATTTTCCCTGCAATTCGTTTGCTATGTATTTGGCGGTTTGGTGCATGTTTCTCGCACGGGCATAATACCCCAATCCTTCCCAAAGGCGCATGACTTCATCCAAAGAGGAGTCTGCTAAATCTTTCACCGTAGGGTACATAGCTTTAAACTTCAGGTAATAAGGCAATCCCTGATCTATACGGGTTTGCTGTAAAATGATTTCAGAAAGCCAAATAGAATAGGCATCATCGGTTTGTTTCCAGGGCAGGGGGCGTTGGTGATGATGCCACCATTTCAGCAGTTTTTGGGTGAACAGATGCAAAACAAGCGTGTGGGTTTGTGCTGATTGAACAGACCTGTTGAAAATGGTAGCTAAAGTAGTCAATTATAAGAGAAAGAGATAACTATGGTTTGTTTTAGGAGGAATTAATCATGAGATCTGATGAGGTGAATTTAAGCGGTACAAGTATCGCTGCTGCAATGATGTTGCCCATCTAAAAAAAATAGCTAAAACTAAATATTTCGGCATTGATGCGAACAATTTAAACCACCCGATGGTTTTATACCGGCTATTTGATGGATGCGTCTGACAGATAATAAGATTTAAAATTAGATTATTGATGTTAAAGCAGTATCTTTACACCAAATAATGTTTCATACAAAGTTTAGTAAAACTCGCAAAACATACAGAATTTATGCAAAGCAATTATGGTGCCGATAGTATTCAGGTACTCGAAGGATTAGAGGCTGTCAGGAAACGACCGGCAATGTATATTGGCGATATCGGGTTCAAAGGTTTACACCATTTGGTGTATGAAGTTGTGGATAATTCCATTGATGAAGCACTTGCAGGTTATTGCAAAAATATAGATGTTGTTATCAACGAAGACAACTCAATCAGTGTGAAAGATGACGGGCGCGGAATTCCGGTAGCTATTCATACTGCAGAGGGGCGGTCGGCACTTGAAGTTGTAATGACGGTATTACATGCAGGAGGTAAATTTGACAAAAATACCTATAAAGTATCGGGCGGTTTGCACGGGGTAGGGGTTTCTTGTGTCAATGCGTTGTCCGAAAACCTGAAAGTAGAAGTAGAAAGGGACGGCGGGTTGTTTGTTCAGGAATATGTGCGTGGAGTTCCGGCATATCCTGTAAAGCAAATCGGTAAAAGCGAGAATACAGGTACAACAACCACGTTTAAACCCGATTTTCAGATATTTACCGTACTGACTTATAATTACGAAACCCTTGCTTCCCGTTTGCGCGAGCTTGCATTTCTGAACAGAGGCATTCGAATTACCTTGACCGACTTGCGTGAAAAAGACGAAAAAGGCAATTATCAGAAAGATGAATTTTTTTCTGAGGGAGGATTGTCTGAATTTGTAAAATATCTCGACGCTAACCGGACCTCTCTGATTGAAACGCCGATTTGTATGGAAGGAGAACGGGATATGGTTACCGTTGAAGTAGCACTTCAGTACAACTCCACTTACAACGAGAATGTCCATTCTTATGTTAACAATATCAATACCATAGAGGGAGGAACCCATGTATCGGGATTTCGCAGAGCGCTAACCCGCACATTTAAAACTTATGCCGAAAAAAACGGATTGTTCAGCAAGGTTAAAGTTGAAATTACCGGAGATGATTTTCGCGAAGGATTGACAGCGCTGATATCGCTGAAAGTACCTGAGCCGCAGTTTGAGGGGCAAACAAAAACCAAATTGGGCAACTCGGAAGTTGCAGGTATTGTAGAAGGGGTGGTTGGCGATAAACTTGTCGCTTTTTTGGAAGAAAACCCGCGTCAGGCCAAAACTATCATTGAAAAGGTAATTCTCGCCGCCACAGCGCGTAATGCTGCCCGAAAAGCCCGCGAATTGGTACAAAGAAAAACCGCTTTAACAGGCAGCGGCTTGCCCGGAAAACTGGCAGACTGCTCAAACAAAGACCCCGAAGCCTGTGAATTGTTCCTGGTTGAGGGAGATTCGGCAGGGGGTACCGCCAAACAAGGAAGGGATCGCAACTTTCAGGCCATCATGCCCCTAAGAGGTAAGATCCTCAACGTCGAGAAAGCCATGGAATATAAAATCTACGACAACGAAGAGATTAAAAATATCTATATGGCACTCGGAGTGTTTCAAAACGAAAACAAGGAACTCAATACCGATAAACTCCGCTATCACAAGGTGGTCATTATGTGTGATGCCGATGTGGACGGAAGTCATATCACCACCCTGATACTCACCTTCTTTTTCCGTCAAATGAAAGACCTGATTGAGCGAGGCTATATTTATATCGCCACTCCACCGCTTTATTTGGTCAAACGCGGAAAAGATTTTATCTATTGCTGGAACGACGATGACCGGGATGCAGCAGTTCAAAAACTTGCCGGAAACGATGATCCTAATCGGGTGGTCAATATTCAGCGATATAAAGGTTTGGGGGAAATGAACGCCGAACAGCTTTGGGAAACAACGATGGATCCAAACCGCCGGATTCTGAAACAAGTAACTATTGACAGTGCTGCAGAGGCAGACCGCATTTTTTCAATGCTGATGGGGGATGATGTCGAACCAAGAAGAGATTTTATTGAAAAACACGCTAAATACGCAAGAATAGATACCTGATAAAAAATGATCGGAGAATTTCTGAATTCTTTCAGGGTAATCAATTTAGTACCTTAAATCGCTGCTACCTGTTTATTCAACCTGATGTTATATAAATTTGATACAACGGTTAGCCGGCAATGACCGGCGAGTAATCTTTCAAACCCGATTTTTAAATATGGCCGGTATTAAGTCTTTACTCGCATTTGTTGCCCGCGCTTCATGGATTGCAGTCAGTCGTTTTTTATTTTTTTGCCTTGCAGGGCTACTGCTCAACGTTCTGTTATTTATCTATTTGCCCGATATATGTGCCAACGCAGGAGCAGAGGTTTGTTTTCCGCTCATAGCTTTTGGAATAGTTATGTTGATTATTTTTCCGATTATTTATTGCCTGATCGGCTATAAATTTGCCATCCAAAAAGTGATACAATATGCGTATGTCCAAAATAAAGATTATCTCTATAGATATACCGTTTATAAATTAACTGCCTTTTTGGATAAAAATAAAACGACCGGTGCTGCAATCAGTGGAGGATCGAAACTTATTGAGCGCTTTTTTGATAAATTAGATAATATGCCTTTTGCCGTCCGGGCAGTACTGAATTTTATCAAGTCAGTCGTGCCAATTTCTGAAATTGTTGAACGTGCCGCCAACGGCGAAGCCATCACCCCCGAAAACGAAGGTAAATTAGCCACACGGATAGCCGAAGAAACAGATAAATATATACACACCGATCTACTTCAACCCGGATTCGCCCTTCCTGCAATCGTTTTAACAGCTAATCTGGCTTTTTTCGGACTTTTGCACTGGCTATATTGAAAGTCTTTACATGCCTTATTTCCACAGATAACACAAAACATTAACCACTTTAAAAACACAAACTTATGGCAACCCCTTCAAACAGCGATAAAGATAAAGCACTTCAGATGACTGTCGCCAAATTAGATAAAATGTATGGCAAAGGAACAGTCATGAAGCTTGGCGACAAGCAAGCCGTTAAAGCAGATGTCATCCCTTCCGGTTCATTGGGTTTAGACATTGCTCTGGGTATTGGCGGATATCCTCGTGGCAGGGTAATCGAAATTTACGGACCTGAATCGTCAGGTAAAACCACCTTGGCCATTCATGCCATAGCCGAAGTACACAAACAGGGCGGAATAGCTGCCTTTATTGACGCAGAACACGCATTCGATAAAAACTATGCCGAAAAATTAGGTGTAGATGTTTCCAACCTGCTGATTTCTCAGCCCGACAATGGAGAACAGGCTCTCGAAATTGCCGATCATCTGATACGTTCCGGTGCTTTGGATATTGTTGTGATTGACTCGGTTGCGGCGTTAGTTCCCCGTAGTGAGTTGGAAGGAGATATGGGAGAATCTAAAATGGGTTTGCAGGCGCGTTTAATGTCTCAGGCCTTGAGAAAACTCACCGGCACCATCAGCAAAACAGGTTGCACTTGTATCTTCATCAATCAGCTTCGCGAGAAAATAGGTGTGATGTTTGGCAACCCCGAAACCACCACCGGAGGAAATGCGCTTAAATTTTATGCCTCTGTTCGTTTAGACATCCGCCGGACAGGACAAATCAAATCCGGCAACGACATCATTGGCAACCGCACTAAAGTAAAAGTTGTGAAAAACAAAATGGCACCTCCATTCCGCAGTACTGAATTCGATATTATGTATGGAGAAGGGGTTTCCAAAATTGGTGAAATCATTGACTACGCCTCTGAATTAGATATCATCCAAAAAAGTGGTTCATGGTATAGCTACGATGGCAACAAAATAGGACAAGGAAGGGATAACGTGAAAGTATTTTTGAAAGACAATCCCGAATTGGCAGAAATATTGGAACAAAAGATAAAAGAGGTCTTATTTGCTCAATCAGGCAATGCTCCTTTTGTTGAAGAAGGAGACGAGGATTATGATGTAAGCACTGATTAAACCCTGAGCCGACCTATCTCAAATTAACTGAAGCCGGAAAATCAGGATGCTGTTAATGGTCCTGAATTTCCGGTTTTTTTACGATATAAGGGGGCAATTCTTATAGTTTGAATTGTTTTTTTTAAAACAATGACCTGATAAGCACAAGTATTTCTATTTAATTCTACTTTAGAGGCTGCAACACACCAATAAAGAGAGCATTGATTGTTTGATGTTCAAAATTTATTATTAGTCTTTGTGATTTGAAAAAATGTTGTTCTTACCTTGTTTTCTGAAAGAATTGTAAAATTTAAAGGGATTTTTAAACCAACCGCTTAGGGTATGTGGCTGACTGCTGTTGTTAGCATTATAGCATTATATCTTGCTGCCTGCTTGATTACTTATCTTGTTCAGGAGTGGTTTATTTTTCATCCTGAGAAGTTGCCGGACGATTTTCAGTATCAATATGAATATCCATTTGAGGAGTTTTTTTTACACCCCGAACCGGGTGCAATCATCAACGGACTTCATTTTGCACTTCCCCGCGCAAAAGGAGTAGTTTTTTATTTTAAAGGAAACTCCCGAAGTGTAAAAGGATGGGGCAAATTTGCGCGCGATTTTTTGGGTAAAGATTACAACTTCTACATGATTGACTATCGGGGGTTTGGCAAAAGCAGAGGTCGCCGCAGCGAAAGCGCGATTTACAAAGATTGCCAAATGGCATACGACCATCTGAAAACCTTGTATCCCGAAGAAAAAATCATTATCTATGGTCGTTCAATGGGTTCGGGATTTGCTACCTATGTGGCTGCCCATAATAACCCGCAAAAACTAATTCTCGATTCCCCATACTTTAATTTTTTGGAAACCGTAAAGCGGTTTGTTCCATTCCTTCCGGTTTCTAAAATCATGAAATACCATATCCGCACCGACCTGTGGATGCCAAAAGTTAAATGCCCCATCTACATCCTTCATGGAACCAAAGACCGGCTTATTCCTTTCAGTTCCGGTAAAAAATTATCTGAACTCAATGCAAACGGCACAATCATTCCGATTGAGGAAGCAGGACACAATAATCTGCCCCGATTTGCAGCCTATCACGATCATCTTTATGCTATTTTGAACGATGTAGCAAGAAGATATGTCTATAACAGTGGTATGAAGTCTTCTTATGACTAAATATTTGGTACAACCGATAGCCGACATTCCTTTAACCCAAAACTATCTTTGCTGAGGCAAGCCCGATTTGTTATGTTTAACCTCAAAGTTATCCGCAATTTAATCATCGGAATAATTGTAGTAATGAGTCTTTTTTCATTTTCTGTCGTATTCCAGGAACGCTTATTGCTGTTTCCGCTTCCGCTAACCCAAGACCATAAATACCAATTTGACCATCAGGAGCCGTTTGAAGAGTTGTTTTTTCGACCCGATGACAACGTATTGGTAAATGCCTTGTATTTCACCACCCCGAATCCCAAAGGGTTGATTTTTTACCTGCATGGCAATGCAAGCAATCTGCAGCGATATGGTCAGTTTGCCATTGATTTTACTCAAAAAGGGTACAATATACTGATGTACGACTACCGACAGTTCGGGAAAAGCAAAGGTGAACTCAATGAAGAATCTTTTTACTCAGATGCCCAATGGTTGTACGATGAGGTGAAAAATTGCTACGGGTTCGAACAAGATCAAATCGTCATTTACGGACGGTCTTTGGGAAGTGGCATCGCGACTAAACTGGCTTCACAAAACCAACCACGGTCTCTGATGTTAGAAACCCCATACTACAATATTGCCGATGTTGCCCGCCGGTATGTTCCTTTTATTCCTTACGATAAATTGCTGCGATATAACTTTCGCTCCGATTTGTGGATTCAGGAGGTTAAATGTCCGGTTTATATTTTTCATGGAACGAAAGACCGGGTTGTTCCCTACGCATCAGGAAGTTTGCTCAAACCGTTTCTCGAAAACCCTGACCGGTTTATCACAATACCCGGAGCGGGGCATAACAACCTGAGAAAATATGAACAATATCATCAGTTCTTGCAGCAGTTTTTGGAGGAAGGTGAAATGAAAAATACAAACCCCACAAAAAGTAAAGAGGTTAAATGAGGGTTTAGGTTTTTTATGAGCTGAAAAGCAAGACAACCGATGCAAACCGAAGGGAAACCTGTTTTGTTTGTTAACTCGGCAGGCTTTGCGTACTTTTGCAACCGGTTAACCGAAATCAATGAATTTACATAATTTTACCTACGCTCAGATACTATATCGGGCAACAGAAGCACTCAGAATAGAAGCTGAGGCGATTGCTGCCCTGCCGGAATATCTGACAGATGATTTTGCACGATGTGTATTGGATATTTTGCAAAGTCCGGGACGGGTGGTTATGACTGGAATAGGTAAAAGCGCGCTAATAGCCCAAAAGATTGCTGCAACGCTAAATTCTACCGGCACTCCGGCAACCTTTTTACATGCTGCCGATGCTATTCATGGAGATTTGGGGATGGTTTCCCCTCATGATATCGTGATTTGTCTTTCCAAAAGTGGTGAAACTCCCGAAATAAAAGCTTTATCGCCCATGCTCAAGCAATTGGGCGGTAAACTTGGTGCCATCACAGGCAATGTAGATTCATATTTGGCTAAACAAGCGCATTATGTGCTAAATACCACAGTTTCAAAAGAAGCCTGCCCCAACAATCTGGCCCCAACTTCCAGTACCACTGCACAGTTGGCAATGGGCGACGCTTTGGCCGTATGCCTGCTTGAGTTGCGGGGATTTACCCCTGCCGACTTTGCGCGATTCCATCCGGGAGGGGCTTTAGGAAAACAATTATACCTCTCGGTCAATGATATTTATCCCAATAATTCAGCGCCGGCAGTACACAGCGATGCTTCGCTTTCTGAAATTATTGTTGCCATGACTTCGGGCAGACTGGGGGCTACTGCTGTTACTGATCATAATAACCAGCTTATTGGAATCATAACTGATGGCGACCTGCGCCGTTTCCTGCAAAGAAACGACAACAATATTCAACAAAATGCGGGAACCATTATGACCCAATCACCTAAGCATATTCAGGCCGGTTCTTTAGCAATAAATGCCCTCGAACTGATGCGTCAATATAAAATAACCCAACTTCCAATAACCCAAAACAACTGTTATATCGGGATGATTCATATTCACGATTTGCTCAGGGAAGGCTTGACTTAATAAGTTGCCGTTGTCAGGTTTATTGAAAATCTGATTGCGACTGAACTATCCTGATAATTTGTATCTTGCAGCTATCTAATTTTTTAAACAATCTCACCAACCCGCTACATTATAATAATAAGTAAAAAAGATAATCAATTTAAACATGGAACGTGCCTTTGAAAATTACTATGTTGCCATTATGGCCGGTGGCATAGGCAGTCGTTTTTGGCCGGGAAGCCGTGAAAAAAATCCAAAACAATTTTTAGATATTCTTCATACTGGCAAAAGTTTATTACAAAGTACTTATGATCGTTTTGCCAGGTTTATTGCAGAAGATCATATTTTCATCATCACCAGCAAACAATATATTCCACTCGTCAAAGAGCAGCTACCCGGAATTCAGCCCTTTCAGATTATCTCTGAGCCGGCGCGAAAAAATACAGCCCCTTGTATCTTGTTTACAGCCTATAAAATTGCGGCAATCAATCCGAATGCCACATTTATTGTAGCACCTTCAGACCATTACATTACGGAAACCGAACTGTTTAATAATGCTTTGCTCAGTTGTTTGGATTTTGCGTCTCAAACCAACACATTGGTTACCCTTGGCATAAAGCCTACCCGTCCGCATACCGGGTATGGTTATATTCAGTTTGATGAAAAAGTTGGCAAGAACGGAATTTGCAAAGTAAAGACTTTTGTTGAGAAACCTTCTTATGAAGTGGCCAAAGACTTTGTAGAATTTGGAGATTTTTTGTGGAACTCAGGCATTTTTATCTGGCATGTCAAGAGCATTCTTGAGTCATTTAAACTGATAAACCCCAATTTGTACGAGCTTTTTTCAGAAGGGGAAGGGCTTTACAATACAATTGAGGAAGAGGAATTTGTTGCCGGAGTTTACAAAGAATGTACGGCCACATCTATTGATTATGCCATCATGGAATATGCTGATAATGTTTACGTACTACCTGTAAATTTCGGATGGAGTGATTTGGGCAGTTGGTCTTCACTTTGGGAAAAGCACCAGAAAGACCAGCAAAACAATGCGCTTGGCGGTAAAAACATTCTGACTTATGTCTCAGACAATAACCTGATTCAGATCAATAGCGATAAACTCGTTATCGTTCAGGGGCTATCTGGTTTTTGTGTCATAGATTCCGGAGATGTGTTGCTGATTTGCCCTATTGAGGACGAACAAAACATTAAAAACATCTACGCTGATGTTGTTGAAAAACATGGCAATAGATTTGCCTGATGGAGGGCTGCAATAATAAAAAACAAGATTACAACAGGGTTAATAAGGTACTCTATAGTTTGTTTCGATTGTTTAATTTTGGCAATGATGACTGAAATTATTTTAAAACTTAACGAAAAAGCCGGACAGTTACAACACCGCAGTTTTTGGAATACAGGTGCATCCGTTTCCGAAATTTCTCAATTCGAAGCAATATTAAAGATTACCCTACCTCCAACCTTGAAATCTTTTTATACAAATTGTAACGGGGGTTGTTTTGCTGATGATAGCTGGAGCGATGAGGATCTCGAAAATGCCGAAATGAAGGCAGGCATAATCTGGAACAGCAATTATTTTTTGAGTTTACAGGAAATTATGGACGCATACCGGTTTGAGGGCGAATTCATAGCCTTTGATATTCAGGAAATGGAACAGAAAACAGGTAAACGATATATTCCAATCATCCACACGAAAGAACAGGAAATCCTGGTATGGGAAGCCTCCAACTTGAACGAATCGCCGATAATTTATGCCTGTCATGAATTGAATCCGGCCAAATGGAAGGTATTATTTCAGTCTTTTGATGAATTGCTGAATTCCTATATTGAACTTGAAGGTGAAATAGAAACTTACTAATCCCCCCGGATTAACCGCTTTTAATGAAAAGTATCGTGGGCAAGTGGACAGATTCCGCTAAAAAAAACAGACTTGTAATTCCAAAATCTGTCAGAACAACACTGTTTACTAATAAAAAATTGTTGAAACCTGATTGAAATGCATGGAGAACCCATACAAATTTGTAATTTGCGGTCGTATATTGCCGGACTTTTTTCAATTTCAGGACAGACAAGCGTTCAACGAACATTGAACTAATCAACTACTAAACCACCTCTTTTTCTATTATGAAAAAACTACTAACTCTTATTTTGCTTTCTATGATAGGCTGGATGCAATTGCCTGCCGTGTTAATAGCTTGTGAACCCGGCGACTTGCCGGATACCTACCTAAATTTTGTCGAAAACAAAGGACAATGGGACGACCAAATAAAATATCAGGTTGAGTTGAACGCTGCCCGTTTGTTTTTAGAATCTGACAGGTTGACTTATGTATTAGTAAGTCCTTCAGATTTGGACTATCTTCATGAAGCCCATCACAATCCCGAGATGGATTTGTCTGACTTTTCCATTCATTGCCATGCTTTTCAGATGTTGTTTGCCGGTGATGTAAACCTGCCCACAGAAGCTCAGGCTTCCTGTCAGCACGAGACCTACCGCAATTACTTTATTGATAATGACCCTTCCCGTTGGAAAGGGCATGTCGGTTTGTTTCATCAAATTGATTACTATAATCTTTACAATGGGATTGACCTGCGTTTTTATGGAGACGGAGGGCAGGTGAAATACGATTTTATAGTAGCACCCGGTGCTGATGCCAACCAAATTCAGTTGCAATACGAAGGTTTGGATAACCTTTTTGTCCAAAACGGAAACTTACACATGGCAACCTCTGTCAATACGGTGATTGAACAGCAACCCTATGCCTATCAGTATATTGACGGGCAACTGACTCAGGTTCCCTGCTTTTTCAGTGTTTCGGGCAATACTGTTACTTTTTCCATGCCGGAAGGTTATGACACTTCGCAGGAATTAATCATTGACCCCACTTTGATTTTTGCAAGTTATACCGGAGCAACCTCCGACAACTGGGGTTTTACCGCAACTTATGACAACTCCGGACATCTTTATGCCGGTGGCGCTTCTTTCGGAGTTGGCTATCCCACCACTACCGGTGCTTTTCAGGTCAATTTTGCAGGCGGAGACCCTTCCGGACCCTTTGTTGTTGATATTAGTATTTCCAAATTCTCTCCCGACGGGAGCAGCCTTATTTATTCTACCTATTTGGGAGGAAGCGCGAGTAGCGAAGTGCCTCATAGTATGATAGTTACTCCATCGGACGAACTGATTGTATATGGCACCACCGGCTCGGTAAACTTTCCAACAACAGCAGGTGCCTTTGACCAGTCATTCAATGGCGGATTTGCTGTTACCTTCAATTCTATTCCTTACCAAAGCGGCCCCGGCTCTGATATTATCGTTACCAAATTTACACCGGACGGAAGCGGACTAATAGGTTCAACTTTTATAGGTGGAGTAGGAAACGACGGATTAAACCTCTCAACAGCCTTAAAAAGAAATTATGCAGATGAAAGCCGGGGAGAGGTATTTATAGATGCAGGGGGAAATATCTATCTTGCTTCTTCAACAAACTCTCCGGATTTCCCTGCTACAGTTGGCGTTATCTCAGAATTTGCACAAGGAGGACAGGATGCCTGCCTTATAAAACTCAATCCCAATCTTACCAACATGATTTGGGGCACTTATTTGGGTGGGACTGCAGACGATGCGGCTTATTCTATTAAAATGGATACTGACGAAACTATTTACGTCTGTGGTGGCACAAACAGCAACAACTTTCCGACTACTCCGGGGGCTTATGATACCAGCTTTAACGGCGGGACATCGGATGCCTGGCTCGCAAAAATCAGTTCTGATGGCAGTACTTTAATCGGTTCTACTTATCTCGGCACTTCACTTTACGATCAGTCCTTTTTCGTTGATATAGACCAGGATCTCAATATTTATACAGTCGGCCAAACTGCGGGCGTTTATCCTGTTTCAGCGGGCGTTTATAACAACCCCAACAGCGGTCAGTATATTCACAAACTAAGCAATGACCTGACAACCTCTATATGGTCAACCACCTTTGGAAATGGCAACGGCTCACCCAATATCTCACCAACCGCATTTTTGATTGATAATTGCTATCAGATCTATGTTTCCGGATGGGGTGGTAACGTAAATAGTACTTTACCGGGTTCTACAACCAACGGACTGCCAATTACCCCCGATGCTTTCGATAATGCTACAGACGGCAGCGACTACTATTTCATAATTCTCGGCGAAAACGCCTCTACCTTGTTATATGCCACCTTTTTTGGTTCGCCAAGCGGAACGGGCGAACATGTTGATGGCGGTACGAGCCGATTCGACAAAGCCGGAGTTATTTACCAGGCAGTTTGTGCCGGTTGTGGTGGTTCAGATTTATTCCCAACTACTCCCGGGGCATGGTCAACCACCAATAACTCTACAAATTGCAACCTTGGCTGCATTAAGTTTTCATTCGATACAGCACCCACAGTTGCACAGTTTAACCTCCCTCCTCCGGGTTGTGTTCCTTATACCGTTGAGTTTACCAATACCAGTATCAATGCTACCGAATATCAATGGACTTTTCCGGATGCTACCACCTCAACTGAAACAAGCCCTTCCTATACTTTTACCGAAGCCGGCACTTATTCTATTACACTTTTAGCCATCAATCCCGGCACCTGCAACGGTGAAGACCAAATCACCCAGACTATTGTAGTACTCGGTGAACAGTCTGTGGAGGCTTTCCCTTTAAATTTCTGTCCGGGCGACTCTCCTGCCTTGCTTCAGGCCTCGCTTCCGGGAGGTACATGGTCAGGAACCGGAGTGGTCAATCCCGCTACCGGTTTGTTTAACCCCGCCGGTCTTACGCCGGGCGACTATGTTGTTACCTACACAGTGGGTACTATTCCTTCCTGTACAAGTACGACAACTACCACAGTTACAGTTAATGCTTTGCCTAATGCCAGTTATACAGACCAGAACGGAAACCCCATAAACGGAATCACTTATTGTATTACTGACGGACCGGTTACCCTTGTGCCGGTTACTGCCGGAGCAACAATTACAGGTACTGCCGTAGAAAGCAATGTGTTCAGCCCTTCGGATGTTCCTGTTGAATTGTTGAATACCCCAATCGCTATTTCTTTATTTGTTGAGGTTAACGGATGCCCAAACACTTCTACGCAAACCGTATTTGTTGTTGCACCTCCCAGTCCGGCTTTTGAGTCGTTTAACTTCTGTCAGGGAAGCGGTCCGGCGTTGTTTATACCCGAAACTCCGGGAGGAACCTGGAGCGGAACAGGAATTGACCCGGTGAGCGGTATTTTCTCGCCTATTGGGTTGAGTGCGGGAATTTATACCGTTTCCTATACTGTAGGGGATGAAGGATGTAATGCCACTGCTTCGGCTGCCATCGTGGTATCGGCAGGTGAGGCAGGAACTATGCCTTCAGACCTTGAAATTGCCTGCCACGACCAAACCCTGACGGTTACTAATCTTGGGGATGAGATTTTAGACGAAGGACAGGAACTTTATTACATCCTTCATACTTCACCAGATGAAACGGCAGGTACAATATTAGCTCAAAACACAACCGGCGCTTTCAGTTTCGCAGACATCAGCCCTGCCGGTCAGTACTATGTTACCTATTATGTTTCAGCAGTTGCCGCACTACCTGATGGCTCCGGCGGTCCCTTACTGTCTGACCCCTGTATTGATATTGCTGCAGGAACTCCAGTCTTGTTCCTTGCTCCAATTACAGTGTTGGTAAACGAGTTTTGCGATTGGCTCACCGGCGATTATCATGTTATTGCCTTCCCTCAGGGAGGTTATCCGCAGTATGACAACACCAGCCCGTATTTTTCAATAGGTGATTTGGGAGGAGAAATTGAATACGGATCTTCGGCAGAAGTCATTTTTGCAGAGGGTATAACCACAATTTATGAGTTTACTATTTCTGATGCGTTTGGCTGTGAAACAGTAACATTGTCCGAATCCTTTTTCTGTATCAAAACACCTGTTGAACTGATATATTTTAAAGGTGAACCGGTAGCAGATGGAAATTTGCTGAGCTGGGCAACGGCCACAGAAACCGATTGTGAGTATTACACACTTTGGCGTAGCAGCAATGGTCAGGATTTTACCCGTATAGCCAATGTACAGGCTGCCGGAACCAGCATCACCACGCAAACTTATCAATATACTGATTCATACAAATCCTGTGCTGCTACTTATTACCAACTCTCACAAACCGACCTGAACGGTACTACCCGTAAACTTGGAACAATCAGTATCAACAGCACAGACAATGAACAGGCTTCAGGTAACATTATCATCAGCCCTGTGCCGGCAGCCAGGGAAGTAACAATTGCTTATCCCAATACGGGCAGCAACAACCTAATCAGGATATTTGATCTGAGTGGTAAACTTGTTCTGCAACAACAAACCAACTCAGGAACAGATTGTCAGATTCAAGCCACGCTTTCAGTCGAACAACTTGTACCCGGCTTGTATCTGCTCAACATTCAGGGCAGCGAGCAGGTCTTAAGCGGCAAACTGCTTATTCAAAGATAAGGCTTTAAACCAGTCCGGACTCTTTGTCCTTTTTTTAAAAACTCCGGTAATTCTAAGATTTACCGGAGTTTTTTGTTTTAAACAGATTACACTAAACTGACTTACATATTAGTCAGATAATCTGTGCAACAATACCTATGTAACTGATATTTTGTCTAATAGAAGTTGGTTTTAACAGACATGCCATCATGATAAACATCGTTCCGTTCAAATTTTAAAAATTAGAATGGATTCATGAGAAAATAACCTGTTCATAGGTTTAAAATTCCTCCGCAAAGCTAAAAGTCCACCCTGCATTGACTTAATTCACCCCTGCAATGTCCTATTGCGCACCTGCAAAGAAGCATTTTGCCTATGCAAAGACTTATTGCACCCCTGTAATAAACTTTTGTACCCCTGCAAAGTAGCATTGTGCCTTTGCGAAGGCTTAACTCGCCCCTGCAATACATCAATTCACCCCTGCAATGACTTAATGCACCCCTGCAATACATCAAATCGCCCCTGCAAAGGCTTATTGCACCCCTGCAAATGACTTTTGTAACCCCTGATTTTTACCTAAAATCTTGTTTTATTACAATGAATTACAGAAAAAAGGACTTACCCCTGTTTTCTTTGTTGTTGATTAAACCTTAATGGGTTGACAAACCGTTAATATAAGGCTGTAAGAAAAGACTCCATCATCGGGAATAAATCCTCCTGTTTAACACCTAACGAATTGGAAGATGAGATGGTTTTTATAAGCCTTACAACTTTACCGGCCAAATCTGTTAAATATTTTTTTATTCCTAAACCTTTATTTATATTTGCATCACAGCAGACATACAAGCAAGCTTTTTTTAATCTATAAACAACGTTTTTTATTATGGACCAAAACAATTTTCTCGATTTGTTGAACAGTCAGTTTGGAGGACAAGCTGCCGAAATGATTGGCCAACAATTAGGTTTGGATAAAGGAACTACCCAGTTAGCACTAAGTCAGTTTTTACCCATTTTTGCCACAGCACTCGCCAACAACGCCTCGCAGGAAGAAGGTGCAAATGCACTTTTTAACGCAGTTACTAAAGACCATGATGGCAGTATTTTTGACAACCTGCTCGGGTTTTTAGGAAACTTTTCTCAAGGCCCCGGAATGGGCATAATGGGCCATGTTTTTGGCGGACAGATTGACCAGATTGCTGATTTTGTCAGTAACAACACCGGTATTGACAAAAATACAACCAAAAGTATTATGCAGATAGCTGCTCCTTTGGCAATGGGTTTGCTCGGAAAGCAGCAGCGTTCTCAGGGATTGAATGCCGAAGGTTTGGCAGGATTGCTCAATACCTCTGTTAATGATGTGCAAAAAACCGACCCTAAAAATATGGGACTCATCGGAAAACTGCTCGACAGGGACAACGACGGTAATGTTTTGGACGATGTGGCAGCAATGGGTATGAATTTTCTGAAAAACTGGATGAACGGACGGAACTAACCTGGAGATCCCCGTAAGGACAAAAAGGGTTAATTTTAGGAAACTTCCCCTGATTTGATTTTTACAAAAGTTTAAGGGAGGGAAACAAGGGTTTATACCTGTTTTCCTCCCTTTGCTTTTTTTATCAGTTAACAGGGCTGTATGTAGTATTAACCCTGTAAATCCCCAGTTTTTTACCTTTCCTGTTACTCTTCCAGATAACCAAACTTGCCGGCATGAAAATCCTGAATGGCTTGCACAATTTCCCGGTGCGTGTTCATCACAAATGGACCATGAGCGGCAATTGGTTCGTTCAGTGGCTCGCCACTCAATATCAGGATAACTGCATTCTCCAAAGCTTCGAAGCTAAATTCAGTTCCGTCGTTTTCAAAAAGGACTAAATGATCGGCCGGTACTTTTTCAATTCCATTTACCCTGATGCTTCCTTCAATCACCAGCAAGGCTGTGTTGAAGTGTTGGGGGAAATCAAAAGAAGCCTTTGCATTTTTGTTCAACCGTGCATTTAGCAGGTGGAGGGGGGTAAAGGTATTTGCACTGCCTTTAAGTCCCTGATATGTTCCGGCAATTACTTCGACCAATCCTCCATTTTCGGGTAAAACATACTTTGCAATATCGGTATTGGAAATGCCCTGATACTTTGGCTCAGACATTTTGTCTTTTGCCGGCAGGTTGACCCACAATTGAACCATTTGAAAATCACCGCCTTGTTTGCTGAAATTTTCTTCGTGAAACTCTTTGTGCAAAATACCCGATGCTGCGGTCATCCATTGAACATCCCCCTCACCAATCACCCCGCCTCCTCCGCTGCTGTCCTGATGAGCTACTTTTCCTTTGTATGCAATGGTTACAGTTTCAAACCCTCTGTGTGGATGAACGCTCACTCCTCTGGGTTTGTCTGTCGGCGGGAAATAGAATTTTGAATTATAATCCAGCATAATAAACGGATCCATGCGCTTCATATCCAAACGGTATGCACCCGGAATAAAATTATGAACCCTGAATCCGTCGCCGACATAATGAGGTTCCCTCGGCGGAACGACTACTTCAATACTTCTTGTTGCCATTTTTGTTTGTTTTTAAATTTAACGAATTTTCCACAAAATTAAGGCAACTAAATGCGCTGACCATTGATGTATGATAAGAAAAGCACTACCGCAACTTTTCCAGCATTTTGTTGGTCAGTTCATCCGAATATATGCCATATCCGTTGACTAAAATGCCTTTCAACTGATACTTTTCAGAAGAAATGGCATACAAAATAGCCTGATCGTCCGGATCAGTATTGTCTTCAAACCGGAACTGTTTGTCAATATGAAATTCGTCATGAAAAATTTGAAACTCACCATTTCTACATTCAAGACAATTGTTTCTGAGGTTGAAATCTTCAACATAGCCTTGTAGTTTCAGGGAGTTAATAGCTTCTACCATCGTGTCATAAGCTTCCATCTCAATTGGTTTAGAGGTTTGTACCAAAAAAATTTCAATTTCGTGTGTCAGTTGAACAACACAAGGAGAACAAATCAAGTTGACCGATGCTTGTTTTTTGCCAGTTCCTTCCTGACACGGCTCAGGCTTTCAGGGGTGATGCCTAAATAAGAAGCAATCATCCATTGTGGAACGCGGGTAATCAAGTTTGAATAAAGTTTGATAAATTCCAAATATCTTGTTTCCGAACTCGCACTAATCAGCAGATTAATCCGGTTTTGCAGTTGCCGGATATGGTTTTGTAAAATAAACTCATTGTAATTTCTGAACTCGGTACTGATTTCAGATGCTGCTTCAATAAAATGCTGGTCTAACAATATAACCGCGCTTGTTTCTATCGCATCAATAAAAAATTCGGAGGGATGCCCGAAATACACACTACTCCTGTCACTGATAAACCAGTTTTCGGGGGCAAACTGAATGATATGCTCCTTTCCGGATTCGTCTATCGAATAGAAGCGCAGCAACCCCTGTTCTACAAAAAAGGCGTGCTGGCAAACCTGCCCTTTTGAAAGTAAAAATTCACCTTTGTTGATTTCTCTTTCTTTGACCATATCCATCAGTGCCGGCAAATGCACCGGGTTGACCAAAGCGGTGTCTTTCAGGTATTTGTAAAATCCTTGTTTCATGTCAGTATTATTGCCACAAAGTACAAACAACAAGCGAAACAAATGGATACAAGATACAGGAAGAACAGATTGGGATAGATTCTAAATCTAATCCCGGCACATTTATTTAGAGCAGGTATAGCCTTAAAATCATATTAAACAGAAGACGATGACGAATATTGGGTAATAAATTTTTACAAAAAACTTGGGCAGAATCAGATATAAATAGCAGTCTGACGCTCACCGAAGTTTAATAAGAGTTAAAAAACAAGAAAATTTGCATCATGTAGCCGTTAAGTTGGTTAATTTTGCATCGTTTAACCAAACATCTGGCCAAAAAAAAAGATGTCTTTCACCAACCTCACCTTTGCAAATCCGGGTTTCTTTTTGTTGTTGCTGCTTTTGCCTTTGTTGATAATCTGGCAATGGCGCAAATATCAACAGCAATATCCCGAGTTGAAAATGTCATCATTATCGGCTTTTCACAACGTCGGATCTTTAAAATCGAAGTTGCGGCCTTATCTAAGCGGGTTTAAAATAGCTGTTTTTGTTCTGTTGGTCATTGCCCTTGCCCGCCCGCAAAACAAATTTGCCGAAGAGAAGATAAATGCGGAAGGTATTGATATCGTCTTGTCTATTGACATATCGGGCAGTATGTTGGCCAGAGATTTTGAACCCGACAGATTAGGGGCAGCCAAACAAGTGGCCTTGGAATTTATAAAAAGCAGGAAATACGACCGGATAGGTTTGGTTGTGTTTGCCGGCGAGAGTTTTACCCAATGTCCGGCAACAACCGATCATCAGGTACTAAACACACTGTTGCAACAAATAGAAAGTGGTATGATTGAAGACGGAACAGCAATCGGGATGGGTTTAGCCACTGCGGTCAGTCGTCTGAAAGAAAGCAAAGCCAAAAGTAAAATCATTATTTTGCTCACAGACGGGGTTAATAACTCCGGCTTTATTGACCCCCTTACAGCAGCAGAAACAGCCTTGCAAACAGGGGTAAAGGTATATACAATTGGTGTCGGAACACGAGGTTATGCACCTTATCCGGTTCAGAGTTTTTTTGGCATTCAGTATCAGAAAATGCCTGTTGAAATAGATGAAACCCTGCTTCAGAAAATTTCAGAAATGACAGGTGGGCGGTATTACCGTGCAACGGAAAACAGCAGCCTTCGTCAAATTTATGATGAAATTAACAAGCTGGAAAAAACAAAAATAGAGGTGTCAAAAATTAGCAGGTTCAGCGAACATTTTCATGTGTTTGCTTTATTAGCTGCACTTTTTCTGGCACTCGAAATTTTGCTTAAAAATACCCTGTTCAGGGGAATATCATAAAGGACTAACATTTAAACCAACTATTCAGGGTGTTTAAATTTGAAAACAGTATTTGGTTATATGCGCTCGCGTTGATACCGGTTTTTTTGTGGATTTTCAGAGCCGGAATGCAATGGCAAAAAAATGCGTCTATGCGTTTTGCTGAGGATTCCCTGTTGATGCGGTTGATGCCCGATTTTTCAGTGCGTAAAAAACAAGTCGGGTTTTTGCTTTATTTGGGAGCCTATTTCTTTATTGTTATTGGGTTGGCTAATCCTCAGATCGGAGCTAAGTTAGAAAAGGTAACCCGGCAGGGTATAGACATTATAATAGCCATAGACGTTTCAAAAAGTATGTTGGCTGAAGACCTTCAACCAAACCGGCTTGAAAGAGCGCGTCAATTGGTTTCCCGTATGATAGACAATATGAAGGACGATCGTGTCGGGTTAATCGTATTTGCCGGTAATGCCTACTTGCAAATGCCATTAAGTGCCGATTATGCAGCAGCTAAACTGTTTTTGAAAACAATCAATACCGACATTGTTCCCACACAGGGTACAGCGTTAAGCGCAGCCATAGATTTGGCCGCACGCTCATATCCGGAGGAGTCTAAAAAACACAAAGCCATGCTCATCATTTCAGATGGTGAAGACCACGAAGCAGATGCTGCCTCCATTGCAAAGAAGGCGGCCGAAGATGGGCTGATTATTTACACCCTCGGCATCGGGTCGGTGGAAGGGGCAAAAATTCCGGTAATTGTCAACGGTCGCAAGGCCGGTTATAAGCAAGATGACAACGGAGAATTAATATTATCAAAACTGAACGAAGATATTTTACAACAGATAGCCGAGGTCGGAAAGGGAGATTATTTTAGAATTACCGGCGCTAAAGACGAAGCATCTGACGTATTGACGGCATTAGGTGCTTTGGAAAAAAGGAGATTTGAAGATCATATCGTGGCGGAATATGCCCACCAGTTCCAATACTTTTTAGCCATTGCCCTCATTTTATTGCTCATTGAGTTTTTTACCTCCGAACGTAAAAATACTCGTTGGGCAGGATGGAACTTATTTGGTCAGGATCAAAAACCAGAAAACAACTCAACACAATGAAAATTATGAACGAGTGTATCAATTGGCCAAAAGCCTTCTTTGTTGTCCTGTTTTTTACCTTTTTAGCTTATATGCCAAAAGTAACTATTCAGGCACAGTCAGCCAAAAGCTTAGTAAGGCAGGGAAATCAAAAATACCATGAGAATGAGTATGCACTTGCAGAAATAGACTACCGGAAGGCAACAGAAAAAAAACATCCGAAAACTGAACCGATTGCCGGTTACAACTTAGCCAACAGTCTTTACAAACAAGGACGATATGAAGAAGCGGCTACCCAATATGACCAAATTGCCAAAAACGGTACCGATAAAATGTATCAGTCCAACGCTTTCTACAATATGGGAAACGCCTTGTTGAAATCAAAAAAATTGCCGGAAGCCATAGAAGCCTATAAAAACGCCTTGCGGCGAAACCCCGGTCATCAGGAGGCAAAGTACAACCTGGCTTATGCTCAAAAATTAAAACAGGAAGAAGACCAACAACAGGAACAGCAAAATCAGGAAGACCAACAACAGGAGCAACAAGACCAACAGCAAGAGCAGCAAAGCAAAGAACAACAACAGGAACAGCAAAACGAGCAAGACCAACAAAAGCAACAAGAGCAACAAAATAGCAAGGAACAGCAAGAGCAGCAAAGCAAAGAACAACAGCAACAGCAACAACAACGGGAAGGAGAGGAGGAGAAGGAGCAAAAAGAAGCGCAACAACTCACCGAACGCAAACTCAGCAAAGAAGAAACAGAAAGACTGCTCGAAGCCCTAAAAAATGAAGAGTTGAAAGTGCAGCAAAAACTAAAACAAAGGCAGGGGAAAGCCACTAAGACGAAAGTAGATAAAGACTGGTAAACGCAAAAAAAAACGTTACAAAGGACGGACTATACGAATTTAAAGCAAGGACATGAACATCGGAAAACGACATTTTTGGGCTAATATCAATCCAAATCATCCGGCCGGACGGTTAGATGATAATAATAAATTTTGTAGTTGGAAGGGATCAGCTTTTGCGATAATTTATTGCCTGATATTGGTTTTGATGAACACTTCCGGCATTTTGGCACAACAATTTTCGGTAAGCCCCTCCAAGGTCAATGTAAGCACAGACGAAAATTTTCAAATCACCTATTCACTCCAAAATGTTGGGATGGTTGATTTTCAGGCACCGGCGATGGATGATTTTTATATTGTTGGTGGTCCTAATAAGTCTCAAAGTATGCAGTTTGTCAACGGACGTATGTCAAGTTCGGTCAGCATTGGTTATGTGTTGCGCGCTAAAAAAGCAGGTACTTTTACCCTTCCCCCCGCCTTGGTTACTACCGATAAACGCCAAACCCTGCGCAGCGAAAAAGTTACCATCAGTGTTTCGGCATCCAGAACTTCACAACCCAAAAATACGCCAAACCCATCACAAACACAGCCTCAACACCCCGCTCAGTCGGGTCGTCCAAATACTCAGGCTTCCGGTGAACCCAAAATCTGGATCAGCGTTTTTCCGGATACCACCAAAGCGTATATCGGGCAGCAGGTAACGGTAATTTATCGCCTTTATACCAATGTGGACATTGGAAATTATGCTGTTAAAACCCCACCTTCTTTTACAGGTTTTTGGGTAGAAGACATCACGCCTACTTTTCAGCAAACGCCCGGTAATGCCAATATTAAGGGAGAAGATTACCGCTTTGTGGACATTAAAAAGTATGCCCTTTTCCCGCAACGTTCCGGCCCTTTGGAAATTGACCTGATGAATGTGCAGGTCATAGCTCGTGTTCCTAATTCACAAGCAGGAGGAGGATTTTGGGGAGGTTTTTTTTACTCCAATCAGGAAGTGGATATCATGACCGATCCGCTTAAATTAGAAATTTCCGATCTGCCCGAAACCGGCAAGCCCGAAAATTTTACCGGTGCAGTCGGACAATATGAAATCAGTGTCCTGACTTCCAATCCTAATCCTGAAACAAATACCTCCGTAACTCTTAAAATTATGGTCTCCGGAAGCGGAAATACCAAAATGATTGACCTGCCCAAACCGGCTTTCCCCCCCGATATTGAAACCTTCGACCCATTGATGGACGAAGAGACCTTTGTGCAGCAAGACCGTGTTAAAGGTCGTAAAAACTACCAATACACACTCATTCCATCTGAAGCCGGAGTTAAGCAGTTGCCCGATATTTCGTTCAGCTTTTTTAATCCCGAAACCAAAACCTATCAAACCGCTACATCACCCCCCGTCATTCTGAATGTGAGACAAGGTAAAGAAACTGCAAAGCCCGAATCCACCAACACAGTTACAAAGACCCTTGCACCCTTAAACAACTCATTGCGCTTATCCCGCAAAGGCAGTTTTTTTTGGGGTTCTGTGTTGCATATTGCCTTAATCACTTTGCCGGTTCTGATGTTTGCCGGTGCAACAGCCTTGTTGATTAAACGAAAAGAAGAGAAAGAAGACCCATTGGTAATAAGACAAAAACTGGCACAAAAAGTAGCCATTCAACGACTGACAACTGCAAATTTACACCTGCAACAAAGCAGCAACCGTGCTTTTTACGATGAGGTGATCAGGGCTATCTGGCACTACCTGAGCGACCGTATGTATATACCGGCCAGTCAATTAGACAAAAACAATATAGCCGCAATTTTACAACAAAACAAAGTAGCCCCGCACAATATCAATCAATTACTGCAAACTATCGGTGAATGTGAAATAGCCTTGTTTTCCCCGATTGGCAATACTATGGATATGGAGCGAACCTACCAAAATGCAATTCATACCATAGCTGCTATAGAGGATGATTTAAATTCCGGATCTTTGGGAAATCTGAAAACCTGACACCTCACCTTAAACAAGATTTGCGAAATACCCAATTGTTTGACTACTTCAACTTTATTCAACATCTCATGTTCAATTCATATCCCCGTATCTTTCAAACTGCCCTGTTTCTTTTTGCTGTATTATTTCTACTGTTTATGCCTGTTAACATCAAGTCAGAAAATACAACCAAAGAACAATTGATTCAGGCTAATGAGGCTTATTCCAAAGCCGGCTATCAAAAAGCCATCGAACTATATGAGGCAGTTGCCGGCAGTGGTTATGAATCGGCGGCACTTTATTACAATCTTGGCAATGCCTATTACCAGCAACAACAAACAGCAAAAGCTATTTTGAACTACGAACGCGCTTTGAGGATTCAACCGCACAACAAAAACATCCATAACAATCTGGAATTGGCAAAAGCAAAAATTACCCAACCTGTTGACGAATTGCCGGAAATATTTTATCGCCTGTGGTGGCAGCAAATCACCGGTTTGCTGCCCTCTGGATTTTGGGCATTTTTAGGGGTATTCTTTTTGTTTGGTGCTGCTGTTTCAGGGGTTCTGTTTCAACAAGTACAACAGGTAATTCGCAAAAAACAGGCCTTTGCCGCAGCTTTTGTCTTTTTATTCGGATTTATGATGTTCACCACTTTTGGCTATTCCCGCTACCAAGCCGAAACCAGTAAAGATTTTGCAATAGTAATGCAGGAAGAAGTGCCATTGAAAAAAGGACCGGCCGACTCGAGCGAGCAAATTACAACCCTATCATCCGGCATCAAAGTGCGGAATAATGAGCGGGTAAATGGTTGGGTACGGGTGGTTTTGGCCGACAACCGAGAGGGTTGGGTCAACGAATCTTTCCTGATTCGGATATAAAAGGTTATCTAAAATAAGGACATTCCGTTTCATTCAACCCTTTCATTCTTCACCTTTTTGTGGCGAACCTTATCCCTGAGAAAATGTTTAATATAAAATATTAAATCTGATGGCTCTGTTTGGATTCAGCGCATTGTTAGTGCTGGCTTATATGTCTTTGTGGTTTATGCTGGCAGTAATCAAAAAAGATAACGGACTTGCCGATATTGCGTGGGGATTGGGTTTTGTGATGCTTGCCTGGTTTTCATTTTATGAAACGGAAACTATTACCATCCGGCAATTGATGGTCAATATCTGTATTACTGTTTGGGCAGTGCGATTGTCGGGACATATATTTCAGCGCAATTTGGCCAAAACTGAGGAGGATTTCAGATATGCCGCATGGCGCAAAGAATGGGGTAAAAACTGGCTGAAACGAACTTATTTTCAGGTTTTTCTGCTTCAGGGATTTTTTATGCTGATCATTGCCCTGCCTGTTCTGTTGGCAGCGAATCAACCTGTAAGTGGTTGGGAAACCTACAATTACATAGGGCTGTTTGTGTTTGTAGCAGGCTTTTTAATTGAATCCATTGCCGATTTTCAATTGGCAATGTTCAAATCTCGCTCCAAAAACAAAGGGAAGTTAATGAAATCAGGCCTATGGAGATACTCGCGGCATCCTAATTACTTTGGTGAAGCGTTGGTTTGGTGGGGGGTATTTATCATGGTTTTACCGCTTAAATATTGGTTTATCGCATTAGTCAGCCCTGTTCTGATGACTTATCTGCTTGTTGGGGTATCCGGAATACCGATGCTTGAACGCAAACTTAAGAACCACCCCGAATTTGGTGAGTACGCTGCAAAGACAAGCCCTTTTATTCCAATGCCGGTGCGAAATGTGAAAACAGAAAGGTAAAAAAATGCAGACGACCATTTATTGTAATAGAAGCAAAACACAGCAATCGGAGAACGATGCACTTACCTGGCCTACAGGAGAATATTTTTTTACTTAAGCAACAAACCCCGCTCAGGGGTATCTTCAAAAATGGAAACAACATCCAAAACAGAGAGAATTGTATTGTTTGATGGGGTATGCAATTTATGTAACTCCTCTGTTCAGTTTATCATAGACCGCGATACAGAAGGTAAATTCAAGTTTACATCTTTGCAATCGAATACAGGCATCGCACTGATGGAAAAATTTGGGGTTTCCACGACAAATTTTGACACATTTTTACTGATAGAAAATAACAGAATATACTCCAAATCAACCGCAGCACTCAGAGTTGTCCGAAATTTAGACGGATTGTGGAAATTGGGTTATGCTTTTATAGTGATACCTGCATTCTTGCGCGATGCGGTCTATGGATTTGTCGCCCGAAACCGGTACCGGTGGTTTGGCAGGGAGGAGTCCTGCCGGATACCTACCCCTGAATTGAAACATAGGTTTTTGACCTGATTCAGTCATCCAACCCAACCCAAGCCTCAATCCCAGTTTCTTTGCAGGTTTTGCTCGTTTTTTTTGCGAAAGGCCGATTCCAAATCAACCTGAAAATAGTTTGCCAAATCGAGTAAGTAGTTCAACACATCGGCAAATTCTCCTTCCAGGTCAAGTTGATGCTCACTTTTTCCGGCTTCGTCAAACAAATGGTCATGTTTGCGGATGGCTTTAGCCAGTTCGCCCACTTCTTCCGAAAACAGCAGGAAAATTTGCAGGTGGTTGTTTTTATCCCAGCCTTTCAGGGCGCACAATTCCTTGATGAAGTTTTGATACTGTGAAAGCGTAGGGTTGGGGGGGAGTTGGGGCATAAAAATTGGGGAGTTGAATGAAAAAGTAAACTGAATTTCCGAACCGGTTTCTTTGGCAAGATAGTATTTTTTGCATTTACTCACTTCGTTTGGCTTTATGTTGAGTTCCGGAGTTTTGAAACCAATCATTTAAAAATTTTGAATTCTGCACCTATTTACCGGAACAATCCGGAACAAATGGCTCAAAAAGTTTTGGCTATAGTTTTTACATAGCTTAGATACCAAATCCGGCATAAGCAGGATATATTTGTTCAATTAACTGCTTGTTGACTATGTTTATGATTAACCGTTTGTTGATTGGAGTTGCTTTAATAGTCTTAATACCGCTTTTGTTGATTGGTGCTGCGACATTGTTTCACTCAATTTTTCAAAAAAAATGGGAAAGCCCTCCAAAACCTGTAGATTTTCATCAGAGCCGGTTAAATAAACCTGAAAATCCTGAAGAACGCTTGCCCGAAACATGGATAACTCAAATACATCCGGCTGCACCCGGAGATGACTGGAAAGAGTTGGAAGCTAAAAGCCTTCGGAAGTTAGTCCAAGAAAAATTGCAGAAAAGCCAGCAAGAAGATCTGCCTGCGGGAGTTTGGAAAGAGCGGGGGCCTGCAAATATACCTGGCAGAATTACCGATTTAGACATTGACTATACCAACGAAAAAATATATGCTATCAGTGACCATGGCATTGTGTTTACCGGCACGCTTTCGGGCAATAACTGGCAACCTCTTAACGATCAGTTTCCATTGGCTCAAGGGGTTGCCTCTTTTGTTAAAGCGGTTCATTCGGGCAATACAATGAGGTTGGTAGTAGCAGGCTGGCAAAAAACGCTTAATGGTTGGGGTATTTATTATTCTGACGATAACGGGCAAAGCTGGCAACTGTCAGGTGGGCTAAACAGTTTTCCTTTGATGGGTATCAGGAGGGTACAGGTCAGCAACGATAATGACCATACCTTTTATGTTTTTGTGCAGGAATACAACCAAAGCATACCCACCGATTATTATTCGGTGTATAAATCGGTAAATCTTGCTTCGGATTTTACCCTGTTATATCGTTCCAATATTCCGGTCGGAGACGGTTGGCGACATAACAAAAGCGATATGTGGCTTCCGTCCGTGCCCTACCCTGCTCAACTTTACTTAGCCCTGGAAGACAGTGTATTTGTGGTCAATACAGCCACCGGAAGCCGGACATATAAAGGACTGATATCGGGAATAGCCGGGTTAAATGGTTGCCTGCTTACCGGAACAGTTCAGGGAAGCACCACAAAACTCCGGGCATGGATTGGCGATGCAGGTATCGGCAAATTTTATGCCTCCAATGACAATGCCAACTCTTTCCAGTTTAAAGGGCAATATACCGATTGGGTGGGGTCTTCACCTTTTGGTCCAAACTCATTCTCCTGTACCCCCTCCACAGCCGACACCCTTTATTTTGGAGGAATCTTAACCATCAGAAGTAACAACGGCGGTATATCCTGGATTTTGCCAGACCTCGACCCGACTCAGAGTTATGCCTTGTATCATGGAGATGTGCCTAAAACGCTGTGTGTGCGCAATCCCGCAACCAACCAAACTGATGTATGGATGGGCACAGACGGGGGTATATACAAACTCGACCCAACCACCGACCATTTTAACACTTTAAGTATTCCTGGGTTAAATTGTACTCAGATCTACAAGATGGTTAGCACTCATAACCAACCGGGCAATATGTATATTGGAACGCAGGACAATGGATATGCTATTACCCAATTGGGAGACACCCAGCCGGCAACCGTTGATTTTGATTTTGTTTGGGGTGGGGATGTTACCAATATGGCATCGGGTGATAACGGACAAAGTATTTGGGTTTGGTGGTGGGGTGACGGCTGTAATTATGTTACAGATCCTTTGAACAATTATGTGTTATCTACCTGGTCTCCCTATTGGGTAAATGGGGAGGTACCTTATTGGGAAGCACCGGTTTTTGTGCCAATGCAACAACCATCACACTGTTTTACCGCAGGGCATATCTTTAATACCACCGGAAGCTACCTCATTCGGCTGAAAGCTATGCAAAATGCCGATGCACAAGCAACCCAGTATCCTTACAATTTTAGTGCTGCCTCGGGTGGAGGTACTGTGAGTGCTATTGCAATTTCGCCCATAGACAGCAGTTATTGGTATGTTGCAACCGGAAATGGTTATTTTTTCCGTTCTTCCAATGCCGGTGCTTCCTGGCAGAATGTACAGTTGTCGCCCTATTTATATGCCAGGGTGATTTACCCATCAAAAACGCAGCTCGGAAAGGTTTGGGTAGCTGGAAGCGGGTACTCCAATGCTCCGGTCTATTATTCCGCCAATCACGGAGCCTCTTTCACGCCGCTAAATAACGGAATGCCTTCCTGTACGGTGGAAGCTATTGATGGAAATACAGGTGAAACCGCCTTATTTGCTGCAACCAGCATAGCCCCCTTCGTTTTATTGTCTGATGAGGGACAATGGTACGAAATGGCAGGCAGCAAAGCGCCGTTGGTGCAATATATGGATGTTGAGTTTTTAGCGGATATCAATACAGTGCGATTTGCAACCTATGCGCGAGGTATTTGGGATTATGATATGAATGCCTGTCTCGCAACCGGTGTTACCATTACAGGCACTACTTTGGTTTGCGACAATACCGGAGAAGTCTATCTTTATAATACCCAACTTATTGATGGCGCTACCTATAACTGGACAGTGAACTATGGTACTATAATAAGCGGGCAGGGAACCCATCAAATTCAGGTTATCTGGGACAGCGGGGTATCGGGTAATGTTTCAGTAACCGTGGAACAATAGCCTTGTACTAAATACCGCTTTTACCCTTGCTTTAAAACACTAAACCCTATCACCGGGTTTGTTGAAAAAATCAACTTCAAATCCGGTGATAGGGTCTTTTGTTTAGAATTTGATAAGGAGATACAATATTGTTATTGTGCTTTTTTAGGGTTGCGGTGTGCCTGACTAAACTGTTGGATACGTCTTTGTAGTTCACCGGTTTTTTTATGATGGGCAATCATCTGACGAATCTCTTCCGTAGTATAGGCATTGAGGTTTTGGGGATTTACCACCGAAGGCGACATTGATTGGTCTCCTTTTTGGGGCTGACGCTGTGGTCTTTTGCTTTGGGCATAATCTGAACGTTTGCCGTTGGGGTCGTCAATAATGCCGTTTTGGACATAGATGGGGGTATCGTTTTCTCCGGTAAAATAGAAATAGTTATTGCTTTCATTGTGTTCTTCAATATCGTTATAACCATCGGCAACCAGCACAAAATAATACTGGCCGTTCAGGTTGTTGGGCACAGTATATCCCCAGATAAAACCTTCAGACCCGAATTGATCGGCTATGCTCGACCCACCGGGAATGTCAATATTGTTCCACCAGTTTCCTGAAGAACCCGGTCCTGAAGTCAGGGGTCCGTTGTGCTCTGCATTATCATACTCGTCTGTATAATAGTCATACAATAAAACACCCCATTCATTGGCATCGTAAGCATTGTAGTATATATACACGACATTCCAACGCTCAGTAGAATAAATGGTGCGGTCGCCTATATTATAAACATTGTAAAAAATGGTACGGGTTCTCAAATCAGAGAGGTCGTCATCATAGTCGTACAAATCCCAGGCAACGAGGTCGGCTGCTCCATTGACGATCACATCGGGGTTGACCTGATTTTCTTCTTCATCGTAAGGGTTGAAATCATTGCGTTTGTTGTTTGCGACAAAAGCAGAAAAGCAAAAGCTGTTTTGAAAGAAATAATAATCAACCCAGATAAACCCGTTGTTGCCCCATTGTCCTCCCCAGGTATTGGCCACTTTGAAAGCGCCGTTCGGGCCTTTGTTGTCGTCGTAACCGGCAACGGTTACGGCATGGTAGGCATGTTGTCCGGTATAGCCGTAGGTGTCGGAGGTCAAAACACCGGAACTGTTCCATTGCAGGAAGTTATCGCCTACCCGTACACCGATGGCAACAGGCCTGCCTTCTGCCAGATAGCCGCGGATGGTGTTAACATCGCTGTCTATTTTGCGATAGTTGGTAATTTTGAAGTTATTGGCTTCCGAAGTCCAGTTGCTTGGGGGAGAAGAACTGCAGTTACCCAAACTTTGATAGGGCACTGTTGCCATTGTTGCTATTCCGCGCGACTGCATCACATCAAAAGCGGCTTCAAAGGTCGTGCCGTTACAGTTTGCCCCTTTGTAGCTGTTATTAACCGCCCAAAAAAGGTCTTTGGGACTGAACTGTCTCGAGGTCTGAGCCAGTTGCGAGGTGGTATAGTTTTCGTCAATCCCTTCGATGACAGTTTTCAGGTTATACCCTACTGCCCATCCCACACAAGTGCCATATTGCCCCTGATCGCCAATGGGCGGAAATTTTGCTGTCAGATCTACTGCGGAAGGCACATTACCCCCTTCGCTCAGGTTAATATCGGTCGCAATTTCGTCTAAGTTTTCGTCTGCCTCCAACCAGCCCAAGGCATTCAGAAAATCGTTTATGTCGTCAATGCTTTCTTCGTCGCACCCCGGTGAAAAGGTAAACAAAGCCAGACAAACAGCTAAAGAGAACAGATATTTGGTCTTAAAGTATTTCATGTGCGGGTAAGTTAGATGTTATTAGATTCAGTAGTAAGATAGAAAAAACGACAGGGTAAACTTTGAAGCAAAGTGTTTAGACAAATATAACGGTTAAAACCGTATTACTTAGTAATATTTTTAGAACAGGAAGAAATCACGCATTTAGATATTCAGGTTAGTCATTAGTTTATTTTAGATGCTGAAATAATGAGTAAACAAACGGGTTATTCTTTTTTGAAAACAAAAGTGAATGCTTGATTAACAAAAAACTGATGACTTTAGCACAATCAGATGAGGATTTTGAAGGGTTAATGTTCAAAAAACCTTAAGAGGCTTTTATCCCGGTTGTAAATGTCGGGATAAAAATAAGTTTGTCCGGAAGATTCATCTACCCATACAGTCAGATAAAGCAGGTAAATAGGAAGCGGTTGGGGAATAAACACCCGTTTGTTTTTGCCTTTGTCCACAAGATCGGCGATTTTTTCGGGGCTAAAATCGGGTTTGAGGAGGTATTCGGCGAGTTCCAGCGGTTTTTCGAGCCTTATGCAGCCATGACTATATGCACGCTGAGCATTGGCAAACAGGCTTTTAGAGGGGGTGTCGTGCAGATACACATCGTATTGGTTGGGAAACAAAAATTTCACCACGCCCAAAGCATTGTTGCTGCCCGGCATTTGCCGGATGTTGTAATAAAAATTGCGGGCAGATACATTGCTCCAATTAACCTTTGAAGGATTTATTTTTTTTCCGCCCGAAAAGAGTTCCATATTGTGCGATTTCAGATAACCGGAGTTCCGTTTCAGTTTGGGTAATATTTCTTTGGTTGCAATACTGTAAGGCACCCCCCAATTTGGGTTAAATTCAATGTATTGCATTTGTTCACTAAAAATCGGAGTTGGGGTCGAAATCGCACCTACCACGACTCGTTTTGTCAGCATGGCATAGTTGTTTTCATAAGCCCTGATCAAATATGAAGGGATATTAACCAACAAATAACGGTCACCCAAATAGTTGGGCAACCATCGCCATTTGTCCAAAGTCAGCAAAATCTGATTGATTCTGTCCGGTATAGATTCGTTTAAAATTTGCAAGGTTTGTTTACCTACTGCCCCGTCAGGTTCAAGTCCGTGATGTTGTTGGAACAACTTAACTACCTGCACCAACTGTTTGTCGTACATTTTTTCGTTGTAAAAACTGTCCACAGGATTAGTTTGGGTTTTTAACCTGACAGAATCGGTCGAGGGGCGAACATCGTTGTTTTGAGTGGCGGGCATGAAATATTCATCCGCCAGTCTTTGGCGCAATAATGCAACTCTGTCGTCCTTCATGCCGGGTTTTAAAGAAGCCCCTTCAGGGATGGTCGTGTAAACTATGCCATTCATTTCCTTTTGGCGGTAGTCTTCCAAAGCAAATTTCAACTGGGTATATTGGCTGTGCTGGGGTTTTAGTTTGTCAAAAAATGAGCTGAATGTTCCCTGACTCAGGGCTTCGTGTAATCTTGCAGGGATATTGGCAGGTGCCCGGTCAATGTCCCAGCGATAGGGCAAAATCGAAGGGTCAGTTTTACCGCGGTCAAGGTGCCAGGCATAGCGCAAAGCGGCATCGGTAAGCAAAACATCCAATTGATATTTATCGGGTTTAGGTTGATTTGGAGAAGCAAATGCAACCAGTTCATTGAGTTTTTCCGCATGATAATTTGACGGATTTAATCCCTCCATCGCTGCTTCGTTGATGGATATGAGCAGATGCTCTATGGTTGAAGTGTTGAGATTGCCCCCTGTTTGCCAGGCCAAGTTAAAATCATTTCTGCGATAAAAATCACCGATTAAGTCGGGCAGATAAGCCGGACTGCCAAACAATAATACCTTTTTGGAAGGAGTGGCAATGGATGCCACCAACTTAAAGAGGGTCGAGTCATTTATTGCTTTTTGTACCGGTTTTACGTTATCGGCCGGTACAATTGCCGCCGGCCTTTCTGTTTGCTCAGGTGTCCAAATTCCTTTTTTTAGGTTGTCAAAAAAAGCTGGAAATTGCTTTTTTTCGAGGGCTTCGTTCAACATAAACGGGAGTTGCATCAACTCGGCACCGGCAATAGTCTGGCACAATTCGACCGCATAGGTAAATGCGGCATCGGTCAGATAGATGTCAAAAGTATTGGTTTCGGTAAAATCATAAAGCCCTACCGGCAGGTAAATGGTTTCGGCTTCGGTGTATAACAATTCAATTTTATCAGTATGAAGCGAAACCGGCACAAACCCCTGTTGAGGCAGGATTTTGAACAATAGGCTATAAAGTGCAAATGAATCGGCAGGGCTGTACCATGCGGGGGAACAATTGCGTTTGCCATAAAAGGCAATGAGCAAATCAATATGATTGAGCGGCTCGTTGTAAAAAGGGCTGTCAGAATTTTCTGTATCTGAAATCCGGGAAAACAATTCATCGCATGCGTTAGGCACTTTACTGTTTTTTTGTGCCAAAACATCGGCTGTTCCGGTATAGAAAAAAAGCACCAGAAACATCAAAACAAGAGGATGTTTAAGAAAGATAGTCTGCATAAAAGAAACAGATGGGGGTTAAAAAAAATATCAGGTCTGTTTTTTAAAGAAAATCGCTTCAAATGGCTGTTACAAGAACTTGTACAACAATTTAATCTTAACTTTGTGCCTTTATCCGGCAAGCGCAAGGTAAAAAAAAATTGGCTATCTTAGGTTTCTTTATTTTTTTATCTTTTCTTTGCTACAATATCTATTCGTATTTTCAAACTTATTCAGATTGTCATGATACATCTAAAGTCTTCAGTACTGCCAATATTTTTCGGAGTGTTGTGTTCCTTTTTTACAATGTCGTGCAATATCACCAAAGATAAAACCGATAACAGCAAATCTGCCAAACCGGAAGTCGGCAGTTCTGTTCAGGTTAGCAACGAAAATTGGAAGGAGGCAGATTATGAAGATTTCAGAAACATGAGTGTCGAAGAGCGTTGGAGAAGTTTCAGCCCTGAAAGACGCAACTATTTGCGCCAAAATCCTGACTTATATGCTTATTACAAGCCGTTTATCGCTGCCGAACCCAATATGGAACCCGAAGGAACCGTGCAGCATACCGGCATTCAATATTCAGTTGACTCCAATTCGCCGGATCAACCCAAAACTTTGGAAGAATGGTGGAATAGCTTTACCGATGAACGCAAAGCGTATATGCGCCAAAACCCACAGTATTACCCCGAATTTGCCGAGTTTTTAAACAAATAGTTCTTAAAATCAAAATACAGTTCATAGTTAAACCAACCTGAGGTTATGAAACAACAGATACAATCCTTGTTCCTGCTTTTAATAAGCGGTATTATAGGCCTGCTTTTGACGGTAAATGCCAATGCTCAGGGAGCTTCCTGTGCTTCTTATAGTTCGGCATATCCCCCTCCCTATCCTGCCTCATATCCTTGTATGAGTACAATTTTATCAAATGACCCTTTTTGTTGCAACAATGTTTTTGATGCATGGTGCATTAATCAGTTGCGAACTCTCTGTGATGGCAACGGAAATTTAGATACCGATTGTTATATTGAAACCTGCCTTTCTTCGGGTTGCGCTCCCCAAAATATCAGCGAATGGAGTATCGTTCCGTTGTGTTTCGGGCAGATATGCCCTTCTTACGGCAGTATCAACCCTCCTCCTGGCCCCAATCCTCCCATCCAGTTTGTTGATAACATCCCCCGCCCGTTGGTGAACGGCGGGCTGTTTGAGGTGTTCCAATTTGATGGATATTGTTGTGATAATAACTGGGATAATGGTTGTCGTGGATTGTTAGACAGTATTGCCTGTCTAATCTGTAATGACGGACTGCCCGGCACGATTGACGGAGTAAACGAACTGCTGGGCTGTACAAACACCCCCATTCCGTCAGTTTTACCAAACCTTGTGGTGCAAATCAAAGTTTTTCTGGAAGGACCTTATCTTATGGGAACCGGAACCATGAGTACTGCCTTGAGAACCATGGAATTGCTGCCTGCTTCTCAGCCCTTTAACCTGCCTCCTTACAATTACACCGGCACAGAAAGTGTGGCCAACCCTGCGGCACTTCCGGCAAATGCGGTAGATTGGGTGCTGCTTGAGTTCAGAAACACGCTGAACAACAACTTGGCCCACGCCCGTAAAGCAGGCATATTATTAAGCGATGGAACGGTGGTTAATGCAAACGGCACACCATTCAACGTTGGAGGGCTTCTGCCTAATAATAACTACTATATCATTGTTCGCAGCCGCAACCATTTGGATGTAATGAGTACTTATGCGATCTATCTTTCAAGCACCATGGTATTCAACTTTAGTTCAGCCCCCGGTCAGGTGAAGGGAACCGGGCAAACCAAGTTTATGGAAACCATTGACCCCGACACCAATGTTATTGGCGATGAGTTTAGCATTTACGCAATGTATGCCGGCGATTTGAACGGAGATGGTGTTATCAATGCTACCGATTTTACTACGGTGTATGCAGCCACCAATCCGACTGTCAAAGTCTATGCACGGGCAGACATGAACTTCAACGGGTATGTTACTTTCAGAGATTACAACCTGTTTATCTCAACCGCCCCTACACCGGTTTCCAATATCGGAACTACCGGAATTGCTCAGGTGCAGGCATATCCTTCCCTTTCTGCTGTCGTAACAAGTTGTTTCTGATCTTTTTATTGTAACTATGTAACAAAGATAATGGTGGTGAATTTTTTATTATTCACCACCTTTTTTTATTATTATCTCCCTCATAGGTTTCCTTTTATATTCTAATCATTGTTTGCCCTATGCCTTTATGATAAACCATTATAGCCGTTACAAGGTTATGTGGAGTAGAATTAAATATTTAACATCGGAACTCATGAAAAAATACGCTTTTATATTTATGTTCGCAGTGGTTGCTTCTATGTTTGTTGCCTGTCAGTCAGACAACAGTCAACAAGTATCTGACAGCAAAGAATCCGGCAAAACGGAAAAGGGCTCAACAACCGAAAATGAGGTGAAAAAACCCAAATTGAAAATAGTCAACACGATGGGGGTTTTGCCGCCGGAGTTGTTTGCACAAAAAGTAGAAGACCCCAATATAACGCTGATTGATTTGAGAACATCGGGCGAAATTGCCGAAACCGGCATGATTAAAGGCGCTAAACAAATTGATTTTGAAGCAGGCGGGGTGGAAGAAAAATTTGCAGCATTTCAAAAAGATGCCCCGATTATGGTGTATTGCGCCTCCGGAGACCGAAGCCATGAAGCCTATCTGATGCTTCAAAAAATGGGCTTCAACAAAGTATATGATTTGAATGGCGGGATAGAGGCTTGGCTTCGGAAAAGAATGCCCGTGGTAAAAGCCAATTAACCAACGCATTGTTGCCTTTATTCCTACAAACATCTTTGCCCAGACATGGTTTCGCGCAGGCTCAAAGAAAAAATCAAACAACTTGTTCCTACGCAACTTGTACGCATTTACCATGCCTTGCGATTAACATTTGTAGCGCTATATTTTAAATATTGCGCCATTGTTTACAGAGGAAATACCTACTTCTGTCCTTTTTGTGGTCAGGGATTTAGCCGTTTTTTGCCGGACGGAGAAAAATCGGAAGCAATCGCGCGACACGGGGTCATTGGCGGAGGCTACCGAACCAACTGTCTTTGTCCCAACTGCAGGTCTAAAGACCGCGAACGGATGTTGTTGTTGTTTTTGCAGCAAAAAACCCAACTGTTCGATACATCGCTAAAAAGTCTGTTGCACATTGCCCCTGAAAAAAATCTGAAAAAACTGTTCAGGCAGATGCCGCAACTCCGGTATATCAATGCCGACCTCAATCCGGGTGCTGCCGATGTTCAAATGGATATTACCGCAATCCCCCACCCCGATTCGAGTTTTGATTACCTGTTGTGCAATCATGTTTTAGAGCATATTCCCAACGATGCGCAAGCTATGCGCGAACTTTTCCGGGTGTTAAAACCCGGAGGAACTGCAATTCTTCAGGTGCCTTTTGCCGAAAAACTGACTAATACCTATGAAAATTTCGACATCACCCACCCCGCTGAACGGGAATTTCATTTCGGGCAGTTCGATCATGTCCGGATTTACGGCCACGATTACCCACATAGACTTGAACAGGCAGGGTTTAACGTGTTTGTAACGACAGCTTTGGAAGCGCTCGGTTCAGATTCCGTTCAAAAACTATCCCTGATTCCGGACGAAAAAATCTTTATCGGCACCAAATTGTAGTCTTTTCCCCCCATTTTACCGGTTATCCCGACTTTCTGAACCGTTTTTTAACATTTTTCTTCAAGAATATGATTCTGGTCATATTCTTAGGCGTATCGTCATCTTAAATTTGATTTAAGAAAAAAAGTTTTATTCACCATAAATCAAAAGAGATGAAAAAAATAGTTTTCAGCGTGTTTGTCTTATGTGCGGTGGCTGTTGGTTTTATGTTTAATGCTTGCACGACCGATAGCGGACAAACGGCATCCACGACAAGTGGCGGTGGGGCAGGTTTGGATGCCAAACAGGAGTTAGGCGGCCAATCAACCGTAAAAGATGATGTTTCACAGAAAAATATAGTTCAGACAGCAGCAGGCTCTCCCGACCATACTACTTTGGTTGCTGCGGTCAAAGCCGCTGAGTTGGTAGATGTCTTGACCAACGCCGGCCCGTTTACTGTTTTTGCGCCAACCAATGCCGCCTTCGATAAACTGCCCGCCGGAACTGTAGAAGGCTTGCTGAAACCCGAGAAAAAAGCCGACCTTCAAAATATTCTTCAATATCATGTGGCAGTTGCAGTGCTTAAAAAAGAAAGTTTTAAAGACGGGCAATCGTTGGGTATGGTAAACGGCGACAACGCCACCTTTACGGTTAACGGAGATCAGGTTGCCATCAACGGGGCAAATATTGTTGCCTCCATTCCAACTTCAAACGGCATTATTCATGTCATTGATGCAGTCATTTTGCCACCTGCTCCCAAGTAAAAGTTTAATCATCTATTTTTTGCAATAACTTCCGGCTTGTCTGACCACATTCCGGAAGTTATTTTTTTTAACCAACGCAGTTTGTTTTTTAGGGTATGTTTAAGGGTAAAAATTAACCCTGCATCAGGCTATTACACCTCTGCAAAGCAGTATTGCAACCCTGCAATAAGTTAAAGTGCCCCTGCATTGACTTAATGTACCCCTGCAAAAGGGCATTGCATACCTGCAAAGGGTTATTGTACCTGTGCATTGCCTCAATGTACCCCTGCATTGGGTTAATGCACCCCTGCATTACATTAAATCGCCTCTGCATTACAGTAAATCGTCCCTGCAATATGTCAATGCACCCCTGCAATGAGTTAATGCACCCCTGCATTGACTCACTGTGCCCCTGCAATAAGTTAGAGTCAACCGTATTTTTTGACCCTCTCCTAAAAATTGAAGGAAGTTGTATTTTGTTTCCTGACAACTCACACAACTATTTTTGTATATTACTCCGTCATTCATCTGAATCACCTATATTTAGCAAATGGGGAACACAAACCAACTAATGAAACATTTTTTAAACCGCATTTAAACACCAATTTATGCGTAATGAAAAAAATCCTTTCCCTGTTTCAGGCTTTAGATCGGTGCTTTGTTGCTTTATCCCTGGCGTTTATTTTATCACAGAGGTTCGCGGAGGCAGCACAGAGAACCACAGAGTATATTATTTTTCTCTGTGGTTCTCTGTTTAAAAATCATCGGGAGTCCTCCCTACAAGATTAGCTTCTGGGGGCTTAGGGGCGAAACTCCTCCCTCTTCAGTGCTAATTTTGCAGGGGTTTGGTTGGTGTTCCGACTTTTGCATGAATTGAAGATGTTTCGGAGTATCGGTGCTTTGTTGCTTTATCCCTGGCGTTTATTTTATCACAGAGGTTCGCGGAGGCAGCACAGAGAACCACAGAGTATATTATTTTTCTCTGTGGTTCTCTGTTTAAAAATCATCGGGAGCCCTCCCTACAAGATTAGCTTCTGGGGGCTTAGGGGAGAAACTCCTCCCTCTTCAGTGCTAACTTTGCAGGGGTTTGGTTGGTGTTCCGACTTTTGCCTGAATTGAAGATGTTTCGGAGTACCGGTGCTTTGTTGCTTTATTCCCGGCAATTATTTTATCACAGAGGTTCGCGGAGGCAGCACAGAGAACCACAGAGTATATTATTTTTCTCTGTGGTTCTCTGTGCAAAAATCATCGGGAGCCCTCCTTACAAGATTAGCTTCAAGGGATTTAGGGGCGAAACTCCTCCCTCTTCAGTGCTAATTTTGCAGGGGTTTGGTTGGTGTTCCTACTTTTGCATGAATTGAAAATGTTTCGGAGTACCGGTGCTTTGTTGCTTTATCCCTGGCGTTTATTTTATCACAGAGGTTCGCGGAGGCAGCACAGAGAACCACAGAGTATATTATTTTTCTCTGTGGTTCTCTGTTTAAAAATCATCGGGAGCCCTCCCTACAAGATTAGCTTCTGGGGGCTTAGGGGAGAAACTCCTCCCTCTTCAGTGCTAACTTTGCAGGGGTTTGGTTGGTGTTCCGACTTTTGCCTGAATTGAAGATGTTTCGGAGTACCGGTGCTTTGTTGCTTTATTCCTTGGCAATTATTTTATCACAGAGGTTCGCGGAGGCAGCACAGAGAACCACAGAGTATATTATTTTTCTCTGTGGTTCTCTGTGCAAAAATCATCGGGAGCCCTCCTTACAAGATTAGCTTCAAGGGATTTAGGGGCGAAACTCCTCCCTCTTCAGTGCTAATTTTGCAGGGGTTTGGTTGGTGTTCCTACTTTTGCATGAATTGAAGATGTTTCGGAGTACCGGTGTTTTGTTGCTTTATCCCCGGCGTTTATTTTATCACAGAGGTTCGCGGAGGCAGCACAGAGAACCACAGAGTATATTATTTTTCTCTGTGGTTCTCTGTTTAAAAATCATCGGGAGCCCTCCCTACAAGATTAGCTTCTGGGGGCTTAGGGGAGAAACTCCTCCCTCTTCAGTGCTAACTTTGCAGGGGTTTGGTTGGTGTTCCGACTTTTGCCTGAATTGAAGATGTTTCGGAGTACCGGTGTTTTGTTGCTTTATCCCCAGATTATTTTATCACAGAGGTTCGCGGAGGCAGCACAGAGAACCAACAGAGTATATTATTTTTCTCTGTGGTTCTCTGTGCAAAAATCTTCGGGAGCCCTCCCTACAAGATTAGCTTCAGGGGATTTAGGGGAGAAACTCCTCCCTCTTCAGTGCTAATTTTGCAGGGGTTTGGTTGGTGTTCCGACTTTTGCCTGAATTGAAGATGTTTCGGAGTACCGGTGCTTTGTTGCTTTATTCCCGGCGATTATTTTATCACAGAGGTTCGCGGAGGCAGCACAGAGAACCACAGAGTATATTATTTTTCTCTGTGGTTCTCTGTTTAAAATCATCGGGAGCCCTCCCTACAAGATTAGCTTCTGGGGGCTTAGGGGAGAAACTCCTCCCTCTTCAGTGCTAACTTTGCAGGGGTTTGGTTGGTGTTCCGACTTTTGCCTGAATTGAAGATGTTTCGGAGTACCGGTGTTTTGTTGCTTTATCCCCGGCGATTATTTTATCACAGAGGTTCGCGGAGGCAGCACAGAGAACCAACAGAGTATATTATTTTTCACTGTGGTTCTCTGTTTAAAAAATCTTCGGGAGCCCTCCCTACAAGATTAGCTTCTGGGGATTTAGGGGCGAAACTCCTCCCTCTTCAGTGCTAATTTTGCAGGGGTTTGGTTGGTGTTCCTACTTTTGCATGAATTGAAGATGTTTCGGAGTACCGGTGCTTTGTTGCTTTATTCCCGGCGTTTATTTTATCACAGAGGTTCGCGGAGGCAGCACAGAGAACCACAGAGTATATTATTTTTCACTGTGGTTCTCTGTTTAAAAATCATCGGGAGCCTTCCCTACAAGATTAGCTTCTGGGGGCTTAGGGGCGAAACTCCTCCCTCTTCAGTGCTAATTTTGCAGGGGTTTGGTTGGTGTTCCGACTTTTGTCTGAATTGAAGATGTTTCGGAGTACCGGTGTTTTGTTGCTTTATCCCCGGCGATTATTTTATCACAGAGGTTCGCGGAGGCAGCACAGAGAACCAACAGAGTATATTATTTTTCTCTGTGGTTCTCTGTTTAAAAATCTTCGGGAGCCTTCCCTACAAGATTAGCTTCAGGGGATTTAGGGGCGAAACTCCTCCCTCTTCAGTGCTAATTTTGCAGGGGTTTGGTTGGTGTTCCGACTTTTGCCTGAATTGAAGATGTTTCGGAGTACCGGTGCTTTGTTGCTTTATTCCCGGCGATTATTTTATCACAGAGGTTCAGGGAGGCAGCACAGAGAACCACAGAGTATATTATTTTTCTCTGTGGTTCTCTGTGCAAAACCTCTGTGTAACTCTGTGCAAAAATCTTCGGGAGCCCTCCCTACAAGATTAGCTTCTGGGGATTTAGGGGCGAAACTCCTCCCTCTTCAGTGCTAATTTTGCAGGGGTTTGGTTGGTGTTCCTACTTTTGCATGAATTGAAGATGTTTCGGAGTACCGGTGTTTTGTTGCTTTATCCCCGGCGTTTATTTTATCACAGAGGTTCGCGGAGGCAGCACAGAGAACCACAGAGTATATTATTTTTCTCTGTGGTTCTCTGTGCAAAACATCTGTGTAACTCTGTGCAAAAATCTTCGGGAGCCCTCCCTACAAGATTAGCTTCTGGGGGCTTAGGGGCGAAACTCCTCCCTCTTCAGTGCTAATTTTGCAGGGGTTTGGTTGGTGTTCCTACTTTTGCCTGAATTGAAGATGTTTCGGAGTACCGGTGCTTTGTTGCTTTATTCCCGGCGATTATTTTATCACAGAGGTTCGCGGAGGCAGCACAGAGAACCAACAGAGTATATTATTTTTCTCTGTGGTTCTCTGTGCAAAAGTCTTCGAGAGCCCTCCCTACAAGATTAGCTTCAGGGTGCTGTGGGGGTGGGGGTGACAGGGGATTTAGGGGTAAGCCTCTTCAACCTAACTGGTGAGGAAGTGTTTCAAACCCGAAAACTGGCTTACGAAACCGGCAAAGCCATTTCGGTTGCTCACTGCCGTAAGGGTTGTACGTTTATTTGGTGCTCGTAATTAAAAACATCATAGGTTTGCCAAACCTATGATGTTTGAAAAATCGCATTGGCAAACGAGGGCGATAACCAGCGCACTTTTTTTAATAAGCACCGGATGATAATGGAAACTTGTACCCCAACCCAATCAAAACACCTTCACTATTGAACGTGTGCCAAAGTCACCATCAGGGGATTTGGGATAGCAGGGCAGGCAGTGGCGATGTTGCGTTAGCAGAAAACCCTGTCAGAGCGAATAGAACTCCGACAGGGTTTTAACAGAGATAGCAGCTATTTGAATAACCGCCACAGCGAAAATTATACAGATTGCAGATACATAATAGAACGCTCCCAATGTGCTATACTATCCAAATATCAGGTATTCTGTGGGATATTGCAGTTTCATATTTACCCTATATTAACAAAAATATAGCGATGGAAATGGGGTTCAAACTGCTAATCCAATTTAAACTTAAAGGGAAGCGTATAGGCGACACGTACTTTTTTACCTCTTTGCATTCCGGGTTTCCATTTTGGCATCAAATTAACCACTCTCAATGCTTCCTCGTCAATGCCTGCACCGCCGCCGGGCAATCCACGTTTAATATGAACTTGACTGATAGAGCCGTCCTCCATCACCACAAAACCGACATACACGGTTCCTTCAATACCGTTTTCTCTGGCCATAGCCGGATAATGTGTGTTTGAAGCCAAAAACTTAAACAAATCGGTCTGTCCGCCGGGAAATTCGGGCATTTGTTCCACAATCACAAAGACTTCCGGTTCTTCTTCTTTTATGATTTTGGGCTGCTCAACGGCTTTGGGAAGTTCAATTTCTCCGACATCGGCGGGCAATTCGACAAGCTCTATGACAGTGTTTTCATCTGCTTCGAGGTTTGCCAAATCGGGAGAATCTTCCAATATTTCTTTGTCTTCGACGATCTCAATTTTAGGAGGAGGAGGAGGGGGTGCCAATTTAGGAGGTGGAGCCACCTGAGGCGGTAAAATTTCAATATCGTCTTCAAAAACAAAATCTCCCGTCAAGGCTTTGACTTCTGCTTTTTGAGTACTGTAGTTAAAAGCATATAAAACCAGCAACAGGCTTAACGCTAAACTTACTTTTTGAAAAATGCTCCTGAAATTTTGAATGTCGGCTTCAGGATATTTTCTTTGCAAAAAAGATACCGGCTTTCCGGAATATTTTTTCATCAGACTTTCGGAAGAACGGAAACTAAAAAACAGGCGAAACAGTCCGAGCAATAAAAACGGGCTTAACAACAAAAGAATGGCAGTGAAGGTCATGGTGTTTTGAATTTAATTGGTGAACAACTTTTTTTGTTGTTTCAAAATTACCATCCCTAAACCCGTATAAAAAGCCGTATTGAGCAGGTGTATTGGTTTTTGTAGTAACCGCAGGTTTTTTAGCCTCTAACAAAATAAACTCCCTCTTTTCGGGCGCATTTTTTCAGCCTGATTACACAAAAATCAAAATGAATCAGATTTGCATAAAAAAAGTATTTTTTCGTTATAGTTAAACGTCATGAAAAAGAACGTATCTTATCTTAGCATTGTTTTTTATTCCAACAATCGAATTATTAAAATGAAAACCCCTGTTCAGTTTATATTTACAGTTTTACTGAGTATAATTTCTATTACTGTTTTTGCGCAAAAAATTCAAAAAACCGATTCTCTTTACGGTAAACCTATTGGTCAGATTTCGTTTTTAGGGTTATGTGTTTTAGGCACCGATACCATACCCTGTGTACAATTGGAAGAGTTGATAGTGTCAGACAAAAAGCGCTCGCCCGAAGAAGAAGCTGCATACCGCAGGTTAAAGCGCAATGTCATAAAAGTATATCCTTATGCCCAACGTGCAATAGAGTTAATCAATGAGCTGGATGCGGTCAATGCCTCGCTGACCCGCCGCAGAGATGAACGCAAATACAGGAACTATCTGGAAGATCAGCTTAAAAAACAGTTTGCCGAAGAGGTGAAAGACCTGAGTATTTCTCAAGGTAAAATCCTTATCAAACTCATTGAAAGGGGAACAAACAAAACATTTTACAACATTGTCAGAGAACATAAAAACTGGGCTTCTGCATTTGTTTACCACAATATCGGCCGCTCTTACGGGTATGACCTGAAAGAAGGTTACAACCCTCAAAACTACAGCGACCTGGAAAACATTGTCAGCTTTTTGGAACTGAACGGCGTGCAATACTTTGGGTATCGTTCTTATCCGGAATCGGAAAATCTCAAAAACTTTGAACTTCCAAATGTTGATTCGGTTATAAAATCTAAAAAGAAAAAAAATAAATAGGTTAATTTTTATTGCCCTGAATACCGGTTGCCCCAACAGGCTTCCGGTTTTTTTGTTTATGTCCGGATTTGGGGATAATCCATGTGAGGGGTTTTTTTGAAAAACGTTATGAAATAGTATCTTTGTGCAAATAACCATATTAGAAGTAAATTTTTCAGAAAAACATGACAAACCGGATACTTTTTATTGCTTTGATGCTATTGGTTAATGCCCAAGTATGGGCAAACGGCTTTTTTGTGGGTTCTCCTAAAGACTATTACTGGTATCCCACAGAAAGGGAAAGCAGCTATTTTAAAGCCTTTCCCGAGGGCTTCAACCCATGTTTTATTGAACTGATGAGCGATAAACAAACCGTTAACATTGACGGAGATTCTGTAACTGTTCAGATAAATCAGACCTATTACAATATTAGCTCCGACACCCTTCAAACCTACTACCTGCTTCCGCTTCCGGAAGATGTTCAGGTTAAAAAAATAGATTTTGCTATCAATCAGGACGAGTTCCGCGCCGAGCTTTACGACCCTGCCAAATCTTTTAAAGTGTTTAAAGATTTGGTTCGCCGTACCGGAAACCCCGAATGGTGGGCCTATGCAAATAGTCCGATGTTTAGGGTAAACATATACAAAACACCTCCCCGAAGTGTGTTGGCCGTAAAAATCACTTACAAATACAAGCTAACTCCGGAAGCTAACCGGTACAAATTTGAGTATCTCCTCAGTACACAGAAGTTCTCTGCTAAACCCTTGCAGGATACAGAATTCAATCTGACCATTAAAGGCAAAGAAAGGCTGAGCAATTTTTATTGCACCACACACGACCTTCCACCAACTTTTGTCAACGACAAACAGGTCAGTTATAAAATGTCTGCTAAAAGAGGTCGTATAGATAAGGATTTCTTATTGTACTATTCAACTACAAGTCAGGCAGTAGGGTATTCTTTGTTTACCCACAAAGAAGCCGGAAAACAAGGCTATTTTATGCTTGCATTTGATGGTGGTCCCGGAAACACACCGGAAGATAAAGATATTGTTTTTGCGATTGATATAGCTGAAACCATGACCCAAACCCAATGGGATAAGGTCAAAAAGGCAATAGAAAGCTGCATGAAAAAACTGAGCGCCAACGACCGGTTCAATATTGTAACTTTTGCCAACATTTCCGAATCGGCTTTTCCCGATTTTGTAGCGCCCAATTCGTCAAATCTCGCCTTGGCAAATTCTTATCTTAGCACAGTTAAACGCGGAGGTAAAGCCAATTACGAAGGGGCATTTAACAAGAGCCTTCATTTTTCAAAAGACCCCATGCGCCCGTACTATGTGTTGTTGGTCAGTGCCGGAGAACCTCAGGTGGGGATTGTTGTGGAGCATGATGAACTGATTGAAGAAATTGATGTTGCCAAAGTGCGCACACTGCGCTTGTTTACCGTTGGCATTGGCAATCTGGCAAATGCCGCTTTTTTAGAAAGGTTGGCTAACTATACCCAAGGTGAAGCTTTGTTTGTTGCAGACGATAATTCCATTGAAAGCAACATCACTGCATTTTACGATCAGGTCAGCAATCCGGTTTTGGTAAATTTGCAATTATATTTCGGTGATAATTTTGAAGTAACCGAAATGTACCCTAAAAAACCTAATAACCTGTTTAAAGACCAGACATTGTATATTTTGGGTAAATACCGGAAAGGAGCAAACACCACGGTTTCTTTGATTGGAGATTCAAAAAAGCTCATGCAGCGATATGACTATCAGGTCCAGTTTCCCGAAAGTTCAAATGAACATCCTTTTGTAGCCACCCTTTGGGCTGCCCGGGCAACCGGTGAAATGCTCAATCAACTGAAAGCAGACGGAAACGATATGGAAGGTCTCAGCGAAGAAATTGCCGACCTTGCCGAAGAACATTTTATCATTAATCCCTATACCGCCCATCTTTTACTTAAAAACATGCAGTTTTTGAGCGAAGAAAAGAAACGGGTTGCCCCCCGTTTTCTGGTGAATGCGGGTTCTGATTATGCGCAGGAATATGCCGGAGTAACCCAGCAAAAAGGCGCTAACGCACTGCTTAGCAGCCAAACTGCTTCAAAATTAATGCGCGCACATTACCTGCATCATTTACAGGCAGGTCAGCAAAACATGACCTTTACAGATGCCAAAGGCACTCAGCAAAAAGGGATAGCCGGAGAATATATCATGGTCAAAGACCGCATTTTTTACAAAAATGCCGACAACCTGTTAACTGATATGAGTACCCAAAACAAAGGGGAGGGCGAAAAACTATTTTTTGCTTCAGAGGCTTATGCTGCGATAGCGACCCCTGAAAATGCCCCGTTTTTGCGCATCGGTAAACAATTGCGCCTCGAAACGGGCGGTAAAATCTACGAGATTACCGAAGCGCCTCCTGTCGAAGTGAAGGAGGTAAAAGATGCCTCCAAATAAGCATTGCTTCAGGAAGTAATTTTTAGCGCCCGCTGTTTTTTAAAAAATGTGTGAAGTAGGCCATTTGCTACACTTCAAATGAAATGGTATCGCCCAAGCCCGGAATAAGGACATTTTTATACCCGGTTTTTTGTAATGCTTTCTGAAAAGACTGTTGGGCGAGGTATTCTCCATGCACTAAAAACAGTTGTTTCAATTGTTTTTTGTCCTGATTACTCAAAAACTGAATCATTTCCTGTTGGTCACCATGTGCGCTGAAAGAGTCCATTGCCATAATACGAGCTTTTACCCTGACTACTTCATCAAAAATAACTACCTCTTTAGCACCGCTTTTCAGTTCACCGCCCAAAGTCTCGGGTGCGCAATAACCAGTAAATAAAATTGTATTTTTTGCTTTTCCTGCATTGTGCAAAATATGGTGTCTTACTCTTCCCGCATTAGCCATGCCCGAAGCGCTGATGATTATGCAGGCTTGCTTGGTTCGGTTTAGTTGTTTCGAAGCATCTACGGTTCTGACATAGGTCAGTTGGTTGAAACCGAAAGGGTTAGGATCAACCCGCATATACTCAGTAATGTCTTTGTCGAAACAGTCAGGGTGCATTTGAAAGATATTCGTAGCATTTGTTGCCAAAGGACTGTCCACATATACCGGTATTTTAGGCAGTAATCCTTCGCTTTGCAGCAAATTCAGCATGTAAACCACCTCCTGCGTTTTACCCACACTGAATGCAGGGATAATCAGTTTCCCTTTGTTTTTGATACAAGTATCGGTAATTATTTTCAGCAATTTTTCCCTTTCGTTGGGTTTGCTTTCGTGAAGGCGGTCTCCATAAGTTGACTCGCAGATAATCACATCGCATTCGGGCATCGGGATAGGATCATGAAGAATAGGGCGATTGGGTCGGCCAATATCACCGGTAAACCCAATATGTACAGTTTTTCCTTTTTTGTTTTTCAAACGAAGAGTAACACTGGCACTTCCCAAAATATGACCATTATCACGCAACAATACTTCAACGTTATCATTGATCTGATACCAATGTTCATAAGCTATGCCTACTACTTGCCCAAAACATTTGGTTACATCATCCGACTCATAAAGCGGAACTACCTTGTCTTCTTCTTTTCTCCCGGGTTGTTTGTTCGAAAACTCGGCATCCCGCTCATGAATCAAAGCACTGTCCGTTAACATAAGCAGGGCTAAATCACGGGTTGCATGGGTGCAGATAATTTCACCTCTAAAGCCATCCCTTGTAAGCATAGGCAAGCGTCCGCTATGGTCAATATGTGCGTGGGAAAGAATAACGCAATCAATTTCTGCCGGATTAAATATCCATTGCCGGTTTAGTTTGCTGTACACCTCCTCGCTTCCATGATACATGCCGCAGTCCAGCAAAATTTTATACCCATCGTCGAGGGTTATCAGATGAGAACTGCCGGTAACTTCCCTTGCTGCTCCGCAAAACTTAATGTTCATGTTGTACAGTTTAAAAAATTACTAATAATTTTGAACAACCTGTGCCTTTAATCAGCAAACGCTGTTCTCAATTTTTTTAAAACACATAGACATGCAAATATAAACTCAAATTCGATTGGCACATCCTGTTTAAACGGATTTAGCGCAATACTGCCAAACCAGAGAGTAAAATTCAACCCTGCTTGCCCGCAAAAGGAAGGAGTTTAAATTTGATTCACAAAAAAAAGTAAAATAATTTTCAAAAACTTGTTTGCGTTAAACAAATCCCTTACCTTTGCGGACTAAAAAAAGATAGGGCTATGTTCGCAATAGTAGAAATATTAGGTCAACAATTTAAGGTGGCTGCAGGAAACGAAATTTTTGTTCACCATCTGAACGCAGAACCGGGCGACTCAATTACTTTTGACAAAGTGTTGCTGACCGATGATGAAGGTGCTGTAGAAGTTGGCAAACCCGTTTTGGAAGGCAGAAGCGTATCTGCTACGGTATTGGCACATCAGCAAGGCGATAAAGTGATTGTATTCAGAAAAAAACGCCGCAAAGGATTCCGCGTTAAAAACGGGCACCGTCAGCAATTCACCAAAATCAAAATTGATTCTATTGCTTGATTTCCTTAAGGAAAAAGCATTTCTTCAGGTTTTTAATTAACTGCATAAAAATATACCGTCATGGCACATAAGAAAGGTCAAGGTAGTTCCAAGAATGGACGCGATTCCAAAAGTAAACGCTTGGGCGTAAAATTGTATGGTGGTCAACTTGCCAAACCGGGTAATATCATCGTTCGTCAGCGCGGCACCAAGTTCCATCCGGGCGAAGGGGTTGGAATTGGAAAAGATCATACCATCTTTGCTACGACCGAAGGATTGGTAAAATTCACAACCAAAAGGCTTAACCGCACCTTTATTAGTATAGAAGTGCCGGTGGCTCAGGCTTAACCTGAGATCATTGCTTTATTGGTGATTACTGATTAAATTAAACTATTCGTCTAAAGACACCCTTATCTGTAAGCGGTGTCTTTTTTAGTTAGTGCAAATCTTAAATTTTATCCCCCAGGTTTCTTAGCTTTTGAATTCCATGCAATTAAAAACGCGAATAAAGGTCAATAGTATCGCCAACTTATCTGATGCAAGATACTTTGCTACTTTTGCAGAATGGGCAGGATTTAATTTTAACCCTGTAAATAAAGGTTTTATCCCAATTTCCACAGCCCGCGAGTTGATAGGATGGATGTCCGGCCACGCATTGTCGGAGAGTTTGGAGATGCCTCGATTGAACAGGTTAACCAAACGGCAGTTTTACTCGGTTTAGATTCTATTCAAATGAATCACGCCATTGACTACCGCCAATTAGCTCCAATAATTTCAACAATAATCAGGCAGGTATTTATTACGCCCCATACTAAAGCAAAGGAACTACAGGTTCTTTTAGACAAAGAAGCCCCTTTTACTGCCAGTTTTTTACTAAATTTCAAGGATGCCGGAATCAGTTGGGAAAGCCTTCAGCAGGCAGATTCAAAGTTGCGCCCAAAAGTGTTAAATCAACTTTGTAAAGACTATAACATCATTCTTCAACTGCCTTTTCATGCAGGCAATGTGCTGAAGATTGTAGATGAAATTAGTCCCTCGGGTATTGCAGTTGACAGTGGAGAAGAGATAAAAACAGGTATCCGTTCTTTTGAAGATATTGCAGGAATTATTGAGCAATTAGAGATTTAGCACTCTGACTTAATATTTTGTCAGTCAATAAAAGCAATACATTTCAACTCGATGGCAATGGATGTCGGAAGGCTGTTAACTTCAACCGTTGTCCTGCAGGGCTGATTGGTGCTGAAATACTCGGCATACAAACGGTTAAAGGTGTTAAAGTCCCGTTTCATATTGACCAAAAAGACGGTAACATCTACAAGGTTTTCCCAACTGGAACCGGAAGCTTCCAAAACGGCACGTACATTTTTAAACACCGAATGACATTGCGCTTCAAAGTCAAATTCGAGAAAATTTCCGTTTTTATCAGTAATTAACCCCGGAATATCAACCCCTGTTTTGGCATCTCTGGGTCCTATTCCTGACAAAAAAAGCAAATTACCCACTCTTCTTGCATGAGGGTATGCACCAACGGGCTTTGGGGCTTTGTCTGTAATGATTTTATCGTTTGGATTTTTATTCATAGCCCGCGCTTTATTTTGCCGGTATGTATATTACTTGATGCGCAGTTTTTGCCCAACTTGTAACTTGCTGTTTGTGCTCATTCTGTTCAGCCGGCAAATTTCTTTTACCTGTTTGCCGTGTTTCTGAGCAATCGCATAAAGTGTATCTCCTTTGCGAACAACATGGTACTTTGATTTGGAAGACCCGCTGCTGCTATAGCTTGTACGGTTATAGCTGTTGTCGTGGGCATCCAGATATGGGGAGGAAGAAGAAAAGTAATATTTATCTACAACAAAGGTGTGGCTTTTCAATTTTTGGGCTGAAAAGTCTATCATGGCAGTAGGGTCAAGAGGCAACCCTTTATAACGCACTTCAAAATGAAGGTGCGAACCAGTAGATCTGCCTGTGCTTCCGCCTAAACCAATTACATCCCCTGCCTTGACATCTTGGTTTGGAGAGACTTTTAATTTAGACAAATGTGCATAAGTCGTCTCCAACCCGTTAAAGTGACGAACAACGACCATATAACCATAAGAAGAAGAATACTGCGCAATCCGAACTCGCCCGTCAAATGCAGATTTGACCTGATCCCCTTTGTCTAAGTCGAGGTCAACGCCGTTATGATAACGTCCCCATCTGGGTCCGAATTTTGAGGTAACGATGCCGCCCACAGGAATGATAAAATCATCGTCTAAACCATGTGTGAGTAAAAACTCAACCGTTTCGGGCATTGTGGAAAGGTTGTAACGATAGGGGTGTATGTTGGAGGTGTTCCAGTTATAATCGTAATGAGCATTGCAAGGTATTTCTTCCTGATATACATCTGTCAGCAAAATTCTTTGCATGCTTCCCGAAACAGGGGACCCTGCCGGTCTGTGAATCGGCGCAGGCACTACATCCAATACTGCTTCTTCTTCCACCTCATCTTCGGTGGTTGAAAAATCAGCCAGTTCTTCAAATGTTGATTCGGGTTTTCTAAAATTGCTTCTCGAGGCAGTTGCACGCAGATTATCAAACTCCCCGGACTGGTCAGCCAATAAGGTTTCTCCTGCTGGTTGAGAATAGGTTTCAAACAAATTTGTAGCTATTTGATTAGCCGCAAATTCTCCGTTGACATAAAAAATCCCGTCTGCCTTGGCTACAGAATCTTTCAAAAAAGGATGAACCAATCCGATCAGTTCATGCTCTTCGGGAGAGGCTATTTCATTATTTATATAAAGGATGCCGTCAACAATCCGCTTGTCGGGCTTTGGTGGTTCATTTGCTAATATCTCACTGTTTTCTGATATTGAATCTGTATTCATTAGTTCAACAGGTGGAGCAAAAGTGGTAGAAATATCTCGTACATCATAGATTAACCGTTTAATCCACCATTCTGTTTTTGCTACCATTTCGGCATGAAAATCAGCCGCGACAGTAACGGTATCAGATGTTTGCGATTCATTAGTTTTTGAGCCGGAGTTGTTCAATCCCATTTTTCCGGCAGAGGTCTTTTTAAAACTATTTATTTGAGTGTCTTGTACTACAACGGTCAGAGTTGTTACTTCGGACGGACAGACTTCGTAGGTACAACGACTTACTGACAAATGTTTTTGCAGTAAGTTTTCATGAAAATTGTTGAATGTAGTGGCAAAAGCGAGACAACTAATCAGTAAAAAAAGAGAAAAATAAAAGTATGGCAAGTAGTTACTGTTTTCTTCCATTGTGGTGTTTAAGTTTATTGCTCAAAATGTGATCGCTTGCATAGGGCATGGTTAAATATCTTTTGTGGTTTATCAATAGATTTACCCATTGCCCTATCACTTTTGTTTACTTTAAAAGCGCTTACTTCATTTTGGTTGGTTGTAATTTTCTTTTTTAATTATAAAAACACATTGGACTCATTGTCTGAAACAAGCACAAAAAGCGCTTGATTTGCCGGCAAAAAAAACTCCTATGAGTAGCTATTTTATTAGAAAAGCTTAAAAACAACGCGCAAAGATAGTGTTCTATCCCTATTATACAAGCACATCGGGTGAAATTAACACATTAAAACAAGGGAAAAACAAACACTCAGTGTTAAGCAGACTGTATTAATGGAAGGCATAAACTCTGAAGAAGCAGAAAGATGAGATAGAGGGTTTTAATTCAACTCTTTTGAAGATAAAACGAGGCTAAATGGCATACTTTGGAAGAGTTAACTATTTTGACTGTTGATATGTTATATAAAGAAGTTGTTTTAAATCGCTGATGTCTTCAAAAGGGTTGGGTTGTATCAGGTGTTTTCATAACTTTAATGTACAGTCATAGGAGGTAAAACTTGTCTGTTAATACACAAGGTTTTTATAATTGGCATAATATTAGCTGTAAAATTCTAACGACAAAACATCTTTAAAATAAAGCCCTAAAGAATTGCGAAAATAAAAATATATTTTTGTTTCAGCGAAAAGTGAAATATTTTTTAAAAATTTGAACCTATAACAGTATCTTTGATAATTCAATTTTTATAAAACCTCAGCCAATTTCCTAAAATAAAACACTTACAACCATTATGCTAAATCAGCGCCTCGTTCAAAAGCAAATTCAGAAATTATCTCCTCAACAAATTCAGACGATGAAGTTGTTGCAAGTGCCGACATTGTTGCTCGAAGCAAGGATTAAACAAGAGTTGGAAGAAAATCCTGCTTTGGAGGAGGTGAGGTTGGATGATGCACAGGCAACACAGGTATCTTTGGATCATACTGAGCCTAACAGTTCTGACAGTAACAATGAGCAGAACGAAGACGGATTTGATGAATATGACCTGAGCGGGTATTATGATGATGATGACAGAACACCCGGCTATAAGTTGAACGACCCCAATTATGGAAGCAGTGAAGAAAACAGAACAATTCCAAAAGCATTTGACGTTACATTTCACGAATATTTAATGCAGCAATTGGGCATGGTAAGTATAAACGAACCGTCATACCTGATTGCAAAACAAGTGATTGGCAGCTTAGACGATGATGGTTATTTGAGACGCAGTTTGAATTCGATCAGTGATGACCTCGCCTTTAAACAGAACATCATGGTAGAGGTACCGGAATTAGAAACCCTGTTACATATTATTCAATCTTTCGATCCTCCCGGCGTGGGAGCCCGGTCATTGCAGGAGTGTTTGATGATACAGTTAAAAAGACGGCACCCTGAAGAAAACTATTCCGTAAAACTGGCAATAACCATATTGGAAGACCATTTTGAAGAATTTACCAAGAAGCATTACGAAAAACTTTGTCGTCAGTTACATATCAATATGGAAGACTTAAGAGGTGCAGTTGATGAAATTTTAAAACTGAACCCAAGACCCGGAAATGCTTATTCGCCCAACAACACTACCATCAATCCTGAAACCTATATTGTTCCGGATTTTATTGTTACAAATGTGAATGATGAGTTATTGCTAACACTCAATTCGCGTAATACTCCGGAACTCAGGATTAGTGATACCTATAAAGAAATGCTGAAAGAATATTCGCGCTCCAAAAACAAGAAAAAGGACGTACAAAAAAGTGAAGCTATTTTGTTTATAAAACAAAAAATTGACTCTGCCAAGTGGTTTATAGATGCCATCAAGCAAAGACAAACAACTATGCTGAAAACAATGGAAGCTATTCTCAGTTATCAGCACGATTATTTTATTACCGGTGATGAAACGCAGTTGCGACCTATGATTCTCAAGGATGTTGCCGATATTACCAATTTAGACATTTCGACTATTTCGCGCGTTTCTAACAGTAAATTTGTGCAAACTGAGTTTGGGACTTTTTCGCTTAAATCTTTCTTCTCCGAGGCTATGCAAACCGATAGCGGAGAGGAAGTGTCGAACAGAGAAATCAAAAAGATTTTGTCTGATCTGATAGGACAAGAGAATAAAAAACGCCCCTTGTCTGATCAGAAAATCACGGAAGAACTGGTTAAACGAGGGTATAATATTGCCCGCCGTACCGTTGCCAAATACCGCGAACATTTGGACATTCCCGTAGCAAGACTTAGAAAAAAGATATAAGCGGTATAACAGAATTGCATGTTATTGCTAAATTTCAGGGGTATATATTTTTGTTGAATTATCCGGTATTTCAACCAATCAGTTTCAACACAGGTTTTTTACCCGGCAATGAAAATATAAATATGGAACAACAAGTACCTTTGCCTAAACCTTCAGATTTCAATACAGAAAAGCCAAATGTTCTTTCGGGCATCAAAGTCGTCGCCCATCTATTATCTGTTTTGCTGCATCCTGTATTGATTCCTACTTATCTGGCAATGTTTATTGTTTGGGTCTTGCCAAATATTTTTGGTTTTTATACCTCAGGTCAAGCTGTTTTTGTGGTCAGAACCATTGCTCTTTACACCCTTTTGTTTCCGTTGATGATAGTTTTCCTGATGCGTCGCCTCGATTTTATTGACAGTTTTCAGGTTACTGACCGCAAGCAACGCATTTTGGTTTTCATGCCGATGGCGTTTTTATACACATGGACCTGCACCGTATTGTATCGGGAGCAATTGCCGGTTATAGCCGCTAAAATGATGTTTGGAGCAACCATTGCCTTGTTTTTGTCCATGATTGTTAATATAATGGTCGAGAAAATAAGCATTCATGCCATTGGAATGGGAGGCGCTTTTGCTGTGGTGTTATTTGTTTCTGGTATCAGTATTTTCAATATCGCCTGGGCTTTGATGTTGGTTATTTTTTTAACCGGAGCCGTAGGTACTTCACGTCTGATTTTAAATGCACACCAACCCCGAGAGGTATATAATGGCTATATGCTTGGGTTTTTATGTATGTCAGTTTCTTTATTGTTATTTTGATTTTTCTCATCCGTATTCTTTTTGTTGTCTCTTTTTTCAAATACCTTTCAGACAATTTCCATTTATCAGCGCGTTAATTGCAATTCCGGCAATTCAAACTTTATTGTTGATAATTCCGTTTTTGATACTTCCTGCAACAATGGGATATTATGAATTCAGCAAGGCAGCTTAGTTGGTTTGACAAATTGGTCTATTTTTTCAATCTCCTTGCGATTGTTGTATTGCTGTGTACCTATACAGCTCCATTTATCAATCCTGAAACCCTGTGGATACCTGCTGTTTTGGCATTAGGTTATCCCTATATTCTGTTGGTTAATCTTTTTTTTACCCTGTACTGGTTGCTCAGAAAGAAGTGGAAGCAGTTTTTTTACATGCTTATCGTGTTGCTGATTGGCTACAATATGTTTTCTAAAACTGTGGCCTTAAACCTCAACACCTCTGTGCCAAAGTCTGCCACCGAAGGGAAAATTCAGATGTTAAAGGTAATGAGTTATAATGTTCGCAATTTTGATTTGTATAACTGGAAAGAAAATATCCCTGCCAGAGACAGGATGCTGAATTTGATTCGAGCAGAAAATCCCGATATTATTTGTTTTCAGGAGTTTTATACCGAAGACAAAGGCGAGTTACATAACATTAAGTTGCTGGTCAATGAATTAGGCTATAAATATTACCATTTTGAAAAAACACTTTCACTGAGAGGTAAAGATCATTGGGGGGAAGCTATTTTTTCAAAATACCCATTGTCCAATCCTGATAAAATTGTATTCAGCAACTCCACCGGAAATATAGTGGCTTATGCAGATGTAGAGGTAAACGGCAAATTAATTCGCATTTTTAATGCCCATTTACAATCATTTAAACTTGCTGACAAAGAAGTCAAATACATCAGCGAACTTTCCGGAAATCTGAATGATAACCCTTTAAAACAAACGGCTTTACAAAAAGCCAAGGATATTGTGGTGAAACTGGGGGGCGGTTTTCAAAAGAGAAGTACACAAGCCCGCGTGCTGGCAGAACATATCCAAAAATCGCCCCATCCTGTTGTTGTTTGTGGCGATTTTAACGATGTGCCTGCATCCTATACCTACCGCACCATCAGTAAAAATCTACAGGATGCATTTTTAAAAAGTGATTTTGGAATGGGCAAAACCTATAACGCCCTTACCCCTAACCTTCGCATTGACTATATCCTACATGATCCAACAATGGTTTCTCATGGCTTTTCTATTCTTAAAAAAGACTATTCAGACCATTATGCCATTGTTTGTACTTTGGAGTTACCTCCTAAGTAAGGCAGAAGTATCATAAATTCTTCCGTACCTTTACGGACGAAAGGGCAAGCCTTTTTTCCTCCAAGCAATGAGCAGTAAAATTTTTTTCAGGTCTTTACTTTCTATTTTTTTTTGTCCCCTTTTATGAATTATCCATCTAAACATATCGAAGACTCTGTCAATGAATTTTCAAAACTTCCGGGTATCGGAAAAAAAACTGCCCTTCGGCTGGTGTTGCATTTGCTTAAACAAGACTCCAAAGAAGTAGAGCGGTTCAGCGAAACGATTATCAGGATGCGCAATGACATTAAAAAGTGCAAGATATGCCATAATGTGGCTGACACCGAAATTTGCAATATTTGTGCCAGCCCTTCGAGAAACAAAACCCTCGTTTGTGTGGTAGAGACGCTAAGGGATGTGATAGCGATAGAAAATACACAGCAGTTTAACGGAGTTTATCATGTGATTGGTGGAGTTATTTCACCTATAGATGGTATTGGCCCTGATAACCTCCAAATTGAAAGCCTGGTAGAGCGGGTAAAAACCGAAATTGTAGAAGAACTCATCATGGCTTTAAGCCCGACAATGGAAGGCGACACCACTATTTTTTACATTTCCAAAAAACTGTCAGGCTTACCGGTTAAAATAACTACTGTTGCGCGCGGCATTGCATTTGGCGGAGAACTGGAATATGTAGATGAATTTACGCTTGCCCGGTCTATTGCCACAAGGTTGCCTTATGAGAACTATCTGTTAAGCAGATAAACGAAGGAGGAACAATTTATTTTTTTTAAAATTTTTTCATCAATTTATGCAATCCAAACAGCCTTTTTTTGGTTAAACAGAAAAAGACCTTATATTTGCATCTTCTATGAAAATTATATTTTGTAACCACTAAATAACACTAAACAATGGGACTTATTTCGTTTATGAAAAATGCCGGTGCTAAACTTTTCGGAAGAAAAGATGAGACCGCTGAGAAAAAAGAAGTTGTGTCAACTACTCCCGTTTTAAGCCAGGAAGAATTGGATGCTCAAAAAGCGCTTTTATTAGAAAGCGAAGTGCGCAAATTCGGATTGAACATTGAAGACCTATACATACAGGTAAACGATGAAACCGCAATTGTTCACGGTAAAGCATACAGTGTGTCCGACAAAGAAAAAGCAATTTTGGTTTGCGGCAATGTTGATGGTATTGCTTATGTCGAAGACCGTATTTCGTTGCCCGAAGATCGCAGTGTTGAGCAGACTGACTCGCAATACTACACTGTTGTTAAAGGCGATACGCTTTCAAAAATTGCCAAAGAGTTTTATGGCAATGCCAATAAATACATGGTTATTTTTGAAGCCAACAAACCCATGTTGTCTGACCCTGATAAGATTTATCCCGGACAGGTGTTGCGCATTCCTGCTCTTTAAGATTTCATTTTACTGATTCTAATTTAAAATCGTTCGTTCATAATTACGACAACAATGTGCGAACAAAGAATATCGGTGTAGTCTTGCCCATTTTTTTTCGGTAAGATTTCACCGATATTTTTTTGCCCTAAAACAACGTTATCTCATAGAATATGAACCTGTGTCTGGATATAGGCAATACCCGAACCAAGGTTGCCGTGTTTGACCGGCAAAATCAATTGGTTCAACACACCATTTTCAACGGTTTGCCAACTGTTGAAAATATGAACAGGTTGATTGATGACTTTCAAATCCGCCATACAATTGTTTCGTCAGTTGGAAAAAACGCTGACGATCTGATTGATACTATTTGCAGGAAAACTGTTTTGGTGCTGCTTTCAGCCTCAACACCAATTCCGATAGACAACAAATATGAGACTCCGCAAACATTGGGCAACGACCGGTTAGCGGCAGTAATAGGAGCTAATAACCTGTTTCCGGAAACCAATCTATTGGTCATAGATGCCGGTACTTGCATCAAATATGATTTCATCAATGCCAAAGGCAGCTATTTGGGTGGTGCCATTTCACCCGGAATTATGATGAGATTTAAGGCTTTGCACACCTTTACCCAAAAATTGCCGTTTATTGAAACAACACTTGATGAAATCAATTTTTTGCCATTAGTAGGCAACAATACATACTATTCCCTGATTTCGGGTGTTATTGTGAGTGCTTTGGCCGAAATGGACGGCATTATAGACCGCTACCGACAGGAATATTCGGTACAAAAAGTCATATTAACAGGAGGAGATGCCATTTTTTTTGAAAAGAGGCTTAATAATCAGATATTTGTGTCCCCAAATTTAGTACCCGAAGGGTTGAACAAAATTTTACAATATAATGTCGGCAACATCTAAGGCATTTTGCCTCCTGATTTTTTCATTTTTCTTTTCGTTTAAAGGTTTCGCTCAGATCAACCAGGTCAATTCTCCCTACTCCATTGCCGGCACCGGTGATATACACCCAACTCAGTTTGCATTTAACCGCGCAATGGGCGGTGTCAGTACTGCTTTGCGAACCCCGCTGAATATAAACTACGGCAATCCGGCTTCTTATAGTTCTCTGCAACTGACTACCTACGAAATTGCTCTTCAGGGCAGCGCCTTGTGGCTCAATACTGCCACCGAGCAGCATCGTACTGCTACCGGCAACCTTTCTTACCTGGCCTTTGCGTTTCCGTTAAAAAAATATTGGGGGGCAAGTTTCGGAATATTGCCCTACAGCTATTTTCACTACGACATATCGGTCAATAAGAGTCAGGAGGGAATTGACACCCTTCAGTACAGATTTTTAGGGAACGGGCAATTGTATCAGGTTTATTTCGGCAATGGATTTAAATATAAGTCTGTTTCTGCCGGGCTCAACCTTGGCTATGTTTTTGGCACTCAATCGCGGCAATTGCGACAAACATTCCCTTCTGAAGAAAATGTATTTAACAATGTAAGAACTCAGGATATTTTCCCAAGAGGATTTATCTGGAATTTGGGGCTTCAGTATGATTTGAAACTGTCGAAAAAGCTGAACCTGATTTTTGGAGCATCCGGAAATGCAGGCACCAAGCTTAACAGTACACAGAATACTCGTTGGGAAAGGGCTCAGATTGAAGATGATAATGTTTCGGTGATAGATACGCTTTTTATTACCAACGATCAGAAAGGTAAAATTTCACTGCCTGCCAAGATTTCGACCGGCGTATCACTTCAAAGCACAGACCAATGGATTGTCAGTGCTGACGTTAGCTGGGAAAACTGGGAACAGTTCAGGTTTTATGAACAATCAGATACCTCACTGACCAATAGTCTTAAATTTTCAACCGGAGCAACCATAGTTCCCGACAGCCGCTCTTCAGGAAGTTTTTTTAAAAACTCTTCTTACAGCGCCGGCGGGTATTTCGGAACAGGCAGATTAACCATGCATGATACCAGATTGACCGAGTGGGGCATTACCTTTGGAATGGGTATGCCGCTCAAAAGAGTACGTTCACGATTAAACTTATCTGTGGAATTAGGTCAAAGAGGTACTATACAAAATGCTTTAATTCGTGAAACCAGCCTGCTTGCAACCTTCGGCTTTACTTTAAACGACAAATGGTTTATTAAACGCCGTTACGATTAAAACAAACCTCTTTTATATCTGTTACATGAACGAAAGGCAAAAAAAATTTTATTCAACTATTAATTTCCTACTTTAAAAAACAAACCATCCCATCATGCAAAGATTGTCGAAAATTTGCCTGCTTGCCCTAATAACCTCCCTGATTTTTGGCAGCCTTACTTTTCAGGGATATGCTCAGAAAAAAGGCAAAAAAAACGAACCTAAAACCGAAGAAAAACAAACTTCCAAAACTGTTCAGGCAACAGAAGCAGATGCCTTGTTTATGGAAGTTGCCGGCAAATGGGGACCGGACAGCGTTGAAACGGTCCAAAATTATTCACTCTATCGGGAATACTACAAACAAAACCTATACGCCGATGCCTTGCCTTATTGGCGTTATGTGATTAAAAACGCCCCAACTGCCCGTAAAACACCTTATATTGATGGTGAAAAAATGTACAGAACATTTTTGGAGAAACAGATTGAAGACGCTGTTTGCAAAGATGGTTCTACAATTCCGGGTTACATTGAGGATAGCCCTTGTAAAGACAACGGAGGTTTGGTAAAATGGAAATTTTTGGATGAGGCAAAAGCCTATGCCTACTTAGACACCATATTTCAATTGTACGACAAACGAGGAACCGCTTTTAACGAAACCGCTCAAATGTATAGCCTGAAAGCGCGGACTTATGCTACCTACAAACCGCATGAAACTGATGCCTTAATTTTAATGCGCCAAAAGGCCATTGCCGAAGAGACCGAAGATGCACCTTACGATATTGTTTACCAATATTTTAAAGATATGGTTTCGCTTTACCAAACCAAGGTAATTAAACCCGATTCTATGTTTGCGGCTTATGACTATCTTATTGATATTGTCAACAACAATGTGGAAAACAATGAAGATGAATACTATGCCGCCCTCTACAAACAAGTTCAGGAAGTTATGGAAAACTGGAAAGAACGGGTTGATGCTGCAACATCTGCAGCTACTGCTACTGCCTCGACCGATTGTCCTACTGTTTTACAAATATTCGGAGATAAATACCGGGCTAATCCAAACGACATCAGCACCCTGAAACAGGTTTATTCAAAGCTAAAACAAACCCGTTGTACTGACACTCCGCTCTATTTTGAAGTATTGCTTAAATGGCAAACGCTGGAGCCTTCTGCTTCTCAGGCAAGGTTTATCGCTCAACAATATCAAAAAAACAGCGACTTTGGCAATGCCATTAAATACTATCTTCAATCTTTAGAATTAGAAAATGACCCTGCCAAAGAATCAAAAGTATATATGCAGTTGGCAAAAATTGAACAGGTAGCCAATGGCAATTATTCTAAAGCGCGGCAGTATGCCAAAAAAGCTGCCGACCTTCAGCCCGGTTCCGGAGAACCTTATATTTTTATCGGCGACCTTTATATGCGAAGCAAAGGTTCATGCGGAGACGACGGCTTTGACGGACATGCTATTTATTGGGTGGCTGCCGATATGTATGCAAGAGCGAGAGACATTGACCCCAGTGTGGCAGCAAAAGCATCTGAAAAAATCAATGCCGCCTCCAAAGGGTTCCCCAACAAAGAAACGCTATTTTTTAAAGGCTACACAACCGGCACACCGGTTACGGTAAAATGCTGGATACAGCAAAACACTACGATCCGTTAAGCAATCTGCTCAAATATAAAAGTTGTTCATTTAAAAGCACAGGTCTTAAATGCCTGTGCTTTTTTTGTTATGGAAAATGTAGCTTTACCTGCAAAGCATTTGATAAAACAATCAAATAATAAATATTCACCCAAAATAACCGAAACCCACAAGTATTCTGTAAAGAAGATTTGCCTGTTCCGGCGATGTTGGCCCGAAAAACCGGTTTGGAATTGATTAGGTACTTTCTACTTTGGAAGGGAGGAATATCGCTTTTTTATAGCCCTCCTCTAATAGACCCGCACAAGCCTGAATTTGAAGCCGAGATTAAAAAATACCTCCCAATGCATCAAAAAATGCCGGCTTTGCAAAGAATTTCAGGCAGACATAGAATAATCAATGCACACTAAACATGGAATATCAGGGGATGCCTCCCCACTTATTAGTGTAAAAAAACAAGATGTAAGGCATCAAACAGGGTTGACAAAAAGTCATTGCAGGGGGACTTTGAGCCAATGCAGGGGTGCATTAAGTCATTGCAGGGGTGATTTGATGTAATGCAGAGGTGCCATAAGCCATTTCAGGGGCGCAATAGGTTATTGCACGGGTACTTTGAGCCAATGCAAAGGTGCATTATGCCATTGCAGAAGTGATTTAACCCGTTGCAGGGGTGCAATAAGCCTTTGCAGGGGCGATTTGAAGAAATGCAGGGGTGCAATAAGTCATTGCAGAGGTGATTTAACCCGTTGCAGGGGTGCTTTGAGGCTTTGCGGAGGCATAAAAAGCGCTTGTTAAGCGAGCATTTATAAATATGTGTATAGCACAAACCAAACCCGTCCTGGGCTGATAGCATTTAACTGCTTTATTTAAATTCGGGGATTTGTTTATATCAATGCAAAGACATAAGCAAGGCTGTATCTCGCCAAAAAGGTTTTTATTCTTCGGTTAAAAGGGGGCTTTGAAATCGTTATTCCGCCCGGGAGAACCGGTCGGTTGTTAGGGCCGATTTTTATGGAATATTCGAGGTTTTTATCCATCATTGCTTTATGTTGCCGCGCGATATCGGGATCGGCCACCCATGCTAAAACTTCCGTTGTCCATTTTTGTGACACCGCATGAAGGTTATAGCTGCCAACGATGGAAATGGTGTCGTCTATGATGCCTGCTTTTGTGTGCAGGGTTCTTTCGTGCATCCGGTATTCCCAAAGTTCGATTCCCATTTTTAAGAGTTTTTTTCGTTGGTTGAGATAGGCTGCCTGTGCAATCATCACATCGTTGGTTGCAATTGAATTGGTCAGTATTCTGACGGATACTCCCCGTTCTGCCGCTTTTTTTAAAGCATTTCTCCATCTTCGGGTTGGAATGACATAAGCATTTTCAAACACAATACTGTGTTTTGCACGATTGACCAATCCGATAAACGCTTTTGTACTGCGAAGGTCTTTTATATCAGTTTCTACCATTTTGTTGCCTTTGCGTACAAAGAAATCGTCGTGTTCAAAAAAGACCGGCGAGGCTGTCGGGGGCACATTTGTCCAATCAGTTTGGGTGTGCAACCGGATGATATTTTGGCGCTGAAGTAATTCAATGGCCTCTTTCAATTGTTGTCTGACTTGTATGCGTTGTTTTTCGGTTAGTTTTTTTGTTTTTCGTATGAATGACAATTTCCGGTTATTCCAGATACTGAAAAAATGAATGCGTGCTTCTTTGACAGCCGCTTCACCCTGAACCAACACATCCCGGTCGGTAAAGTTAAAGGTCTCGCCCAGTTCGTAATAATCGCGTTTCAGGTTTCTTCCTCCGGTAATAAAACTTCGGGCATCGGTCATAAAAATTTTGTCGTGCAGGCGGTGGGTAATGCTTCTGGGTTTAAACAGCCTGCCGGGGTTAAAAACCTGCACAGTTACGCCGTTTTCTTCTAAGTAGGCAATAGTTGGCTTGGCAATCCGGCTCCGGAAAGCGTCAACCAACAGGTGTACTTTTACCCCGCGTTGTTGGCTGGCTTCGACTAAAAGATAAAAAAGGGCATTGCCCAATACATCGTCATTGACAATGTAGTAAGATAGCAGAATTTCGCGCTCGGCTTGTTGAATCAGGTCAATCCGGCATTGAAGCGCTTCTTTGTCTTCGTCCAAAATCCGGAAAATATCGGCTTGCAACCATCCAAACGGAGCAAGTATCAGCAAGGAAAAGGCGATTGACCGGAAAATTGCCTTTGCTGTTTTCTGAAAAAGTAGCATAATTGTTCAAGTCGTGCAATGCCCGTTCCCAAAATCGGGTAAAAAATGGATGAAAGAAGAGGAGGGAAGGATTAATGGCCGGATTTAATTTTTATTCAGGTTTACTTTTTATCAGAATCCTTTTTAGGCTCGCTTTCCAGAATTTCTCTGAACTGAGAGGCGACTATGGTGCTCAGAATGGTGGTAATTCCCGACAAAGCTGCCCAGATACCATTTTGGACTTCATTGATTTGAAGCTGACCTTTGATGAGATAGTAAATAAAAAAGGGCAAAACGGCAGTGGTAACACCAACCACCAGAGAGCCCAGCACTTTCCGGAAATGTTGAATGATGACGGAGATAAAAAAGAAGCCGACATAAAATCCAATGGGCAGCAGCAGGATGCCCAAGCCAAACAACAGGTACCATTTAGATGCCGGTTCCCCCAAACCTATAAACAGGGCTTGAGCCCCCACAACCAACAGCAACATTCCCAGAATATATAAACTGTTTAGAAGGGTAAAAGCACCGATAAACCTCAGTTGATGGGTGCGTATATCGGTGAAAAAACTGTTTTCGATGGTTATATTTATTGGTTTGATAGATTTGTTTTGAAGCCCCGAAATTTTGTCGGCATGTTTTTGATATAAATCCTTAGAAAGGACAGTTTCATCAGGCACAATCAGGGCGATATCCGACATATTGTAGGAGTATAGCAAATACCAAAATATAGACAAGATGAGGTTGAGAGCGACCATGATTTGGATGGCGGTCAACAACGACATCCATTCGGCTAAATAGGCGACTATGAGAACGATGCCAAACAATTGAAAAAATTTGATAAACGGGCTGATTAACATAGTGGCATTTTGCAGCTTTAAGGGCATGACCCTAAATCCGAGGTTCTCTGTATTTCTGACATTTTGGAAGGTCGCTTTTCCGGTACCGACCATTAACAATTTGTTTTCCCAAAGATTTTTCCATTGTGCTTCCATATCTGTTCCCTCCCTGGAAGCCTGTTCTCCGTAAAGGGCATAGTATCGCTCCCTAAACAGACCTTCCGTCAGATCATTGTCCAATTCACAGAATTTTTTGGCGATTTCTTTTTCTGATTCTTTCAAATCAATCCGTATTTTAGGGCTTGATTTTAGGATGGTAAAAAAGGTAACTCTGTCTAATCCTCCCAATTTACCGAATACCGGTTTGCCAAAAAACAGGGTAGTGAACCAGGTATAGATTCGGGGCAAAATATTGGAATAGGCCAATGAAATCCCGAGCAGTGCAATACAAAGAATAACGGATAACCAAATATTACCCGAATTGCGGAAAAACCAGGTAACCGACCCTATACCGACTAATACCCATAAAATATCGCCGGCAATAACTGCCCGTGGGTGTAAAAACAGGTAATAAAATGCTTTGGTCAACCGCTCTACAAAGTGAACACTGGATTTTGGCGCACTTGAATAGATGCCCAGTTCATCATGGTTAATATTTTGCATAGTCAAAAGATTTAACGATTAAAGGTAATCAAAGTTTCCAATTCAATAAATCGAAATTTAGAATCTAAAATATTGATTTTAGCAGGAATAGCTGTTCAAAACTAATTTAATTGTCAAAAAAAACGAAAAAAATGAATGGCTTCCCAAAATTTTCAACTTCATCATGCTGTTGAAGTTCACTTTAACCGCTCATTCAGGAAACAAAAAGGTACAATATGACCAAATGACCACTTGGGTTTTACCAATCTTCTAAAAGATTTTAACCGGATATGCGTTTATACAGACTCCGGTAGTTGCGGCTGTCCGGCACAAGTGTATTTAGATTAAAAAATGAATAAGATGAAGCTGAAATTAAACTACATGATTTCTTTTACCCTTTCAAAACAAAGGCGAATGATATGGGTAATCTCCTTTTTATGTATGCTTTTTGGTCAAATTATTTTTGCTCAAATGCCTAAAGATTCCCTCTATTCCGATGCAGCTATTCTTTGGCGGGGATTTACCCACGAATGGAGCTACAACCACCGGTTAAATCGCCTTGGAAGCTATATTGACAATCCGGCCATCTTTAACGGGTTTCCTTTTTCAGCCACATTAAGCCATACTTCAGCCACAGGGTTAGGTCCCGATGTCGGCACGTTCAACGGCTATTACTCCTTTTTGGCTGCTAATGGAATTTCAATTCAATCCGGTAAAAAAACAATCCGCTTTTCCGGAAATTTAGGCGATATGCACACCTCCTCCTTCGAGGTATTGGTAGATGCCCGAAAAGAATTTCAAATTGCCGACCAACATACCGTAGTGATCAACGGGTTTGATATCTTATCAGAAAGACGGGCTGACAAGTTGCAGATGTTCAGGCTGTCGGTTACCGAAGGATATTATATTCCCGCAACCGCACAAATACGTTTTACCATTGATGCTGCTTTTTTGGTGCGTTGTCAGTCTATCGAATGTAGCATGTTGAGCGACAAATTTGAGTACAGCATCAGTATTTCTTACCTCATTTTTTCCGGCTCCGGACACCACCTTTTTGTTTCCGAACAAAGCAGCCACCGTGTTTATAACTGGGACAAGCACGCCGAGTTACAACTCCCTCTATCTACCGAAAACTATATTCATGGGGTTGGCAACAACTACTATCCAACGGCAGCCCTGGCTTTTAAATCCATCAGCATTACGCTCGACCGCCCGCATTGGTTCATTGCCTGGCATTCCGCCATCAATCCTATCCGATACGATGCGCAACAGGGAAGCTACCGCTATGAACTCGACCTGCTGTTCAAACAATGGAAAAGCGATATGAAAAAAGGGTCGGTTTACCCCGCAAAATCGAAATTCTCCATAAAACGAAATGGTTGGGCTGCCATTGACGGCACTGTCGTTATGCTTCAGCTCGCAGATGGATTTGTGCTAAACAATTACAATAAAGGAGCATTCAAGTGGACAGGGAAAAACCAATCTGCCAACTCTGACTCGGCCATCTATACACAAGATATCGTGTTTGATACGGATGTTTTTTTGAAAGACCTGCAACAGTTCAGACAAAGCCGGTTGCTGGAAGACGAAAAAGCAAAACAACTCTATCATCAATATATCGGAGACCTGGCCAAACTGAAAGAATTAAGAAAACAAGAACGGGAACTTAAAAAACAAGAAAAAAAACAATAAAAGAATCCGTAAACAGGCGGATCATTATTTTACTTAGTCGTATTCTATAGTTGCTCCGATGCCTCTCTCGACTATGGCTTCACGCATAGGCTTTAATTCATCTTCCGAACCTTCTTTAACCACACATCTGCCTTTAAAGTGAATGATGAGGGTGCATTGCTCTGCCTGTTCCTGTGTATGTCTGCAAATTTCTATCAAGGCTTTGATTACCCAGTCAAAAGTGTTGACCTCATCGTTATGTACCACCAACCTGCACCCTCCGTCAATGGTGGTATCTAATAAAATATCTACATCTTCTTTTGTCCACTCGCGTGTGGCAAATCGAATCATGTTCCGTAATTAGCGTTTAGCGGGAAGGAAGTTTTTATATTTGTTTAACGAAACACAGACAATAAAAGTTTTTTGTACCGGATAAAAACAATTTAACTGCCGATGAATACTACTGGCTTTGGAAATAAAGTTTTTAAAAATAAACAACCCTTTAAGCTAATATTATAGCAGAATGACACGTACTGTTCTAATTTATCTGCAACTGTTAACAATATACGTTCAGCCGCTCTTTGCCGGACACAAGGCAGCATTGCTGCCCGATAGCATTGCTTTAGAGCCGGCCGTTATTGCGTATGATACGGTCAATCAACAATCAACAAATCAGATGGTCGAAATCTGTATCAGCAAAATCAATGTGTTGAATATTAAGTTTCCGAAAATTCCCTTAATAGACTTTTGGCATGTCTGCATCAAAACCGGTGATGGAGATTGTATCGGTTTTTACCCCAAAAATCAGAATTTTTTCGGTCTCTTTAAAGCGTCCTTGATTCGTGAAACAGGGGTTATCAAATCCGGCACGCCTGAACGATGCTTTACTACTTACTACGATGCAGGCACTATGCAGGAAGCCGTTGTCCGCACACAAAAAAGATACAGATATTACAATCTGTTTTTTAAAAACTGCCAGCATTTTATTGCCGATGTTATCGCTGAATATCAATGGCTGTACAATCACAGCCAATAGCGCGGCGGGCTTAACAGGCAGTTCCATTACTTCGTTAAAAAAGGAATTTTAGCCTGCCACTTAGTGGAGGCTTTTACCCCATCTCATCAATATTGTCATTTGATTAAGTGGTACAAACAAAGGAATGTTGCGAATGCAAAACAGCCTAATAAAAACCGAAATACCCCTTTGTTTGGATGGTTAAGTAGTAAACGAAAGCATTTTTGACAGGGACAAAAGGCTTAAGCAACTTTCAGCCATTGTAATATGGCTTTGGTAGGTTGCTGAGAGGTAATTCTAATATTGTGAGTTTCACCAATTTGCATAGTAATAAAATCACCTTCAGAAAGGCGAACGGTGCGGGTGTCGCCTTCAGAGTTGGTAATTTCACATTCGCAACCTCCTTCCAATATCAAAAAACTTTCGAGTAAATCTTCATGAACTTCTTCAGGCACATACTCACGCACCCAAACTACAGAAAGTTCGCGCGTGTTGTTTAATTCGAGCGTATGCAGGTATAAATCTTCAAAATCATCGGGAGGGTTGATGTCTTTAACCAACTCTTTCCAATCTAACCAGTTTGAAGTGGCACTAAGTAAGGGGAGGTTATTGATATCTAAGGTTGTGCGTGCGTTGGTTTGTTGTTTAAGTTGACGAAGTTTATCTAAAACTTTGTTTTTTAGTGGTAAGGGCGGTATCAGTTCATACCCGGCAGCTAAACCAAGCAATGCTTTTTCCGCAGCCTCCGCCTCACTTATATCAGTTGGATGACCATCGAAAGCGAGTAACTTTTCTAATTCTTGTTTTGAGATGTCAAACTTATTTTTCAATTGGGTGGTGTTTTAAATTATACATAAATTTCTCTCAATTCTTTCAATGCAAGCCGCGTTCTGGATTTGACCGTGCCAAGAGGTATTCCTTTGATGTCCGATATTTCTTGTTGCGTATATCCTTCAAAGTACATCCATTGGATAATATCTTTTGCCTGAGGTGATAATTTTTCTAAGTGGTCGGGCAAGCCGATAGTTTCTATCTCAATCCCTTTCGTTTTAGGAACTAAATCATTAGAAACGATTTTTTCCAGATTCTGGTTTATTTTTTTATAAGAATAATATTTTGATCGGGTAAAATCTATCGCCGTATTGCGGGCCACGTTTATCAACCAGGTGGCAAAGCACCCCTTTTCAGGATCATATCTTTCGATGTTCAGCCAAATTTTTACAAAACTATCTTGTAAAAGGTTTTCAGCATCAACATAGTCTTGTACTATTCGAACTATTAAACCAAACAGTATTCCCGAATAATGGTCGTAAAGTTCAGCAAAAGCCGGTTCGTCCCGCTCTTTAAGCCGGTTTATTAACTCGTCTTCATGTGTTGCTGTATAAATAGCGGGGTTCATGGTCAATCTCCTCCCGGATGCTGTTGAGTTTTAAGACCTAAAGGGCTGTTTTATTTTTTTTGGGGTTCGTAATCCAAAAATAATACCGGCTCGTATAATTAGCAAAACTTCACAAAAATAAACTTTCAAACCAAAAAATTAATAAAAAATGAAAAATGGATTTTCTGTTGTTTCAGATTATTTTGCAGCAATTGATTCTGCAAATGTCAATTTTGCTGATAATTTCAGTCATGATTTTGAATTTATGCCGGCACTGTCGCCTGTTCCACTTGATAAAAATGGTTGGGCAGAAATAGTTGTTGCTATTAAAACAGGTTTTCCCGATGGGCATCATGAATTGTCTGATTTTATTGCCGATGAAAATAAAGTAGCTGTAAAAGGTGCTTTTATTGGAACAAATACCGGTTCTATGATGGGCAATCCGGCTACCGGCAATAAAGTGGTGCTACCATTTATTTCCCTTTTTGAACTGAATGAAGAAGGTAAAATAAAATCCATAATGGCAATGTTTGACAATAAATCGTTTGAATCACAATTGATGGCAGGCATTGACCCGCGTGCTGCTGCCGAAGCTATTGTAAAAGGCATTATGGATGCTTCGGATACCGCAGATGTTGAACAATTAGTCTCCTATTTTACCCCTGATGCCAAACATCATTTTTGCGGTGTAACTTCTGGTAACAACGAGTTAAAAATGCGAGTTGCAGGTTTTAAAGCTGCGTTTCCCGATATCAAACGCAATTTAGAAGTGCTTTCATTTTCTGACAATATTATTAGCTGCAAAGGATTTGCAACCGGCACTAATACCGGCATGTTTATGGGCCAACCTGCTACGGGCAATAAAATGAAACTATCGGTTATGGGGGCATACAAATTTAACAGCGAAGGTAAAATCAGCGAATCCTGGGTTGAAATGGATACGGCTTCCATGGTCAACCAATTAAAAGGTAATGCCATATTGACTGAAATGAGTACAAATTAATTGTAAAGCAAAGCTTGTTGAATTTCCAACCACTTTAACATTACAAATCATGAAACCTTTCCTTTCTTTTGTTTTCTTTTTGATTCTTACTACCTCCATATTTAGTCAAAGCAAAAACGCCAAAACGGTTATGGATAACTATGCTGCTTTTGGCCGGGGCGATATACCTGCTATTCTTGCAACTTTTGCCCCGGATTGTGTATGGATACACCCGGGCAATCCTGATATTATTCCTTTTGCAGGCACTTTCAGGGGTGCAGAAGAAATTAAGGAGAAATTTTTCGGTGTGATACCCACAGTTGTTCAATTGATAGAATTTGTGCCAAGCATAGTGGGAGAAGAAAGCAATACCGTGATTGCCTCCATTCATATTAAGGGTAAAGTTTTAACCACCGGTAAAGCGTATGAAAGTACAGGAGAAATGCGGTGGACATTGAACGATGCCGGTTTAGTAACGGAACACAAAGCCATTGTTGATGTAAGTAGTCTTGAAGCTGCTTTCACCCCGAATTGAACAGACAATCATCTTAGTCATCTGAGAAATTTTCTTTAACAATTTTCAACATGGCTGCCACACATTAAAAAAAAGAAGGGAGGCGATATCTTTGTAATTTTGCGAATTGCAAACCCAAAATCAAAGTATATGCCTCCCAACATTCTGCCTTTAGAGTTATATAAAGACATCCTGTCAGTAGCAAAGATATTACAATTAAGGGATTTTCTGTACTGTTTTATGTGTATTCGATATGGAGTAAGTGTACGGAGTTTATGCCGCTATAGTAACTACTCTGTTCGCACTTGGTTTCGTTTTATGTCAGAGGACTACCTGTGGGAGCGCATTCGTATGAAGTTGTTTTTGAAGTGGGTGTATCAACCGGAGGAGAATTATATTATAGCCATAGACGAAGTGGTAGAAGGGAAAAGTCGGGACAAGACCTATGGTTTGTCGAAGTTTTGGAGCAGCATTCAGAAATGCCCCATATTCGGGATTTGTTTTTTTGTGCTTCTCTGATAGCTGTGGGGAAACGGAAATCATATCCGATGGTGGTAGAGCAAGTCGTACAGACAGAGGGGGACAGGAAGCGGATAGCGGAACAGAAAAAGAAGGCATTAGCTGGCAAGCGGCGCAGTGCCGAAGGCAGATGTTTGGTTCGTGGCAGGAAGCAAGGCAGCAAAACCGACCCAAGCAGCCCAATCCTACGGCATCCTTTCGGGCATTCACCGCCTTGTTAAACAAGTTGCTTTCGTGCTTACCGGGCATCAACCTGACCTATATGGTAGCAGACTGTGCTTATGCCTCGGCAGATTATTTCTCTGCGGTAACAAAGACCGGACTTCACCTGATTACCCGTTTGCCTGTAAATGCCGCCCTCGTCTATGCCTACTCAGACCCAGTAGCCCCAAAACATCGGGGAAGACCCAAAAATACGGAGAAAAAGTAGATTTGAACAACCTTGATAACCAAGAACTGAAAGACACCAAAACCGAAAATGGTCTCCTTACTCAGATATGGCAACTGCCCTGTTACAACAAATCCTTAAGCAAAAACCTGTTAAATGTGGGGATAGTAAAAATAACCAATTTGAAAACCCAAAAAGTAGCCTTCTCTAAATTTTGCACCACCGACCCTAACCTCGACTGGCAAACTATGATAGATTATTATAGTTTGCGTTTTCAGATTGAGTTTGACTTTCGGGATGCCAAACAATTTTTCGGACTATCCGATTTCAAAAACTACACCTCGAAAAATCTGACCAATTTTGTTAATCTATGCTTTACCGCTACCTTGACGGCTAAAATTTTGCAGGCACAATATCAGGTTAAATACAATAACCCTAACTTTAGCATTTTAGACCTCAAAATACTCTGTAATACGCGTTTTACGGTCAAAACAGTTATTAAATTGGTACGAAAATCGCCCGATTCAATTTTTAATACTCAATTCGCAGACGGGTTTATGCCAACAGATTTGGTCAATGTCGCTTAAATATCTATAATATAGAAGAAAAAACACGACCGTCTTATCTTATATTTGTGGCAGCCTTGTTGAATTTTCAAAAACATAATTTTATGAATAATTCAATTGAACAACTGGTTTACGACATTCACGAATCATTTTCTAACAACGACTTTGAAAAAACGGTTTCTATGGTTGCCGATGATGCGGTAATAGAAGTATATTCTTTGGGTGCCACTTTTAGAGGCAAAAATGAATTTATACAGTTTATGCAGGGTTTTAAAGGGGCATTTCCCGACATGCGTATTCATCACAAGAATGTATTTTCAAATGGCAATAATGTTGTTGTGGAATTTAACGCTACGGCTACACATACCGGCAATTTGCATACTCCGAACGGCATTATTCCGTCTACGGGAAAATCTATAAATCTGACAGTTTGCGAAGTGCAAGTTTGGGAAAATGGCAAAGTCAAATCTATTCACAATTATCAGGACTCAGGATCGCTTATGCTTCAATTGGGAGTAATGGGTTAGTCTATGGTAATTTATAGGCAAAATCAATCAGCGACAAATGAGTTCCGATTGTAAAATCAGCAGTTCTACTTTTTAATTTTAAATACCTTCTAAATCAAATTAGCGATGTCCGACAACCTTAAAACCGTACAAGAAATTTATGCTTGTTTTATGCAAGGCGATGTACCCGGTATTCTTGAAAAATTAGCAGACGATGTTACATTTTATAATGGTGCTGACCCTAAAGTAGCTCCATTTGGAGGCACTTTTCATGGTAAGGATGGCGTTGTTCAATTCTTTCAGGGACTTGGAGCTACCAGCCAGACTACATTTTTCGAGGCGAGCAATTACAGAGAAGAAAACGGTAAAGTTTTGAATGCTGTTCAACACGACGGAATTATTACCTCAACCGGCAAACCCTTTAGTGTAAAGGCTCTTTTTACATGGTCATTTAATGAAAAAGGGGAAGCAATTGACTGGAAGGGTACAGGCGATTTTTCGAGCATTAACAATGCTTTTTTGAATTAGTTTTTAACAAGTAAAGTAAAAGAGGCTGTCCAAAATCTTTGGGCGGCCTTTTTTATTTATATTTTTTGCTATTTACCCAATATCAGGCAACCGCTTTGGAAACAGATACGTTAAGAGAATTATAAAGATAATTTGAAAAATCTGTTAATTACTCTTAAATGTCAAAAACATGAAAAAGCTATCTTTAATTATTGCCATGTTAATCAACAACATGGCCCTTTGGGCAAATGGTGTTTGTGTAGTTGATGCCGATTCTGCAAAATATTTGCATTTGATAAGTTCAAATGTACAGGTTGAAGTGTATAACCAAATTGCCATTACAGTGGCAACACAGGAGTTCAGAAATGAATTTTTAAACGACGAAAATTTCGTATTTGCATTTCCGGTTCCCGAAAACGCAAGTGCTACAGGATTGCGTTGGTTTAGCAATGGAGAATGGAACGAAGCCAATTTTAGTGCCGAACCCCAGGACACTATTTTGCCGGGATCGGGAGGCGGAAGCACTAATACCAATCTAAACAATTATCTCGGTATTCAACCGCTTTACTTCCATATAAACAATGCAATTGAACCCGATTCTACCATCATTATTGAATTAACCTATGTAGAGTTGCTGCCATATAAATTCGGGATTGTTAAGTATTTTTATCCGAACGATTACCTGCTTATTCAAAATACTCCGTTAGTGGAGCAAAGTTTCAATTTAACGCTCAGTTCCGGAAGGGTTATCGAAAACCTCATCACCACTTCTCATGAAGCAGAAGCCAATGTGGCATTTACCGACTACACCGGAACGGTAACGGTGATGCTCTACGAACAACCCGCCGACCGGGATTATGAACAGCAATACACGCTTAGTGCCACCGATTTGGGAGTGGTGGGTTTTAGCAATTATTTTCCAGAAACGTTAGGTTGCGACGCTTATGGGCTAGGGTACTGTGCCTTTATTGCAGAACCCGATGGGTCTGCCGTTTCACCCATTATCAACAAAGTATTTACACTCATTATTGACCGGTCGGGGAGTATGAACGGTACAAAAATGGAACAGGCAAAAAATGCGGCTTCGTTTATTGTCCAAAACCTGAATGAAGGCGACCGGTTTAATGTGATAGATTTTGACAATCAAATTACCAGCCTTTTTACCACACACCAATATTTTAATCCCGGCACCATGGCAAGTGCCCTAAACTATATTGCCAACTTATATGCAGATGGTTCAACCAATATTTCCGGTGCTTTTGAAACTGCCATACCGCAATTTGGCGCTGCAACTGCCGATACCTACAATGTGATTATATTTCTTACCGATGGCGAAGCAACCGCAGGCATTACCAATACACCGGGGATTTTAAATGCCGTAAACGACCTGATAAGCATCACCGAAACCGATATAAGTATTTTTTCATTCGGTATCGGAGGTTACGTGAATGAACAATTGCTTACCCTGCTTGCCAATCAAAACAACGGGATAGCTACATTTCTCAAGAATGATGAACTGGAAGAGGTGATTACCAATTTTTACCTCACCATACAAAATCCGGTGCTGCTTAATACCAACATGACCATTAGCCCCGATTTGGTAAGTGAAACATATCCAATACCACTGCCCAACCTGTTTAAAGGCATACAAATGCTGGTAGTCGGGCGTTACAATACTCCGGGAACGGTCAATGTAAATCTGAGCGGAAATGCTTTTGGAACACCTGTAAGCTACGATTACCCGCTAACCCTATCCGAAAACAATACTCTGCAAATGCAGTTTTTGCCCAAATTATGGGCAAAACAAAAAATTGCCTACCTGATGCAACAGTATTACAGCTCAACAGGAGCCATCGCTGAACTAATCCACGACCAAATTGTGGAATTGAGTACCTGCTATGGTGTAATTTCACCTTTCACCAGTTTTTCAGATAATACAGGGGGTACCACAGATATCGCTCAGGAATGGCTGACTGAGAACCAGACAAGCAATACTGTAAACATAAACGGCATTTACCCCAACCCGGCTACCGACAAAGTACAGATAAAAATCATCTGCAAACAACTACTCATAGAAAAAGCCACCCTTACTATCTACAATGTGCTGGGACAAGTCGTTGCGACCTATACTATTTTCCTTAATGGTAAAGGCGAATATTTAGTTGATTGGAACTTACAAAATAATGAAGGTCAAAGAGTGCTGAACGGATATTACTTTGCCGTAATCAATACAAGCAGTGGCAGCGCTTCCGGAAAATTTACTGTTTTGGGTCAATAGTAATTTGATACACCAAATCTTTCGGGGCTTTTGACAAACAGACATTTTTTGTCTTGTTTGAGATACTTTTACCGGATTAGAGAATTTCAGCGGTACAAGTATCGCTGCTGCCGCGTGCATGAATAGCCCGGGAAGTGAAGTTGACTGAACTGCAAAAATAAACCCTCACCCCTTTTTTGTCTTTGCAAAAAAAGAAAAGTGTCATAGTTTTCAATGCAACCGGATTTGAAAGAGTTTTATCCGGTCGAACAAACCAAAGCCCATCTGTTAGACGGTTGTTTACTGAATGAAATTTGAGGAGTAAGTTCTCTGCGCATTTTCAGAAAGCTTTTTTTTTCCCGTTTCAAAAAGAAGAACTATGCAAACTTATTTTTAAAAAAATTACCATAAAAGATACAAGGGTATTCATAAAAAGTTAGCTTTGTACATGTATATATGAAAAGCGACTATAAATAGGGGACAATGAACAGAAAAGTATTTATTAAATTCTAAGCCACCATATAACAATTACCTATTTTTTACAAACTATAAATCAACGAAACTATGAAAAAGAAAGAGTTTTACTTAGATTCCTGCCCCCCCGCAAACGGGCAATCAGATTATTTATGTTTATTTTAACCATGCTGTTTCAAATGCCGGTACAATCGCAAATGCATAAGGAGTGTGGGGGAGTAATAAATGATTTGCCTGAACCTTTGAGTACCTGTGTTTCATCAAATTTAGAGTATTGGCTTGAAAACCATGTAACTAAAGAAATAGCTATGAGGTTTATAATTGTCAGACGTTCTGACGGGTCAGGGAATTTTCAGGAAGATGATGAATTACATCAGGAATACCTGAACGGGCTGGAAGCAGGGATAAACAGTTATTATTCAGATTTTAAACCTAAAGATGCTTCTACCGGTTGTAATGTGTACAATGATGGTGAAAGTTATATTCGGTTCAAACTTTCGGGAATTACTTATTTGGACGAAGACGCAGCATATAATTTATTTGCTCCGCCACCTGCGACAAACTCCTCTGTGCTATTCTACTCATTATTTCAAAACTATGGTGTCAATAAGACTAAAGAAATCAATATATTTTTTGTAGAAGCACTATACAGCAGCAATGCAGGCGCAATAGCAAACACACCAGGTTTTGGCAGTAGTAGCGGTGGTGGACAACTGCCTTTTGTATTTATGTTTAGGACTTTTACTAAAATTGAGTTAGAATTTAAACCTAATAATTATCCAATTGAATGGATGATTAATGAATGGACTTTGTCGCACGAATTAGGACATTGTTTAAACTTGCCAGATTTAGAAGAAAATTTGGGTTCTCCTACAAATGGCACCTGCGACAGATTTATGGTTACGCAATGGGGCAACCCAGCTACAGCCCACAATACCATAACTATAAATGAGTTAGGTCACTGCCACAAGTCATTAACCGAAAGAACTGTTAGCAGCTATGTGCGAAATTGTCCATATTCAATTGATTACCCGATAGAGGTTACAAGTAATGAAACATGGAACTGCTATATGAGAGTGTATAGTGATATTATGGTTATGCCGGGTGCAAGTCTTACCCTCAAGAACCTTTTATTAATGCCTAAAGATGCCCGGATATCGGTAATGCCCGGCGCAAAACTGATAGTTGACGGTGGCACGGTAAGCAACGGTTGTGATAATGAGCGATGGCAAGGCATTCAAATACTTGGCAATCCCGACGAACCACACCCCGCCGAACCGTTCAACCCACTGACCGATTTTGCACCCGCACATGGAATAGCATACCTATATAACAATGCCAAAATAGAAAACGCCAGAATAGGTGTGGCAACCGCTATGCTGAACAATCAGGACGGGATTATTGCCAACACTGGTGGTATTATTTGGGCAGAAGGCAATACCTTATTTAAAAACAATCAGGTCGGAGTGCTGATTGCAAACCCAAACAATGCCCTTTTGCGCATTAGCCACATACAAAATTGCCGCTTTGAAATCACAGACGACTATATAGCAGGTACCGGCATATACGGACAACCGGTAGGTATAGCAAGCAGAAGCGGTAAGCTGTACTCGCCCATAAAAAATAATGTCTTTATCAATTTGCAAAGTATAGTTGAAACAAAACAGCGGGGCATCGGAATTTTTAATACCGGAACAGGTATGCGGGTAGGCGAAACCGGTTCCGGCAATCGATTTGAAAATCTGTATAAAGGAATAGACTATTATGCCGGACCCTCGTTAACCTCTGTAATCAGTGTACAGAACAATGATTTTTTAGCCACCAATAAAGCACTTACTTTAAATGGCGGTATTTTTGCCCAAATAGAGAACAACCATTTTGATGTAACCCACTTTGGCAATAACATAGATGGAGGTTATGGCATTTTTACAGAACGTGCCAGCGGTTATTATATCGGCAATAATTCGTTTACCTGCTCCGATGCTTCTCCAAATCTAAACGTTGCCCTTGAACTGCGCAGAGATATTGACTATGCTGCCGGCACTGTAACAGAAAACTCCTTTAGCGGTACATTTGCCGTAGCCAATATTTTTTCGGGAAAAAACCCTAATCTCATCATTGATTGCAACCAATACAACTACCCGATAAATATGGATTGGTTAATTATTAAGTTTAACCCAACAGATTACCTGAACGACCAAGGAATTTGCGAGGAATTTGAACCTAAATTAGCCCGCCGGAACAGTTTTAAGCCCAACCCAAATGGTATTGATTACCTTAACATATACAATGCTACCAATGCCGACTTTACATACAGAGCACAAAGTGCAGTATTTGCCCCTACTGTAAATGTTGAAATACCGGGTGGCGTAGATGTGTTTGAGTGTTTTGAAAATGAACAACAGAGTCATTGTGCTTTTGACGACCCCTGTAACCCTGATTGTTGGCAGGAGTTGCTCAGTCAGACCAACGACCCTGAGGAGCAAAAGCACCTCTATACCGGCTTAATACAAGAACGCCTTTACCTCCAACAAACCGCACAAGCCAAAACCGACCTGGAAGAACTGCAACGCGCAGAAACCGATAAAATATTGGTTGCCACCTACACCGATGAAGCCGACAGCATTAACGCCATGCTAAAACTTGCCGATATACCCTTAGACAATATCGAAAACATAGAATTTGTAAACCTTTATTTGCAAATACTAAACGGCATTCAACCGCCGGCAGGACCGGGTAAGACCATGAGCGAACAGGAAACCCTGTTGCGCAGCCTGGCAAATAACGAGCGCAGCACACAAAATACACTGGCACAGAGCCTTATTGCGGCCCACTATGCCGAAACTTTTGATAAAACGCCACTCGCGCCTCCCAAAGCTAAAAACAGCCCAAAAGCCGAAGAAACAAGCATGTACGTGTACCCCAACCCTGCCAATACCCAAGTTCAGATATACATCACGCTGCCCGAAATATTTAGTAGTGCAAAATTATATGTACTGGATTTACAGGGCAGAATAATAGACCAACTGCCGGTTGTCCAGCCAAATATTACCTTGCAAATCGCAGATTATCCCAATGGTTTTTACTTACTACACCTTAAAACTACAAGCGGCGCACTATATACTCAAAAATTAGCCGTTATACGGTAAACCAACCAACCATCCCTTGTTTGCCTGAATTGAATACTATTCAGGCAAACAAGGCTTTTTGTATTTGCTGCAACCCTCAAAAACAAATTGTAATGAAAAAAATAATTGTTTCACTAATAGCCTTTCTTTGTTATTACTCCACATTGCTTACCCAAACTATTTATTTCAACCAAACTTATTATGAAGATAGTATCAGTATGGGGTCCGTTGCCGTTAAACCGATATCAGATGGATATTTAGTTGTTGGCGATTTTAACGCTTCCGGTGGGTACTCCGCCACTTATTTACGCAAAATCAATTTATATGGAGAAACCGAATGGACACAGATTTTAGATGGGTCAGTGCAGTATAGTGCTATACTGTTTGGTAACTCTATGATAAGAACAGGTAAAAATGAAAATATAGTAGTATTTACAAAAGGAGAAAGTGCTGCTAACAGAGATTTTGCCTTAGTAAAGTTTGACGATATGGGTATGATACTACAATCCCATTTTTATAGTCGCCCCGATTATTTAGAGGGTAATGCTCAAATAATAGCCTCTCAGGATGGAGGTTATTTAATTGCGGGATGGACATCTAATCAGGTAACGGGTACCGGAAGTAAGTTTTTTATGATGAAACTCGATGCCGATTTTAATTGGGTTTGGGATGTTGCTTATGGCACATGGGCAACTTTTCTGTATGCCGAACAAACGCAAGACGGGGGCTATGTTTTATCGGGCTACCGCTATAGCAACAGCACGGGCTATGATATGTATGTGGTCAAAACAGACAGCATCGGCACGCTGCAATGGCAAAAAACCTTTGGCACCAATGACGATGATGGCGGATGCAAGGTATTTCAACTGGCAAACAGCAACCTCATGTTAATGGGGTTAATAAAAAGCACCCTCCCTGATAAAAAAGGGCTGTACCTTGCCAATCTTTCTGCCGCTGACGGTGCAATCATTGGGCAACCTAAAACACACTTGAAAAACAACTCTTATAGTCCGTCATCTGCCCATTATTACTATCCTGAAACGGGATTAATAATTGCCGTACCTATTGCTTATGGCCCTCCGCCAATATGGGAGGTAGCCATCACAGCTATTTCTGAGGAGGGCGATATACTTTGGGAAGCACCTATTTCGTCTGACACAAATATCGATGATGATTACATCCGTGATATAGAACCCACTCCCGATGGTGGTTTTGTTTTGGCAGGTTTCAATTCTAATTCTCCCACTAAGAGCTGGGTATTAAAAGTGGACAGTCTTGGCAACACCTGCGGTACAGCACCATGCAGCAGACGTGGAATATCCAATAGGTATAAACCCCATTCAGACCGGTGTACGGCAGTATGTGCAGGCACAGGTATTTCCAAACCCTGTACCCAATAACGGTACCGCCCAAATTACCTATTCCCTCCCCCCGCAGTTGTCCTTTGGCGTGGTAGAATTGTATGATTTACAAGGGCAAAAGGTGCGGTATCAGGTATTACCTGCCGGTGGCTCGTCCCTAACCCCTTCACCCCAAACCCAATCACCCCTAAATCCCCTGAAGGGGACTTTTACGCAGATCCTCGATTTATCGGGGTTGCCTTCGGGGATGTACGTGTGGCGGTTGGCATTTCCGGGCGGATATGAGCGGCATGAGAGTACAGGGAAGATTTTGGTAAGTGAAAAGTGAAAAACTAAAAGTGAAAAGTTGTGCCTTCCTAAAATAGGTTGACCTTTTTAGTAAATTATAAAGCAAATGTTAGAGATAATTGATTTGTTATTTGTTCGTTTTTCTTAGTTGTGTAAATACTTAGGTTTGGTCTTTGGCTGCTTGGCTCTGTTAATAAATAGGTTTCAAATTGATTGGGAGTCATTCTATTTGGCAGGCTTTGGTGCTTTCGGTTCTGGTTGTAAATATGGACTGCTTTTTTTACCCCTTCGGTTAGTTCTTTGAACGTTTTGATGTTGTAGTGTTTTAAGTAATCATTTTTAATCGTCCCGTTCATCCTTTCAATGTGGGCGTTTTCATACACATTCAGACACATGCTAATGGAAATATTGTGATTAGACAGTAATTCTGTGTAAGCATCACTGGCATATTGTGAACCTTTGTCGGAGTGGTGAATGAGTTGGTTTCGGTAGTTGTCTATGCCTCTGTGGGTGAGTGCCATTCGCAAAGCAAGAATATTGTTTTCTGCCCTCATGTTGTCGGCAATGTTGTATCCGATGATTTTTCGGGAGTAAACATCCATAATAAACACCAGGTAGAAAAACTGTTCTGCTAAGCTGTAATAAGTGATATCGGACGACCAAAGCTGGTTGACATCTGTAAACTCCTTGCCTGCCAATAGGTTCTTAAAACGATGACATTTTACGCTGTAAGTGGTTCTAATGGGGTTAGAACGCTCTTCAAGCATATACCCGTACCGCTTTCCCATATCTATAAAAGCATCTCTGCCTATCCCATCAGGCTGATAGGTTTCATAAATATTGCGTAAACCGATGGACGGATGTAACTCTCGTAACTCTTCAATAAGACCCAGGTAAAAGGGTATTTTACCGGCTTGCCGACGCTCATAAGCTAAAGCTTGTGCGTGCGCTTGTTTACTGATACCATTCAGAGTGTATAGGTCTGTCATTTGGTGGTTGTGTGTTTGGGGGTGCTTGCGGAACCATTCAATGACTGATGTTCGCACTTTTTTTTTAAATCTATGCTATAATCCTTGTTAGCAAAGTCTATTACCTTATTCAGATAATCTATTTCCAACTGTTTTTGACCAACTACACGCTCTAATTCTGCTACGCGCTGGTTTAAAAAAATGTTCTTGGATGCTTCACTTTCCATTTGTATCACTACTTTTGTTTGCTTTTCATAATGTACTGAGTAAAGATAACGCCATTTGTAAATAGAAGTACGGCTAACGCCATAAAGCGTAATAATTTGTCCAATAGTAATGACTTTCTTATCTAATTCTTCAATTAGCTTTCGTTTTAAGGCTTCGCTAAATGTGCGGTTAATGGCTGATACTTCTAAGCCTGAATTTTCCTGATTCGTTTTTTTCGTGTCCATGTATAGTTGATTTTGAGGTCAACCTATTTCAGGCAAGCACAAGTGGCTACTTTGGTGGTTCTGATACTTTTACCGGATTAGAGAATTTCAGCGGTACAATTATCGCTGCTGCCGCGCGCATGAATAGCCCGGGAAATGAAGTTGACTGAACTGCAAAAATAAACCCTCCCCCCTTTTTTGTCTTTGCAAAAAAAGAAAAGTGTCATAGTTTTCAATGCAACTGGATTTGAAAGAGTTTTATCCGGTCGAACAAACCAAAGCCCATCTGTTAGACGGTTGTTTACTGAATGAAATTTGAGGAGTAAGTTCTCTGCGCATTTTCAGAAAGCTTTTTTTTTCCCGTTTCAAAAAGAAGAACTATGCAAACTTATTTTTAAAAAAATTACCATAAAAGATACAAGGGTATTCATAAAAAGTTAGCTTTGTACATGTATATATGAAAAGCGACTATAAATAGGGGACAATGAACAGAAAAGTATTTATTAAATTCTAAGCCACCATATAACAATTACCTATTTTTTACAAACTATAAATCAACGAAACTATGAAAAAGAAAGAGTTTTACTTAGATTCCTGCCCCCCCGCAAACGGGCAATCAGATTATTTATGTTTATTTTAACCATGCTGTTTCAAATGCCGGTACAATCGCAAATGCATGAGGATTGTGGGGGAGTAATAAATGATTTGCCTGAACCTTTGAGTACCTGTGTTTCATCAAATTTAGAGTATTGGCTTGAAAACCATGTAACTAAAGAAATAGCTATGAGGTTTATAATTGTCAGACGTTCTGACGGGTCAGGGAATTTTCAGGAAGATGATGAATTACATCAGGAATACCTGAACGGGCTGGAAGCAGGGATAAACAGTTATTATTCAGATTTTAAACCTAAAGATGCTTCTACCGGTTGTAATGTGTACAATGATGGTGAAAGTTATATTCGGTTCAAACTTTCGGGAATTACTTATTTGGACGAAGACGCACATATAATTTATTTGCTCCGCCACCTGCGACAAACTCCTCTGTGCTATTCTACTCATTATTTCAAAACTATGGTGTCAATAAGACTAAAGAAATCAATATATTTTTTGTAGAAGCACTATACAGCAGCAATGCAGGCGCAATAGCAAACACACCAGGTTTTGGCAGTAGTAGCGGTGGTGGACAACTGCCTTTTGTATTTATGTTTAGGACTTTTACTAAAATTGAGTTAGAATTTAAACCTAATAATTATCCAATTGAATGGATGATTAATGAATGGACTTTGTCGCACGAATTAGGGCATTGTTTAAACTTGCCAGATTTAGAAGAAAATTTGGGTTCTCCTACAAATGGCACCTGCGACAGATTTATGGTTACGCAATGGGGCAACCCAGCTACAGCCCACAATACCATAACTATAAATGAGTTAGGTCACTGCCACAAGTCATTAACCGAAAGAACTGTTAGCAGCTATGTGCGAAATTGTCCATATTCAATTGATTACCCGATAGAGGTTACAAGTAATGAAACATGGAACTGCTATATGAGAGTGTATAGTGATATTATGGTTATGCCGGGTGCAAGCCTTACCCTCAAGAACCTTTTATTAATGCCTAAAGATGCCCTGGATATCGGTAATGCCCGGCGCAAAACTGATAGTTGACGGTGGCACGGTAAGCAACGGTTGTGATAATGAGCGATGGCAAGGCATTCAAATACTTGGCAATCCCGACGAACCACACCCCGCCGAACCGTTCAACCCACTGACCGATTTTGCACCCGCACATGGAATAGCATACCTATATAACAATGCCAAAATAGAAAACGCCAGAATAGGTGTGGCAACCGCTATGCTGAACAATCAGGACGGGATTATTGCCAACACTGGTGGTATTATTTGGGCAGAAGGCAATACCTTATTTAAAAACAATCAGGTCGGAGTGCTGATTGCAAACCCAAACAATGCCCTTTTGCGCATTAGCCACATACAAAATTGCCGCTTTGAAATCACAGACGACTATATAGCAGGTACCGGCATATACGGACAACCGGTAGGTATAGCAAGCAGAAGCGGTAAGCTGTACTCGCCCATAAAAAATAATGTCTTTATCAATTTGCAAAGTATAGTTGAAACAAAACAGCGGGGCATCGGAATTTTTAATACCGGAACAGGTATGCGGGTAGGCGAAACCGGTTCCGGCAATCGATTTGAAAATCTGTATAAAGGAATAGACTATTATGCCGGACCCTCGTTAACCTCTGTAATCAGTGTACAGAACAATGATTTTTTAGCCACCAATAAAGCACTTACTTTAAATGGCGGTATTTTTGCCCAAATAGAGAACAACCATTTTGATGTAACCCACTTTGGCAATAACATAGATGGAGGTTATGGCATTTTTACAGAACGTGCCAGCGGTTATTATATCGGCAATAATTCGTTTACCTGCTCCGATGCTTCTCCAAATCTAAACGTTGCCCTTGAACTGCGCAGAGATATTGACTATGCTGCCGGCACTGTAACAGAAAACTCCTTTAGCGGTACATTTGCCGTAGCCAATATTTTTTCGGGAAAAAACCCTAATCTCATCATTGATTGCAACCAATACAACTACCCGATAAATATGGATTGGTTGATTATTAAATTTAACCCAACAGATTACCTGAACGACCAAGGAATTTGCGAGGAATTTGAACCTAAATTAGCCCGCCGGAACAGCTTTAAGCCCAACCCAAATGGTATTGATTACCTTAACATATACAATGCTACCAATGCCGACTTTACATACAGAGCACAAAGTGCAGTATTTGCCCCTACTTTAAATGTTGAAATACCGGGTGGCGTAGATGTGTTTGAGTGTTTCCCATCAATTCAACAAAGTCATTGTGCTTTTGACGACCCCTGTAACCCGGAATGTTGGCAGCAGTTACTCAGTCAGACCAACGACCCTGAAGAGCAAATGCGCCTCTATACCGGCTTAATACAAGAACGCCTTCACCTCCAACAAACCGCCCAAGCCAAAACCGACCTGGAAGAACTGCAACGCATCGAAACCGATAAAATGTTGGTCGCCACTTATACAGATGAAGCCGATAGCATTAACGCCATGCTAAAACTTGCCGATATACCCTTAGACAATACCGAAAACATAGAATTTGTAAACCTTTATTTGCAAATACTAAACGGCATTCAACCGCCGGCAGGACCGGGTAAGACCATGAGCGAACAGGAAACCCTGTTGCGCAGCCTGGCAAATAACGAGATCAGCGCACAAAATACACTGGCACAGAGCCTTATTGCGGCCCACTATGCCGAAACTTTTGATAAAACGCCACTCGCGCCTCCCAAAGCTAAAAACAGCCCAAAAGCCGAAGAAACAAGCATGTACTTGTACCCCAACCCTGCCAACACCCAAGTTCAGATATACATCACGCTGCCCGAAATATTTAGGAATGCAAAATTATATGTACTGGATTTACAGGGCAGAATAATAGACCAACTGCCGGTTGTCCAGCCAAATATTACCTTGCAAATCGCAGATTATCCCAATGGTTTTTACTTACTACACCTTAAAACTACAAGCGGCGCACTATATACTCAAAAATTAGCCGTTATACGGTAAACCAACCAACCATCCCTTGTTTGCCTGAATTGAATACTATTCAGGCAAACAAGGCTTTTTGTATTTGCTGCAACCCTCAAAAACAAATTGTAATGAAAAAAATAATTGTTTCACTAATAGCCTTTCTTTGTTATTACTCCGCATTGCATACCCAAACTGTTTATTTCAACCAAACTTATTATGAAGATAGTATCAGTATGGGGTCCGTTGCCGTTAAACCGATATCAGATGGATATTTAGTTGTTGGCGATTTTAATGCTTCCGGTGGATACTCCGCCACTTATTTACGCAAAATCAATTTGATTGGAGATTCGGAATGGACAGAGATATTGGACGGGGATGTTCAATATAGCGCAATCTTCTTTGGCAACAGCTTTGTCGCCACATTCGACGGCAATTACTTTGTGGGTGCAGAAAGGAGTAACCCGAGTGCGTTATCAGATTTTTTATTAATAAAAATAACCGCCGAGGGCGATATTTTATGGAAAAAACAATATGAAACGCCAACATCAGTTGAAACAGGAACGCATTTGTTAATACATCAAAACAACGGGTGTTTAATTGCGGGAATCAGACAACAATATTTCAATGACAATACGACCTATGGCCCGAGTCAATTTTACATTCTCAAAGTTGATTCAACAGGAAATCAGTTGTGGGACGCTACTTACGGCATGTGGGCGACCTTACTGTATGCTGAACAAACGCAAGACGGGGGCTATGTTTTATCGGGCTACCGCTATAGCAACAGCACGGGCTATGATATGTATGTGGTCAAAACAGACAGCATCGGCACGCTGCAATGGCAAAAAACCTTTGGCACCAATGACGATGATGGCGGATGCAAGGTATTTCAACTGGCAAACGGCAACCTCATGTTAATGGGGTTAATAAAAAGTACCCTCCCTGATAAAAAAGGGCTGTACCTTGCCAATCTTTCTGCCGCTAATGGCACAATCATAGGGCAACCTAAAACACACTTGAAAAACAACTCTTATAGTCCGTCATCTGCCCATTATTACTATCCTGAAACGGGATTAATAATTGCCGTACCTATTGCTTATGGCCCTCCGCCAATATGGGAGGTAGCCATCACAGCTATTTCTGAGGAGGGCGATATACTTTGGGAAGCACCTATTTCGTCTGACACAAATACCGATGATGATTACATCCGTGATATAGAACCCACTCCCGATGGTGGTTTTGTTTTGGCAGGTTTCAATTCTAATTCTCCCACTAAGAGCTGGGTATTAAAAGTGGACAGTCTTGGCAACACCTGCGGTACAGCACCATGCAGCAGCGTGGAATATCCAATAGGTATAAACCCCATTCAGACCGGTGTACGGCAGTATGTGCAGGCACAGGTATTTCCAAACCCTGTACCCAATAACGGTACCGCCCAAATTACCTATTCCCTCCCCCCGCAGTTGTCCTTTGGCGTGGTAGAATTGTATGATTTACAAGGGCAAAAGGTGCGGTATCAGGTATTACCTGCCGGTGGCTCGTCCCTAACCCCTTCACCCCAAACCCAATCACCCCTAAATCCCCTGAAGGGGACTTTTACGCAGATCCTCGATTTATCGGGGTTGCCTTCGGGGATGTACGTGTGGCGGTTGGCTTTGCCGGGCGGATATGAGCGGCATGAGAGTACAGGGAAGATTTTGGTAAGTGAAAAGTGAAAAGTGGCTACTTTGGTGGTTCTGATACTTTTACCGGATTAGAGAATTTCAGCGGTACAAGTATCGCTGCTGCCGCGCGCATGAATAGCCCGGGAAATGAAGTTGACTGAACTGCAAAAATAAACCCGCACCCCTTTTTTGTCTTAGCAAAAAAAGAGTGCGGGTTTATAAAGGTAAAAGGTTCTGTGGTCTTTTACCTATCCGGCTATTTACTTACCATGACACGGGCATGTTGAACGTCTCCTGAATCGCCAACAAGTTGAATTATATAGATGCCGGCAGGAAGCGTAGAAGCATTAAACACCGTAGTAATCGGAGTATTTGCTTCGACATAGCTGTCAAAAAGATTTGCTACCTGCATACCGGCAATATTATACACATTAACCGACACCTTGCCCGATTTGGGGGTCATAAACGCCACTGTGGTTTGGGTGGTAAAGGGGTTGGGATAGGCTTCCAAAACAGAGGTTGATTCAGTTTTACCGCGTCCACGGGTTTGGTTGGGCACCCAATACCAGCCAATTGTCTGATTGCCCGCAGCATCGGTTACCGTAACGATATACCAACCGGAGGGAACGCCCAATAGGTCTTGCGTGGTTGCCCCGTTGCTCCATAAATATCCATAAGGGGTTACTCCTCCGCCTACTGAAATATCAATAGCTCCGTTACTTGTTCCATTGTCGGGGGTGATGCTGTAATTAATGATGGCCAGCACATTCACATCGGGATTGGGATTGATAGTACTGATGTCTATTACTGCCGCACAACCTTCACCATCGGTAACAGTAACTGCCCAGGTTGCGTTATCTGCGGCAACCACAGTAATTGTATTGTTCAGGATACTGTATTGCACATACCCGCCGGTTGACCATTGATAACTGTAAACCGGTATGCCGTCGAGTGTAATGGTATATACATCGAAGAAAGTCGGGTTTATACCACCGCCCTGATTATTGCTTTCAACAGTATATGACAAGTTGCATTCGGCATAAAAACAGAGGTTGTTATTGCTGACAATATTGGCTCCGGGTGCCACATAGTTCACTGCTGCGGGGTCGGTACAGGCTTCAAACAAACAACTTCCGTCATCGGTAGCTGCAAAGGGGTTATAGTTGATGGCAAGCGCGTTGGTACAACCGCTCACCCCGCAACCACCCTGATTGCAATTAAAGGGTACTGCTATCGAAGTCTGACAGTTTGCCGGTGCGCCGGGTAAATTTGCGGTAAAGGTAACACTGCCTGCCGTACAGTTAAGGGCGGTATAGGACGAAGAAGTGCCTGAATTGGTAATAACCGCGCCTGTTGACGGATTTGTATAAGTTATCGTGGAATTACAAGAAGTCGAAACCGTTGCTGTGCAACCCCCTGATTGGGTCATATTGATGGAAATATTCGGATAGACGCTAACGATAAATGTGGCAGAGGAGGCGCTGCATCCGGGAACACCGTCTAACCGTGCTTTTAGAAAATAGGTCATCGGCAAACAGGAAATGTTTACAGGCAGCGTTCCGTTAAATGGGGTTGTTCCTGCTCCATAAGGATCAAAAACGGCAACGGTATGATATACCCAAGTGACAAAACCACCGGTATAATCGTTGTCAATCACTCCTCCAGCATTGTATTCCAACTGCTGTCCCGAACAAACGGCATTGGTACTTACGCTTTGCGTTCCGTCTAAGGCTGAACAGATCAGAATACAAGTTGGCACTGTATAGGTATAGGTGGCAGTACAGGTGCCATCCGAACCATCGGTTACAGTGATGTTTCCTGTACCGCCGGTAAGCCCCTGAATTACGGCAGTTTGGCCAACCCCGGGCATATAAGCGAACGAATAATTGGAGCCGTTTACATGAACCACATAATTCACGCCTACCGGATTGTTTGCACTAAACTGCACCGTCAAGTCGTAGATGCCGTTGCCGGTACATTCAGTAGAAGCGCTGACATCGGTAATGGTGCATGGTTGGGTGCAGTCGGGAATGGTATAGGTGGCCACCTCGCTGCATTGGCTGTACACGGCATCGGTAATGGTTACCGAAGTGGTGGTTATTCCGTTGCCTTCGGGCAATCCGGTGATGGTAAAGGTTTGGTTGCTGCTGCCGCTGTAAAAACGGGTATGATCTGTTCCGTTTACGGTTACGATATAGGTTTCACCAACCGGGTCAATGACCGTAAAGGTTACAATCAGGTCGTAGAAAAACTGGTTGGTACAGTTAGTAGAAATCTGAATATTGCTGATGGCGCAGGTAATGTCCTGCCAGGTATTGAGCACATTGGAAGTATTGCTGGGGTAGCAGTCGTATAAGACATCCACCGAAGAACTGAAGCTTGTAATGCCATCAAAAGTCTGATAGGGGCATAACAATCCGAGGTTCTTCTTCACCAAAGTTTGGTCTGCAGTTCCTCCGGTACAAACAGCCCCGGCCCATTCTGTACCCGGGTCGGTGCCTATAGTTCCGATAACATCGGTATTTTGTCCGGAAACCTCATTATAGAGCACAATGGCATCATCGCCGTTAAAATTAAGATTGGCAGAGGTTTGGTTGGGTATCAACCCGTCTAACAAGGCATCTACATGGCAAATCAGGAAATAGCTGTTGTTGGCTAAGGTGCCCGAAAGAGCGATAATGGTCGGGTTAACCGCACTTCCGTTAAAATATTGTCTGATTTCGTAATTGCTTAAATCAACGGTTGCGCCTGTGCCGTTATAAATTTCCACACATTTATTAAAACTTGAGCCTTCGACGTAGGCAGAGAACACTAAATCGGGGCAAGGTTGCTCCCCATCATCGTCATCATTGATGGTCACTGTGATGGAGGGGATAGCACCTATGCCGGCACTGTTTCCTCCCGAAGGATTTTGCAGGGTGAAAATCAGGGTTTCGGGATTTTCAACATCCAAATCGTTGGTAATAGTAAGGGTTACACATTGGTTATTGCTGCTTCCTGCCGGGAAGATAACGGTTTGAGTAGAATAAGTAGTGATATCGGTTCCGTTTCCGGCATCTCCTCCTGTAAGGGCTATATCAACAGAGGTACTGTTTAGGGCATCGGGCTGAACAATGCCGACACAGAGGCTATAAGTGCCCGCTGCTTCGCTGACTGCCGAGCCATTTTGTAAAAAGCTCACCAAAGTAGGCGGTTGAGTATAGCTGTAGAGGTTCGATGCGTTGTTATTTGGATAACAGTCATACAATGCATCAATAGCCGGGCCAAAGGGGGTAGCACCGTTAAAGGTGCCGTAAGTACAAGGCCCTCCGATATTTTTCTTCACCAAGGTTTGGTCGGCAGTTCCGCCTGTACAGATGGTTCCGTTCCATTCTGTACCCGGATCGGTGCCAATTGTTCCCAGTACATCTACATTGGTGCCGAGATAGTTCAGGGCTACGGCATCATCTCCGTTGAAGTTGATCAGGGTAGAAGTTGCATCCGGGGTTAACCCAGCCAACGCTCCGGCAATATCCGCATCGGGATGACAAACTAAATAGTAATCGCCGGCTGCCAGTGTGCCTGTCAATCCGTAAATGTTGCCGGCAACAGACGCGCCGTTGATATAGGTATTGATGCTGTAATCTGCTAAATTTACGGCTGCTCCTGTTCCATTGTAAATTTCGACGCATTTGTTAAAGCCCGACCCTTCTATATAGCCGGACAATACCAAATTGGGGCAGGTGCCGGGCAAACAGCTCGGAACTGTATAGCCTGAAGTTGCAACACAAGTTCCGCTTCCGTTGTCGGTTACTGCAACATTTCCTGTTCCGCCCGAAAGGTTGGGTATAGTCAGGGTTTGTGCGCTTCCTCCGGCATAAACTCCTGGATAATCGGTTCCACTTACATTAACAATAAACCCTGTGCCTACGGGGTTGGCAACATTAAAGTTGACAGTTAGCTGGTAAACATCATTGCCCGTACAGGCAGGTGTGGCAATAACTTCAGTTATACTACATGTAGGTGTACAGTTGGGAATGAGGTAAGAAGTTGTAAAGGTACAGGCAGGATTGGAGGCATCGGTTATTTGTAGAGCAATAGGGGTGATTCCGTTCCCATCAGGCAGATTTTGCAAAACAACACTTTGGGCAGTGCCTCCTGAATAAAGATTGCCGTTAAAAGGGGTTGCACCTACCAAAATATTATAGGCAAATCCGGAAGGGTTGGTTACATTAAAGTTGATGGTGAGGTCGTACTGACCTATTCCGTCACAAACAGGTGTGGCTATTATGTTTGAAATGGTGCAGGAAACCACACAGGTAGGTAAAACCACCGGCACAGAGGAAGCCCCGGCACAGGCAGTGTTGGCGGCATCTACTACATTGATATTGATGGTGCTGCCCAAACTGTTGGGAATGGTTACCGCTATCGGAGAAGAGCTGCCCGAAGCCAGAATACTGTTATCGGCAGTATTAATGACATTGAAGTTGCCACTGCTGTTGGCAGGGGTAAAAGTAACATTAAAAGTTGCGTCATTACCACTGCAAACAGGGGAAGATGCAGCCACATTGGTGATTTCACAAGGAGGACTGAGAACTATATTGTCCAATCCCATTTCATCGCGGGCACCGGAGCCACCAACATCATTACCTGTCCATCGCAGATACAGCACGTTGTTGTTCGGAAGACTCAGACCGGTCAAAATAGTTGTTCGGGGAACTGTTGCTACAGCAGGAGTGCCATCGGGTGCTTCGGTGGTGGTATAATTCAAAGCGGCAACTGGGGTAAAGATTATTCCATCGGTAGAATAAGAGAAGTTGAACGAACTGGAGCGCGGAGAATCGTTGAGCACAACGATATCATAAGCCACGTTGACTGAATTGAGCGTGTTGCCGGTAAAATTACAAACCGCCAAAGTAATGCGTCCGTTTGAGTTAAAATCTGACCCCGTTGGTTGTATCCAAAGTGCCTGATTAGTGCCGCCTCCATAATTCAGAGCATAAATTCCACCACTTGTTACGCCTCCGGTAGTTACACCACGGGCATAGTCTCCGGTAGTGTTTACCCCGCCAAAGTTGTAGGCATCGCTAAATCCGCTAAAGTTCCAGATAGCCGAGCCAAGTTGACCGGCAATGGGAACATTGGTAAATCCTGTTCCGGCAAATCCGGTAAAGTTGATGGTTAAAGGTGTTCCGGTATAGTCTTCACAGGGGTCGGCAGGTGTGCAGTCGGGATAATTGACCACCACCGGAGTTCCTGAACAAGATGAATTACCGGCATCTTCCACATTAACGGTAACGCTGCCGCCCAAGGAATTGGGAATGGTTACAGCAATGGGAGAGGAGCTGCCCGAAGCGAGAATACTGTTGTTGGCAGTATTGATTACATTAAACACTCCGCTGCTTCCGTCAGCCGTAAAGCTGACGTTAAAGGTTGCATTAGCTCCGCTGCAAATGGCTGTGGTAGCCGATACGCCGCTGATGGTGCAAACTGCGGCCGGAACGGATAGGCTGATATTATCCAATCCATATTCGTCTCTCGCTCCCGAACCGCTCACATCCTGACCTCTCCAACGCAGAAAAAACATGGCTCCGTTCGGAATATTTAATCCGGTTAAAAGGGTGCTTCGCGGAACTGTTACAACAGAAGGTGAGGCATCAGCATCGAGAGGCGTTGTATAATCCAATGCACTGACTTGGGTAAACGTGCTTCCATCGGTCGAATACCAAAAATTAAAACTGTTCGATCGCGGTGCATCGTTTCTGACAACGATATCGTAACTCAAATTTAGATCGGTTATCGCACTTCCGCTGTTGTTGCAAACCTGCAGATTGATATTGGCATTTACCCCGTTGAACACAGTTCCTGTGGGCTGTATCCAAAGGGCTTGGTTGGTGCCTCCGCCATAATTCAGCGCATATATTCCACCTGTAGTAACGCCGCCGTTGGTCGCGCCTCTTGCGTAGTTGCCGGTGGTGTTGGCATTGCCGGGTTTGTAAAAATCAACAAACCCGCTAAAAGTCCAAACTTTAGAATTGAGTTGAGCGGCTGTGGGCGGATTGTTGAAACCTGCACCCGTAAAACCGGTGAATTGAACACTTAAAGGAGTTCCGGTAAAAGATTCGCAATACGTATTATCTCCCAAAGCACCTCCTCTTATCCATGCACGGATTAAGGCAATATCGGCAGCACTGACCGAGCAGGGATTGGAAGCAGGCATATTGCTGCTTCCGCAGGTTAACGGCATAGTGCAGTCTATTTTGATAACATAAGGGCTTCCGTTTTCATCAAATGGGCGTACGGCAGGGGGGCATTGAGACCCGCCGGTTAGAACGCCTAAATAACTGGTTTGGCTAAAATCGCTCGAAGGAAAAGAAGCAGTATGGCAACCATCACAACCGTATGTGGTGATGAACGATTGTACATTAGGATTGAAAAAATAGGGCTGTGCTTCTGTTCTGACTGAAACGAATAAAATGAAAACAAAGAGAAAAATGCGTAGTTTGATTTTCATATCAAGTGGGTTTATATTAAATATCCGGGATAATAATTTCAGATGTCTGATTGTAATTTAGTTCGGCAAAATTAACACCTTATCATCAATCAGAACAATTTAAACGTTATCAAATGGTTAAAACAGAAGACAATGGCAGATTTTGGCAACTAATTATCAGGTAGCGATTTAAAGTTTGCTAACCATTGCCTTATGTCAAGTCAATTTGAACAGCGAATAGTTGGATTAAGAAACCAAAGCCTAAAGGTCGTTTTGACAGAGTTCGACAAATGGTAAAGATAGTTTCTTTATCTTTATCCCCGAATAAACCAAATAAATTTATTTTATAAAAACCCTCATATAGCACGCTGCTATGCTCACCTTGTTTGTCAAAGAAATCAATACTTTTTTCAGTTCCCTTATTGGCTATCTGGCATTGGTGGTATTTTTGCTCACTACCGGATTGTTTTTATGGGTTTTCCCCGATTCAAACCTTCCGGATTATGGATATGCCACACTCGAACCTTTGTTTTTTACCGCACCCTGGATTTTTATGTTTTTAATACCCGCCATCACCATGCGGTCGTTTTCTGAAGAGTTTAAAAGCGGTACTTATGAAATTTTGGCGACCCGTCCGGTTACCGATATGCAGATTATTCTGGGTAAATATCTGGCAGCTTTGTTTTTGGTCTTGTTTGCCTTGTTGCCTACTTTAGTTTACTATTACACCATTTACCGGCTTGGGTTGCCTCCCGGCAATATTGATTCAGGTGCTACCTGGGGGTCTTATATCGGTCTGTTGCTTTTGGGTGCGGCTTTTGCAGCAATCGGAGTTTTTGCATCTTCTCTCAGCAGCAATCAGATAGTTGCATTTTTGTTAGCGGTATTCCTGTGTTTTTTGTTCTACCAAAGTTTTGATTATTTGAGCAAACTCAATGTGTTTTATGCCAAAATTGACGATATAGTAGAACAAATCGGAATCAATGCACACTATCAGTCGCTTAGCCGGGGAGTCATTGATTTTCGCGATGTTGTCTATTTTGGTTCGTTTATCACCTTGTTCTTAATTCTGACCCGGTTGGTGGTCGAAAGCCGGAAATGGTAATCCCCCAACAGCAGATCCATTCACCTTGCCTCAACGACAGATATGTCTAAAAATAAAAAATTTCAATCCTTTATTCAGTTCGGTGTTTTAGCGGCAATTCTGCTGCTGCTCAATATTGTTGCCGCCTATTTTTATTTCCGGGTTGATTTGACCACCGAAAAACGGTTTACATTGACTCCTGCTACCAAAAAAATGTTGCGAAACATTGATGATGTGGTCTATGTAAAAGTTTTTTTGCAGGGAGAGTTTCCTTCAGGATTCAAACGATTGAGAAATGCCACTTTGGACATGCTTCAGGAGTTCAGATCGTATTCCGGCAATATGGTGGAATTTGATTTTGTTGACCCATTTGAAGGCATAACCGATGTAAAACAGCGGGAAGAAATTTTCAACCAGTTATCTGAAAAAGGCCTTGAACCGCGCAGGCTTATTGAAAACAAAGACGAATATTCTGAAAAAATCATTTTCCCGGGGGCGATGTTGTTTTACAAAGGTCGCGAATTGCCCGCCAACCTGTTGCAGCAGCAACTCAACACCGGCGCAGAAGAAACCCTGAACAATTCCATTGCTCTGTTAGAATATAACTTGGCCAATACCATTCAAAAACTGCAACGCAACACCAAACCAAGTATCGCTTTTTTGGAAGGGCATGGCGAATTGCCGCTTGACGAGGTTCGGGACGTGATGGTTTCTTTGTCGAACTACTATCAGTTGCAGCGTTTGGACATTACCAAAAACCTCTACATTCCTCCAAAATTCTGGGCAGTAGTGATTGCCAAGCCAACCAAAAAGTTTGAAGAGGTACATAAGTTTAAAATTGACCAGTACATCATGAACGGAGGTAAAGTATTGTGGTTGGTCGAAAACCTGAACACCTCCTTAGATAGCCTGCAAACCAACAACGGCTCGTTTATAGCCCTCGATTATGGACTGAACTTAGAAGACCAGTTGTTCAAATATGGAGTGCGGGTCAACTTCGACTTAGTTCAAGACCTGCAATGTTCCAAAATACCGCTTGCCGTTGGCAGGGATGCTTTTGGCAATGCCTCTCAGTTGGAACTATTTCCATGGACGTATTTTCCGGTTATTACCGAAACCAACAACCTGCATCCGGTTACTAAAAATATGAGTGCCGTCATGATGCAATTTGCCGGCACCATTGACACCATTGATACCCGTAAAAGCGAACTGACAAAAACGGTTTTAATGAGTACCTCGCCTTATAGCCGTGCCAATGTTACGCCGGTTCAGGTGGATGTGAATACGGTGCGAACCAAGCCCAACCCTGAAGAATTTAATGCCGGCAACAAACCCGTAGCCGTGGCCATCGAGGGCAAGTTCCCTTCGTTGTTTAAAAACAGGCTCGACCCGGCTACTCTTGCTATGATTGATACCCTGCCCGATGTTTCGTACCGCGAAGAAAGCGACTACAACAAAATGATTGTAATTTCTGACGGAGATATTATCCGAAACGACTTTGATGAAAAACGAGGGCAAACAAGTCCTTTGGGCTATTATAAATACACCGGAGAAACCTTTGCCAACAAAGACCTGATTATCAATGCCATAGAATGGCTGAACGATGAAAACGGCATTATCAGCGCACGAAACAAAGATATTAAACTCCGTTTACTCGACAAACCGCGGGTTAAAGAAAGCAAATTGCAATGGCAAGTATTGAATTTAGTGTTACCCTTGCTCATCGTCGTCTTATTTGGATTGGGATATAGCCTTTTGCGTAAATGGAAGTATGAGTAGTAGGCTTGAAATATATTTTTCGGAATTTTGATTCGCCTTACCTTGAATAAATTATTACTATTTTTGTAACCTAAAATATATATGACAACCCTATAATCTAGTAATTGGGTTGTTATTCTTAAATGTTTTATTTGCTTAAATGAGTTGAAAAAGGTTTTGAAGGATGCATTAAACAGAAAACCAATTGATTGAATTCAAAATGCAGTTTATTTAAAGCACTCCAAATCTTTATATGGTAATTTTATATTTAACTAATAAGGAATATTCAATCTGAACTTTAAACAAAAAATATCATCAAAAATGGAAACAGAAGTTAAAATTGGAAGGGCGAAAATTATAGTTGAAGTTCCCGAAGGCACAAAAAGTGCTACTTATGAATGTATAGGAATACATCAAGACGGCGACTATGAAACGTTAGATGATTTTGATTATTATTTAGATGAAACTTCAGAGTTTGCTGAAGATTTTGCATTTGCATTAGTTGCTATTGGTTTAGACAATAGAAACAGAACAACTGTGCAAAAGATTTTTTTTGTTAATATTTTGGAATCCAAAACACTAGAATTAAATGAAAAGCTAACAGCGAATGAAATTGGAAATTGGAAGATAAAACTTCCAAACGCTTGGTATGAATATGATGAATATGATGAAGATGATGAAGATGCAGGTTTTATTAATTATACTGTTGAGAATTTAGATTTTGAAGATGAAGATGAAGACATTAAGATTTATGATTCTAAAAGCGCTTTTAGACATTGGCATAAATATACTAAGGAAAATAATCTTGTTCGCAGAATTTACGAAGCTTATAAATTCTGCAAAAGGGCTAAAGATTTTAAAAGATGGAGGGAAATTGAAGAACAAGTTATACCAGGAACAGTAACTTTTATTGCAGATACAATAGTACCAAAAATTCAATCTTCAGCATTTGATGAGTTAATCAAATTGATTGGAATAAATTCTGTTAAAGAAGAAATTAAATCGCTAATAAATTTTGTTAAATTTAGGAAAGCTCGTTTAGATGCTGGACATTTAGTAAGCCCATCTACATTACACTTAGTTTTTACAGGAAATCCTGGTACGGGCAAAACAACGGTTGCCAGACTTATTAGTAGAATATATAAAGATATTGGATTGCTCACCAAAGGACATTTGATAGAGGTAACAAGGGGCGATTTAGTTGGCCAATTTGTAGGACAAACTGCTCCTCAAACTAAGAAAAAATTTGAAGAAGCGTTAGGAGGTGTTCTGTTTATTGACGAAGCATACTCTCTTTATTATCCTGGAGTAGAACAGGATTTTGGTCTTGAAGTTATAAATACTTTAGTTGCATTAATGGAAAATTATAGGGAGCAGATTGTAGTAATTGTAGCAGGTTATCCGGATAAGATGAAAGTATTTTTGGAATCTAATCCCGGTTTAGAATCTCGGTTACCCACAAAAATTCATTTTGTAGATTATACGAAAGAAGAACTACATAAGGTTTTTTTAAAGATGTGTACAGATAAAGGATACCAAATTAGTAGCGGTGCTGCATCTAAACTACTATTTTACATTGAAAAACAAGATTATTCGAATAACAATGCAAGAGGGATAAGAAATCTTTTTGATATAGTTGAAAAAAATTTAGGAAATCGAGTTATGAATGATCCTAAGTCAAAGCCAACAAGAGAAGAACTTAATACAATCACTGAAATTGATATTCCAGATCCTGAAAGTTAGTGTTTTGAATTAGAAAAGTATTTTTTTTCATAGTTTGAATTACTGAAAAAACTATATTTCGAGATTAAAAAGTCAAGAAAAATAACGCGTTTCATCAATTACTTTAAATAATCAAGCTTTTTATTGAGGTGTAGAAGTATTGCAATTAAACTTGTCTCTAACAACTTATGAACCACTCACCCACCATTCTTGTAACCGGAGGCACCGGTTTTGTCGGCAGTCATTTATTGAAATTGCTTGTTCACCGGGGTTTTGCTGTTCGTGCCACGAAAAGGGCAGACAACAACCTGTATTGGGTGAGTGATATTGCCGGAAAAATTGACTGGGTAGATTGTGATATTTTAGATGCACAAGGGCTTTACGATGCCATGTCGGGAGTTAAATCAGTCTATCATTGTGCGGCAATCGTAACTTTTAGCCCTTCCAAAAGGGAAGAACTTCGCAAGGTGAATGTGGAAGGAACCGCCAATGTGGTGAATATGGCTTTGGAACGGGGTGTTGAAAAACTGTTGCATGTCAGTTCTATTGCTGCACTGGGGCGCAAACTGAACCAACCGCATGTGGATGAAACAACACAATGGGAAGAAAGCCCCATCAACACGCAATATGCCATCAGCAAATATTATGCAGAGCGCGAAGTGTGGCGGGGTATTGCAGAAGGGCTTAACGCAGTGATTGTCAATCCTTCGGTTATCATAGGGGAGGGGGAATGGTCAACCGGATCCTGTCGTTTGTTTACTCAGGTTTGGGAAGGGCTGAAGTTTTACCCCAAAGGCGGAACAGGATTTGTGGATGTAACAGATTTGGTGAATCTGATGGTTGAACTGATGAACAGCCCCGTTCATGGGGAGCGGTTTATTGTAAATGCTGACAACCTCAGCTATCTCGACTTTTTTGCGATGGTTGCCCGTTATCTCAATAAACCCGAACCAACCCGCCCGATTACTCCCCTGATGGCCGAAATCGGATGGCGATTAGAAGCCTTGAAAGGGTTTTTCACCCAAACTTCTCCCCTTGTAACTAAAGAAACAGCCCGGATGTCGCAACACCGATACTATTACCAAAACGGCAAACTTTTAGCAGCCATTCCTTATTCATACACTCCCGTAGAAGAATCTGTATCAAGAATATGTAAGGAATTTTTGGCCATTCATAGTTCATAAAAGGGCAAGTCTCTAAAACCAACCTTTTATGTTGGACAGAAACAACGTTACCGAAGGCACAGACCATTCACCACTAATCATTAACAATTATCTTCCCGCTTGCCTCGTACCGCTCATACCCTCCGGGAAACGACAACCGCCATACGTACATGCCCGAAGGCAACCCCGATAAATCGAGGGTCTGCGTAAAAGTCCCCTTCAGGGGATTTAGGGGTAGGGACGAACTACCCGCCGGCAACACCTGATAACGCACTTTTTGCCCCTGCAAATCGTACAACTCCACTACCCCGAAAGGCAACTGCGGGGGAAGGGAGTAGTATATGGTGGTACTGCCACGGGCAGGGTTGGGGTGTAGCGTGACGCTGGATGTTGTTGGAGTATTTGGAGGCGAAGTGCTAACAGTATATACAACGCTATCACAAGGTGCCGCTCCACAACTCTGACCAAGACTATCTGTTTTTAGCACCCAACTGCTTGCGGGAGAAGCATAGTTGAAACCTGTCAAAACATACCCCCCATCGGATGTGGGTTCTATATCTCTGATGTAATCTTCTGTGGGTGATAAACCACTGCTGATAGGGGTTTCCCATAGTATATCGCCGTCAGTTGAAATGGCGGTAATGGCTACCTCCCATAAGGGAAGCGGGTAAAAGCCGGTGGTAACAACTCTTATAATACCTGTTTCGGGAGAATAGTTAAACATGTGTGGAGTATAATAATTATTTTTCAGGTGCGTTTTGGCTTGCCCAACGATTGCTCCGTTAGTAGCATTTAGTTTGGCTATATAGAATCCATTTTTATCGGGAATGTTGCTTTTTATCAATCCCATTAATATTAAGTTACTATCCGCTAATTGAAATACATAACACCCACCGTCATTTTCGTTAGTACCATAAGTTCTTTGCCATTGCATTGTGCCAAAGCTGTCTGTTTTAACAACATACATATCGTAGCCTGTACTATTGCTGTACCTGTAGCCTGATAAAACATATCCCCCGTCTTGCGTTTGTTCGGCATACAGGAGAACTGCATTAGTACCGTATGATGAATCCCACAACAAATTGCCAATTGAATCTACTTTCACTATATAAAATTGACTTGGTCCGAAAGTTGTATTGTTATTGTAGTACTCTTGTTTACCGCCCACAATCAAACAAGTATTATCACTTTGCACCAATACTTGTGTGCCGGTTTCTACTGAAGTGGGAGTTCCATACTGCTTTTTCCAATAAACATTGCCATATTGGTCCAACTTCATTAACACAAAATCGGACAACGTATCTGTTGTTCCTCTTTCTGCTCCTATGAAATAATTACCATCATTAGAAACGACAAAGCTATTCCCAAAAAAGATAGCACTGTTCTGCACTGCTCCATTCAATATTTCTAACCACTCAGTTTCTCCATATAAATTGATTTTGCGTAGATAAGTGGCGGAGTAATTATTAGGAGCATTAAATCCTCCCACAACCAAATAACCATCTGCAACAGGCTTTACTGCCACAGATAGCATACTGGTGGTATCGGTATAAAAGACCCTGTTAAAATAAACCTGTTGAGCGTTTATATCAAGGTAAAAACAACAAACGGTGAGTATTAATGATGTAATTATATTTTTCATTAGTATTTCGCTTTTGAGAGTGTTACGAAAACATAAAAGACCTGTTTACCAAAACAAACATAATGTTTAGGCAAACAAGTCTTAAGCAAACTTTAGTGGATGACCGCTAATTTCTGGGTATAAACTTTGCCACTTGTTGTTTTAACGTATAGCAAGTAAAAACCGTTAGGGTAGTTTGTTGTTTGGAGCGTAAATATTGTGTGGTTTACTGTCAATTGGTCTATTAGTCTGCCCTGCATATCAGAAACATATAGTTTTGTGCCACTAAGCATTTCGGGAATGTATAGGGCAACCTGTACTTCGTTTTTGGCGGGGTTAGGATATAACTGTATGCCGTAAGCCGCGGTATTGGTATTTAATTTTGTTTGCGGTGGCTCTGATGGTTTTTTATCAAAAGGTTCAGCGTAATAGAATGCCTGCAGGTTCTGTGCCAAAACATTCTGTGTGCAGTTGGAATTATTTGCCATACTACGAATTAGGCTTTCTTGCGGCTCCATGGTTTTGCCCGGGCCGGCCGGAGGTTGTATTCCGCTTAGTATTTCCAAATACAGCGTTACAAACTCAATATTTTCGGTTGTTGTTAGTGGAATTTCGGCAAGCTTGAGCATTGAATTTATACTGTCGGCTTCATCAACATAGGTTGCTGCAAGCATTTTGGTAGCCTCAATCTTAAGGAGGTTTTCCAAATCGCTTTTTGCCTCGGCAATTTGTTGTAAACTCAATTGTTCCTGCATTAAAGCTGTAAAATAGCGCATTTGCTCATCGGTATCAGTGGTTTGGTTGAGTAGTTGCCGCAAACAGTCTGGGTTGCAGGGATTATCATAAGCACAATGAGTGGGTTGTAGAGACGGGAAACACTCATCTGCATCTACTTCACCGGGGAGTTCTATATTGGTACCTGGTACAAATAGCGGGCTTTGTGCTCTGTAAGTAAAGTTGGTGTTGCCGGCATTGTATATATTAACGTATATTGTACCGTTTGCATCAGGTTTAAAGCTGTTGCGGCGGGCTAATTCGGGAGCAATTTCGTTGCAAATTCCCTGATTGTTGAGATAGTCGTCGGAGATAATGGGAATGATAAGCCAATCATAATTTATGGGGTAGTTATATTGGTTGCAATCTATAGTGAGATTGGGGTTTTTGCCCGAAAATATATTTGCTGCGGCAAATGTGCCCTCAAAATTGTTATCAGAAACCTTGCCTGCGGCAAAATTAATATCTCTGCGCAGTTCAAGGGCAATGTTTAGATTTGGAGAATCATCGGAGCAGGTAAACAAATTATTGCCGATATAAAAACCGCTTGCACGCTCTGTAAAAATGCCATAACCTGCATCAATGTTATTGCCAAAGTGGGTTACATCAAAATGGTTGTTCTCTATTTGGGCAAAAATGCCTCCGTTTAAAGTAACCTCTTTGTTTGTATGTATAAATTCATTGCTATTTATGCTAATGACAGAAATCAATGAAGGTCCGGCGTAATAGTCAATTCCTTTATACAGATTTTCAAAACGATTGCCGGCACCGGGTTCTCCTATCCGCATACCTGTACTGGCATTATATATACCAATACCTCGTTCTTTTGTTTCAATCGTGCTTTGTAAATTGATAAAAACATTGTTTTTTATGACCGCAGAAAGTTTGCCGCCTCTGCTTACTATGCCTACCGGTCGTCCGTTTCCGTATATGCCGATACTACCTTCTATATAGTCGTCTGTAGTTTCAAAACGGCAATTTTGCATGCGGCTGATGCGCAAAAGGGCATTGTTCGGGTTTGCAATCAGGGTTCCCACTTGGTTGTTTTTAAACAAGGTATTGCCCTCTGCCCATACGATACCGCCTGTATTGGCAATTATCTTGTCCTCATTGTCCAACATAGCAGTTGCTACGCCTATTCTGGCGTTTTCTATTTTGGTGTTGTTGTATAGGTATGCAATCCCATGCGATAGTGCTGTACCAGTCTGCGGGTTGAATGGCTCGGCGGGGTGCGGTTCGTCGGGGTTGCCCAAGACTTGAATGCCTTTCCAGTGAGTGTTTAAGCAAATGTCATTTGATAAAGTAGAATTTGAAACTAATAGTTTCCCTCCAGGCATGACAAGAAGGCCGGCATCATCACCCTCAAATACAACGTTTGTGTTCTGTATAGTTAATGTGCTTCCTGCGAGAATATTAATTGTTTCAAACACTCTCGTAGGGGTGTTCCAAACTATATCCCAATTATCATCAACAAGCAGGTTTTGCTGCGGGGAGTTCGTTAATCTTGCCTGTAAGTCAGGATTATACAAAATGTGCATCTTCATCCGTATTTCTTGCCCTAATGTAAAACCTTCATAACAAGAGATAGGGGAATAAGCCATTATGTTTGTAGTTGAAGGACTATAATAGTTGCCCTCTGCATCTTGAATTGGTACTGTGCTACCATCGCAAAAAGTTACAGGCTCGAGCCAATTACAGGTTACAAGATCTACATTAAACCCTAAGAATGGATCTGCCGGTGTGTCGCAAACATAATCTCCACAGTCACAACAGTTTGGCTCAACAACATCGGGTTGACAATATAAGGAAGAAATAGGTTGGTTAACTAATTCCGGACATCCATAAGGTTCAGCTATAGAGCCATGAAAAGTATGAAACAAACCCAAACAATGCCCCATTTCATGAGAGAGCGCACTCGATAAGCCTACATCAACATTGTCCATAGAAGTTGTTCCTCCAACAACAAAAGCTGTCCCAGGAACACCATTTGCCAATCCGCCCTTAAAATTGCTGCTTTCTGGCAATAAATATATGTCCAGCCCGTCAGTATGAGTATTTTGTAAGAAAATCGGATACAGTCCAAGTACAAGTATCCAAACATTAGATTCATCGCAAGGCAACAATTCCGGAATATTGAAAAATATGTTGTTATCCAGATATTCTATGCAGGACAAATCGAATTGAATATTGTGAGGGCTAAAGTCTTCGTTCAGCTTTTCTACTGCGCTTTTTACATCTTTAACAGACCTCCCTCCCGTGCCGTCGTTATTTCTTATAATATGAACATAAATACGAAAAGTATAGGCAGATTGCTGGATGCTCGCAGGTGGTGTAGAAGTACTTATTGTTTCCAAATAATTGGATAATGATGGTGTAGTATAACAATATCCACTCTCTTGCGCTCTTATAAATAAATTGGGCAAAATCAATAACAAAATGAGGAATCGGATTGAATTAAAACAATTTCGTCGGCAGGTCGGACTCATTAAAGTTAGTGTCTTTTTCATAATAAAGCAATGTTTGTGGTAAAAAATAAAAATATTTTACACCTTACAAAACTACTTCAACATTTTGAGAAAAACTATACCTGCACAAAAAAGCATTGTCGTTTATATGGCCGCATGTTTCTTTTTACACTTTATTTGCGATTTCATAACATGGCCAATTCTTACCGGCCTTCAAATGCAAGTTTAAAAATGGGAAAGGTGTCGGTAAGGTTAAAATCCACTGAGGCCAACCTATCTTTGTGCCGGAAGTAAACAAGAAACTATGTACGTATATTACCTTGCGCGAAAAGTCAGCCTTAATGAGTGGCAAGCTTTAGGTTTGAGCCTTCAACCTGACTGGGTGATATACGAAGACGAAACTTTTATCCCCGAAGGGCTTCAGCCTTTGAAAAGCTCCCTCTCTCCTGCCCTGACTAACCAATCTGCCGCTATCCATCAACAATGCCTTAAGGACGTTGCTGCATTAGCTTATACGATCACCAACAACGGGCAAACCTTGATCGAAAATTTGTCTTTTGAACAAACCGAACATTGGTTTTACCTCCGCATGTCGTTGTTTTACCGCTACCAAAGTGTGGTTGTAGCAGCCGAAAGGGTGAAAAATGCGCTCTTTAAGGTGATACCCGAACAAATACAAGTCGAAAACTTGCATGTTTTTCATGTTCACACTTCCCTGCCTTCACTGCTTCCCGGTTTACCGGTTCAAAACCATTTACCGGCAAAACCTGCTACCCAAAAGACTTCTTCAGGGCAAATATTGCATTACCTGATCCTGTTTTTAATTCGTGCAATTTTGGGTTTTTGGCAATTAAGGCTCTTGATTTCCCGAACACCCAAAAACATATTGGTAACAGACCCCGAACTGCTTCAGGAGATGGCTTCCATTAATTCGCCCGATTCAACCATCCTAACCGATACTTATTTTAGCTACCTGTTGGAAACCGTTAAAAACCGTTCCGATTTTTTAATCCTCTCTGAAATTCAACCGCCAAGGTTAGAAAATGCACGTCTGCGCCAATTTTCCCGAAAACTAATCTTTCCTGCATACCGCGGTAAAACGTTGAACTTTGATGTATTTACCTTTCTAACATTGCTAAATCCACTGACCTATATTCAACTCTACCGGGTTTATCGAAAGCTGAAAGCAATACAACCTCACCTCGGTTTAAGTCCGGCAAACCAATGTTTGTACCGGTTATTACCGGGTGCTTATCCGCTAATATTGCAGGGGGTTTTCCGGCACAGAGCAGCCCGTTTGTTTGCCCGTCTTGCAAAGGTTAGTGCGATTTGCTCACCAAACGAACATGCCGTTAACAACAAACCCATTATGAACGAGGTAAAAAAAAACGGTGCAACAACTATTGGCATACAACACGGCACGCTTTCGGTTTTTTACCAATGCCATCATCCGTCCGACAGGGGCTATCAACATCTTCCGCATCATACCATTTTTTGGGGTGAAGAATATCTTCGACAAGTCAGGAATATCAACCCGGACTATCATTCCGAAAACTCCGTATGCCTTGGTCAATTGAGAACCGATGCCATTGCTTCGCTTGCGCAAACAGCAAAAAAAAGCAGGATACATCCTCAATTAGAGGATGACCGCCCTTTAATTCTTTACCTTTCCCAACCTTTGGTAGGCACTGAACAGCCTTTGCGCCAAACACTTGCCACCGATTTTTTACTCCTCAAACAACATTATCCCGATTTTCAGTTTGCCATCAAACCCCACCCTTTGGAAACCGATCATCGCTTTTTTTATCAGATTGCCCAACAAACCGGACACCAACCCTTGTTGCTGCTCACACAGGAACTTTATCTGCTTTTGGCTGTGGCCGATATTGTCATTACCTATCACAGCACGGCAGGTGCCGAAGCGGTTTATTTCAAAAAACCGCTTTTAGTGGCCGACTATCATCACAACGATGCTGCCGGATATATCAAAGAAGGAGTGGGCTTGGGGTTTCATAATGGCGGGGAGCTGACCGCGCTTTTGGGTGATGTAATACATCAGCGCCGTAAAATAGATCCTGAAAAACAGGAGCAGTTTATCGCCAATCGCGCCTATAAAATAGACGGGAAAACCGCAGAAAGATATTTGAGTTTTATTCTTTCGGTACAGCCTGTGGAAAACGGAAAGGTTTAAATAAAACAAACCGGTCAAAGCCGGTTGATTGGATTTTGGTAAAGGGGGCAATTATTCTAATGTGCCGAATTTGCTCAGCACATCTCCGCTGAACAACAAGGGGAGGAGGGTTTTTACGGAAGGAATAACCAACACTTTTTCGTGTTTACCCAACAGGTAAACCTTGATGTTTTGCCCTGTTTTTTGCTCATATTCAGCAGCTACCTGCCGGCAGGCTCCGCAAGGTGCAACCACCTGATCAAAATCGGTATGGGAATAATTTACCGTAACTGCAAGGGCTTTAACCGGCACTTCGGGATGGGTTGCCGAAGCATAAAACAAAGCCACCCGCTCGGCGCATAAACCGCTGGGATAGGCTGCATTTTCCTGATTATTGCCCGAAATCATCACCCCGTTCTCCAGCAAAACGGCAGCGCCTACCTGAAATTTTGAGTAGGGAGCATAGGCCTGAAAACAGGCTTGTTGTGCTAATCTGAACAGGGTTATCTCTTCCTGATCAAATGCGCTGTATTGTTCGTGTAGTACATATACCGCATTAAAGGTGATTTTTTTCATGTTAAAGAAGTAGGAGTGTTCTAATCTTGTGGAGTTATTCTTGAGTATATTCCGGATTTTGCGAAAACCGACCTTAAAAACCGATAGAAGATTTGGGATTTAATAGTCAGACAAAAACTATGGACAAATCATACCAGTTCCACCGCTTTGTAATGCGTTTCATTAATGGCACTGATGATGGATTCTTTACTGACAATATCGGCATCAAACTCTACCGTAGCGGTACTTGAAGGGATATCGGTTTCGGTTTTTAGGATTCCGTTTAACGTATTTATGCTATTGCTGACATAGTTGGTACAGTGCTTGCAGGTCATTGTATCAACTTTAATTATTACTTTTTGAGGACTCATATTGCGGGATGTGGTAAAATAATGAATAGGATGGCTCAAAATTAGTATTTTAGCGGCGGTTTGCCAAACGGCGGCTAATTGTTTAGAGAGTTGGTTTTGCGCTGTTTTTTTAGCTGAACAGGAATGATGTGGTTTTTTTCTTTGTGTTTTATACAACATTGTTACCTTATCAAGGTTCATTTATTCATCTAAAGTTGATTTTGCTTGCAAACTAATCCGGGCATCGGTTTTTTGGAATTCCATATCTGGGATTTGATTGACATTGTGTTGGTGGGCTTGCTCATCTTCCGGCTGTACAAACTGCTCAGGGGCACTTTGGCATTCAATATTCTGATTGGGGTCTTATTGATTTACCTGATGTCGGCAATCGTAGGTTTGCTGGAAATGAAAATGCTGACCAATATTTTGGGGCAGTTTGTCGAAGCCGGTTTTATTTTGTTGGTCATTTTGTTTCAACAGGAAATCCGCCGGTTCTTGTTTTACCTTGGTCGGGGCAGTGGAATCGGAAAAAACAAAGTTTGGCTATGGTTTTTAAACCGTGATGCCCCAACTCAAAAACAAGAGCTAAAAGAAGAGGTGATGCGGGCAATCAACAATATGTCGAACACCAAAACAGGGGGGCTGTTGGTATTTACCGATGCTTCAGAGAAAAATTTCTTTTCCGACACCGGGGTAACCATTAACGGGGAAATCAGCAGTAAACTGATTGAAAGCATATTTGACAAAGGCAGCCCCCTTCACGATGGGGCGATGGTGATTGCCGAAAACAGAATTTTGGCCGCCGGATGTGTGTTGCCGGTTTCTGAAAATCCCGATTTGCCCACACGAGTCGGTATGAGACATCGCGCCGCTACGGGCATTACCGAAAAAATTGACGCTTTTGTGGTGGTTATTTCTGAACAAACCGGACGTATTTCGGCGGCTCAAAAAGGAAAACTGACAATGAACATCACCCAAAACGCACTGTCTGAAATTTTGGAACAGGCATTGATATAATAGCTCCTGTATGGGAGAATGTTGACCTAAAGTTCCGAAATGGAGATGTTACAAATCTCTTCCAGCGTTTGTGATTTTGCTTTTTCGATCCGATCCATTCGTTTTTGGAACTGATCCATGGCATAGTCTAAAAACATTTCCAATTTTAAGCCAAAAGGCAATACTTCATAAACGCCGATGCCTTCCATAATTACTCCAATGGCCGGTTCGAGCAGTTCGTTCATGCGGTCTTCGATGGCTTTCCATACCGTTTCGCCATGTTCGGCCGTCAGTCTTGAAAGCAGAAAAACCCCGTAGGCAATATGACGGGATTCATCTTGTTTCAGTTTTCCGACAAAATCGAGCATCCCCGGAAAAATATTCATGTTTTTCAATACCGAATAGTAGGCATGGTAACCTGTTTCGGCTAAAACCCCTTCGACAATCATGTTGTAGGTAACAGAAGCCCTGGCCTGAGCAATGGGGGAGCTGTCATATTGCAAAGCACTCATCACCTGCGGCAATTCCTGCGAAAAAATGGTATGATAACTCGGTGTATAATAACGGCTTAAATCTCCGGCATCGGGACAAACTTTGGAAAAAAAGCGGTTAAACCCATCTACATGTTTGGCTTCTTCCCACAAAAACGAGGTCAGAAACATTTCCTCTTCCAACCTTCCTTCTTTTGCAATGACCATGATAAGGGGTAACAAATCGAGCGTAACAGCTTCTTCACCTGCCTGAAACAGGGTTGTCAACCTCAACACCACATCTTTTTCAAGGTCATCCAAATGTTTCCAGTCTTCTGCGTCCTGATCAAAAACGAGGTCGTTGGGATTCCATATCCCGTAGCGTTTTGCTTTTTGCCATAACCGCATGGCAGGAAGACGGTGGTTTAATCTTTTTTCGCCGGTTGTAATAAAAGATGTTCGCATAATATTTGATTTTGTATGTCAGATTTGTTCTAACCGGTTCGTTTTCAACAATCACGGCAGACGGGCTTTTAATTTTTTCCGTTTAAAAGCGATTTCATTTTAGCCAGGGTGTTAAACGGAACGTCAATGACCGAAGAATTGGCCAACCATGCGGGAATACTTCCTCCGGCACTGGGTTTGCCTTCGTAAACTATTTGGGTGCTTTTGGCATCTTTGGGGGTCAGTTTCCAATAACCCTTAAAACTTGGAACCCGTACCCTTCCGCTTTTAGCCGGTATATAGTCGGGAGCTGCGGCTAATTCTATCAAAATGACCCCCGTTGTTTGTTTGGTAATTTTTGTTTTAATCACACTGTCCCTGTCATTTACCGGCCAAGGGGCATCAGTAACGTTGTACTGGTATAATTCGGTGTCTGAAATGCGTTTGAGCACTTTGTTTTCAATACAACTCGGCATCCAGGAAGCGTAGTTTTCAAAATTGCTGAGCAGGGTAAACACATCATTTACAGAGGCTGAAATGGTGGTTTCTCCTCTGTATTCTTTCATTTCGCCGCTGTTTTTTCGGGTAAACACTTTTATCCCGTTTTGTTCTTTGGCAATTTCCCAGTCGTTTTGGGGCAAAACTGTAAATGCAAGGGCAAAACTGCTGACGATTAACAATAAAACAAGGGAGCGAAACGAAACAGATGGATTCATGAGAAAATACAAAAGGTTTAGGATGAGAGAAGTGATAAAGACAAGGTAAGTAGATAGTATTTTTTGGATAATAGTTTAATCCGGTACGTAAAAGTAAAGCGATTTGTTAAAACAGACAAATATAATTGTTTAGTATTTCGGATAATTGGCTTAAAATTGTTCCGGAATTTTAGTATTAAAACGAACTCATTATGAAAAAGTTATCCATACTGCTTGTTTTGTTATCGGGATTTCAGGTTTTTGCTCAAATCATACCCATCAACAGGCAGGTGGACTGGACCATATCAGGGCTTGATTTTATGTTGCCCAATCCGCAAACCATAGTCAATGTGATTGAACTCGGCGCAACCGGAAACGGAACAACCAACGATTCTCCTGCCATTGCCGCTGCCATCGCTTCTTTGTCCGGTGCGCCGGGGGTGGTTTATTTTCCGGCAGGAAATTACCGTTTATTGTCAACCATTTCTTTGCCCTCCGGTGTGGTGTTGCGGGGTGAAAGTGCGCAAACTTCGAGGCTTTTATTTGACCAGTCCAGTTCAGGGGTCAATGGAATCAACATTGGCGGTTCGGCTTCCGGCAGTTTTGTGGCCATTTCTTCGGGCTATACCAAAGGCTCTGTTGCAATTACTGTCGAAAACGCGGCTTCTTTTACTGTTGGAGGCTATGCCGAACTGGTTCAGGACAACAATCCGGCATGGGATACAGCACCGGCATCATGGGCGGACAACTCAAAAGGTCAAATCGTCAGAATTTCGGGAATAGAAGGGAATGTATTGAATTTGGCGTATGCGCTGAGGATAGATTATGATGCCGGATTTGCTCCCCGAATCAGACCGATCACTCCTGCTTCCAATATCGGGATTGAATGTTTGTACTTAGAGCGGGTTGCCGACAGCGGAACCGGTGCCGGATACAATATCAGTTTTAATTTTTCGGCAAATTGCTGGGTAAAAGGGGTACATAGCAACAAAAGTGTAGGCGCTCATATTTCTATCACCGCAAGTACCGATATCGAAGTATCGGGGTCTTATTTTCACCATGCCTTTACCTACGACGGCAGCGGAACCCGGGGTTATGGGGTGATGCTCAACCATCATAGCGGGCAATGTCTGATTGAAAACAACGTGTTTGAACATTTGCGCCATGCCATGTCCATCAAACAGGGGGCAAACGGAAATGTGTTAGCCTACAACTATGCCTTTGACGGGTACAGAAGCGAGTTCCCCAACAATTTTGCCGCCGATATTTCTTTGCATGGCCATTATGCTTTTGCCAATTTGTTTGAAGGTAATATTTGTGAACTGTTTTGGATTGACGATTATTGGGGTCCATCCGGCCCATACAATACCATGTTTAGAAACCGGTTTACCACCTATGGGATTTATATGTCCTCATCAGGCTCGAATATGCAGCATTTTGTGGGCAACGAAGTAACAAGCACCGCCCTTCTTCAGGGTTTTTATACCATCACCGGCAGCAATCATATTCAACACGGCAACAACATCAAAGGAACGGCAACCCCTTCGGGCACCGGAACGGTGAATGATATTTCTTATTACCTGACTCAGGCTCCTGAATATTGGAACATTGCCGGTACCTGGCCTACAATTGGGTATCCCAACGCCCTCAACAGTGGAACCAATCCGGCAAAAACCCGTTTTTTGGCCGGTGAACTGACCGTTTGCCCTGTCCATATTCCTCCTGTCAGGGTGCAGGCTCAGGTGTTGCTTCAGGGAGCCTATATTACCGAAGGCCAAATGCACAACACCCTTCGCACCAACAATCTGTTGCCTTTGCAACAACCTTTTAACCGCCCGCCCTGGAACTATGCCGGCGAAGAGAGTGTCATTTCTGCAAGCGAAATCCCCGCCAACACCACCGATTGGGTTTTGCTGGAAGTGCGGAATCCTTCCAACCCCTATCAGGTCATAGAGCGCCGCGCCGCATGGCTGCTCCAAAACGGAACGATCGCCGATTTGGACAACGAACCCGATGGAGTCGTATTTTATACCCTGACCCAAAACGCCCCTTATTATATTTCTGTCCGAACCCGCAATCATCTGCCGGTTATGAGTGCCAATCCGGTCAACCTGCCCAATCTTGTGCCCCACGATTTCACCAACCCCGCACAGGTAAAAATGGGCAGTTCCCAACTTGTTTTTATGGGCAATTCCGATTATGCTTTATTTGCAGCCGATATCAATGCCAACGCCATCATCAACGTTCACGACTACGACCAGTATGCGGTTCAGGTCAGTACAACCCCTCCTGTTTATGACCCGGCCGATTGTAATTTAGATGGGAACATCAATCTTCAGGATTTTACCCTGTTCCGTCAAAATGCAGGCATCATAGGCGTTTCGGAAATGCGGTAAGGTGAATATTGAATTGGCATAGCTTTAAGAAAAGACTCCTTATGGACTACATGCTTCTGCCAACTTGCACCCCAAAAAAAACAAATGAAAAAATCAGACAACAATCAAAGGAAAAACTCAGCAAATTTGGGTTCAAACTAAAAATGCAGGATGAAATTTGTAGATGTCAAAAATGATATAGCCTTCAGAAAGATGTTCGGCAACGAGAAAAAGACCAACATTCTGATTTCGTTTCTAAATGCCGTTCTGAAATTGGAAGGCGACCAAAGAATAGAAGAGGTAACGATCATCAACCCGTATCTTTTGCCGAGGGTAGCAGGAGAAAATGCATCCGTCATAGCTATAAGGGCAAAAGATAAAAAAGTGAGACAGTTTGTGATTGAGATGCAAATGGCTGATGTTGACGGGTTCGACAAAAGGGTACAATACTACGCATCCAAAGACTATTCGACGCAAATTGACCGAGGTGAACAATATCCACTGTTGAAACCGACCTATTTTATAGGGATATTGGACTTTGATTTTTTTGAAAGTGCCGAATATTTGTCCAACCATTTAATTTTGAACGAAAAGACCTATGAACACAAATTGAAAGATATTCAGTTCACGTTTATCGAGTTGAGGAAATTTGATAAAAAGGCAGATGAAATGGAAACACTGACAGATAAGTGGATATTTTTTATCAAGAATGCAGAGAAACTGGAGGTTATTCCGGAGAATACAGATGACGAAGGTCTGGTAGAAGCGTATAAAGATGCGGATAAACATAGTTGGAAGAAAGAGGAACTGATAGCGTATGACAACGCTTCGATTGCCGAACAGGATGAACGGGGGAGATTGATAGCAGCAGAAAAGAAGGGCAAGACAGAGGGTAAGTTAGAAGAAAAGGAAGGAGTGGTAGAAAGATGTCTTGAAGAAAACATGTCGCCCGAATTTATATCAAAGATTGTAAATCTGCCGGTTTCGGAGGTCAAACAAATGATAGAGAAAATTAAGAAAAGAAAGTGAGCAATGAACCAATTACAGAACAGCATGATGCTGAACAAAAATACAGGCAATGTTTACCCTTGATTTCTAATCTGCCAAATATTAAACCTCAACCCAAAAGGGTCTTCCACATAACAATCCCTGCCAATCCCTTCCCAACGTATGATTTTACAGCCATTATTCAGCAAATATTCCTTTGCTTGTTCCAAATCTTCCACAAACAACTCCATGACCAAACCCGAAACCTGTTCGTCTTTTTGGATAAACATCCGCAAAGAGTTTGCATCTATTCCGAAAAAATCCGGCTCGTCTGTTCTGTTTTTAAAACCAAGTACATTGGTATAAAACTCAACCGCTTCGTTTGGTTGGGTTGTCTGAACTGCAATATTGGTACTCATGATAAATTTCATATCCTTGAAATTTTACGTTTCCGGTTTTACCTGTTCCTTTTATTCGCTCTGCAAGTTTTTAACCCGAACCCACCTCCAAATAGTAGGTTTTATCGCAATAAACTGGGAATGTTCGAAAAAGTGTGTCAAAAGCGATTATTTTTGAAAATCAAGAGTGGATTTAACATGTTAAATTTAAGAGTACTTTAGTTATATAGTTTTCCACATTTCAATAGCCTACTACTCAAACCCTTCTTTTTTTTGAGTAGTAAAGGCTGTTGGAATGTGGGAAACAACGCTGTTTTCAATTCCTTTACTTCCTACTCATCGGTTAGTTAAACATCCACATGCTTTGTAAAACGGTCTTCGAAGCGGGTACGCAATTCGTGTGATACTGAGGTCCAATTTGTAACTTTAGTTTTCCACCCGCCTCTCCCATATATCAGGATGAGATAAATTTGTTTGACTAAAGCCTTGTCGTTTACCCATGAACCTTTGCTTTTCGTTACTTTGCGTATTTGCCGGTGCAAACCTTCCACAGGATTAGTCGTATAAATCATTCGGCGGATATTTGCTCCGAAATCCATAAACACCATTAAATTTGCCCATTCTTGTTCCCAAGCCCTTGCGATACCGGGATATTTCTTTCCCCAGGTTTGCTCAAAACCTGCTAAGGCTGCTCTCGCTTCGGGTTCGCCGGCAGCATTGTATATCTTTTTAAGGTCTGCACTGACTTGCTTAATATCTTTTCTGGCAACAAATTTAGTGCTGCTGCGGAGCATATGGACAATACAGCGTTGGACGAAGGATTGAGGAAAAACCGAAAGTATGGCCTCATCTAAACCGCTAAGCCCGTCTATACAAAAGAATAGCACATCTTCAACACCTCGTTTTTTAAGTCTTCCAGAATCAGACCCCACTCAGAAGCCCCCTCTGTATTGCGAACGTAAATGCCCAATACATCGATTTCCCTCTGCGTCTATTCCATAGACCGAATAAACAGCTCTCTTAGCTGACCGACCACTTTCCCGACTTGTGTAATAAATGCCGTCTAAATAGACCACCACATAAAAGGGTAATAAGGCGCGCTGCTGCCACGATGACACCTCCACATGTACCTGGTCTGTTATCTCTGTTATCCACGATACCCCAAACTCTACACCGTATAGCTCCATAAGTTGCAGCTGAATATCCCGATAACTGTTCCCATAAGCATACATCATCAGAACCTGTTGCTCTAAGCCTGTACCCAACTCACGCTCCCATTTCCCTACAATAATCGGACTGAACTCGCCACGCCTGTCCCGAGGAGGCGAAATCTGCACTGCCCCTAACTCCGTGTTTAAGGTCTTCGAAGTATAGCCGTTCCTGCGATTGCTAACACCCTGCGAACGGTCGGTCTTGATGTGGTTGTCTATCTCGCCTGATAAAGCTGCATTCACCAAACGCTGTACCATACCCGTTAATACGCCTTCTTTGCCTAATAACCGATCCCCAGACGTGAGGCGTTTTATCGCTTCTTTTCAAATGACGGATAATCAAAGTCTTCCAATGGGGAAGCTGATCTACTTTCTCTCTTGTCCTTTTTCATAATTAAAATTTTTATTTCTGTAATTTGTGTTGACACACTTTTTTGAACATTCCCCCAAGGTTTTTTGCAAATGACCATTGACAATGGCTATTCATATTCAACCCTTCAGGTTTTTCACTTTTCACATATTCCCGTAGGTTTCACATACGGCTAATCAAATTTAACCCCTTCAGGGTTTTTTGCAAATGACAATTGACAATTAACCATTGACAATTAACAATGGCTATTCATATTCAACCCTTCAGGTTTTTCACTTTTCACTTTTCACATATTCCCGTAGGTTTCACATACGGCTAATCAAATTTAACCCCTTCAGGGTTTTTTGCAAATGACAATTGACAATTAACCATTGACAGTTAACAATGGCTATTCATATTCAACCCTTCAGGTTTTTCACTTTTCACTTTTAGTTTTTCACTTTTCATTTACCAAAATCTTCCCTGTACTCTCATACCGATCAAACCCGCCCGGAAATGCCAACCGCCATAGATACCTGTATGCCGGGAGGTAACCCATTCATCCAAGCATAAAGTAGCGTGAAAAAAGAGGAATATCAAACAAAACTTTTTATGGAAAATCAAATACAGAGGTTATGTTGGCGGATGTTAACCGGGGTAGAAAAGGAGAGCCTATTAAAAAAAGAAGACAAAAACATGGACAAAAAAACAACTTCAGCCAAGGCATTGATCGAAAATGTGATACTGCGTTCCTTAGAGCTAAACCCGATGGAATTGAATTTTAGTTAAGACCTTGCAAAATTTATCAATGGTTTAATGTCTCCGCTGTCGGCTGCTTTAATGGCACTGAGGTAATTGCTGCGTTGGTCGCCCTGCTTAACCAAATTGCCGGCACCCCATGTATAATGCGGCTGTTTGTAAATCTTCTCAATCACAATATCAGCCATCAGGCGGCTATGCCTGCCGTTGCCGTTAGGAAAACAATGTATGCTTACCAAACGGTGCTTAAAGCGTATGGTAATTTCATCGGGACTGTAAATTCCGTTGGCATACCAAAACTTTACATCATCAAGCAATGTCCATAGCGCAGCAGGAATTTGCCATTTGTCAACTCCAATATTTTTATTCGTTTTGCGAAACTCGCCTGCCCATGCCCATAAGTTGCCAAACATACGCTTATGCACTGCTTCCAAAAATTCTTCGGTGAACACATTTTCTGCTTTGAAAGAACGATTGAGTGACCACAATACTGCTTGTTCAATATTTTGCTGTTCAAACTCGTCCAACTCGCCGCGTGTAGCAATGGTGGGGATTAGCAACCCTTCTTTTTCGTCTTCATCCAACGGTGTTTGCCCGTATATGTACTCTAAATCTAATCCCATAAAGTTTTAGGCATTTCGTTTTTAAGGGTTGTTGCCATTTCCCGAATTGCTTTTTCAATGCGTTGCTTTGTATTTTCCTGGTCTTCCAGTTTCATAGTGTTGCTGGTACGCAAAACAATTTGTATTGCCAGTTCTTTTGCCTTGCGGTCTATCAGTTCTTCCAAACTGCCATCAACCGGAACAAAACCATATACCAACTGCATATCCAAAGCCTTAGCCGCTTCCCGAAGGGATTTGATGGTAATGGAGCCGTTTTTTTCTCTGCGTTCAACATCCTGCACACTTTGTTTGGTAATGGAAAGGCGGTTGCCCAACTGCTGCATACTCATTCCAAGTGCAGTACGGATAGCTTTTATCCACCCTGTAGGCGGTGGGGCTACCTTTTGCAGGCTTGCATAAGCCCGCATTTTACTGTTAAGTTGCTGTATCTGTAATGACTTTTTGCCCATGATAGTAAAGTTATGCTTTGACTAAACGAGGGCAAATGTACGGATATAATCTGACAAACAATAATAAAAAGTAAGCCTTTGGACTGACTTTATTTTTCTTTCCCACCCCTGTTCCAACTTATCACATTTTAGAATTTCAACAATAAAGAGTGATGGTTTTTACTTATACAGGCCATTCATATTGAGCAAGCATGTTTTTTCAGTCTATATGGCAGTGTTCAAATCCTTGTAAAAAGTGCAAAAATCCGATGTATGGCAGACTTGCAGGTTGTTGTTGCCAGACTAAAAACGGTTTGTTATCTTGAAGTTTTGCCTTCAGTTCTTTCTCAAAACAGCTAAAAACAGAATGACATTTTGCCGCCATCTGTAAACTTCATATCCCCTGAATGCCTAAAACAGTGTATCTTGGCCACATATTTCCATCAAACCGGACTTTTACCATGTTCGATGCCTATGTGATTGATGCAGTGCGCACTCCGATTGGAAGTTATGGAGGAGTACTCAGCAGTGTTCGCCCTGACGATTTGGCGGCAACTGTGATAAAAGCTCTGTTGCAGCGAAACCCCGCTATACGACCGGCAGATATTGAAGATGTGATTTTGGGTGCGGCCAATCAGGCGGGCGAAGATAACCGCAATGTGGCCAGAATGGCGCTGCTTTTGGCCGGTTTGCCCATAGAAACCGGCGGTGTTACGGTCAACCGTCTTTGCGCTTCGGGATTGCAGGCAATTATGGATGCAACAAGAGCAGCCAAATTGGGAGAAGGGTTGGCCTTTATTGCAGGAGGCTCGGAAAGCATGAGCCGCGCGCCTTTTGTGATGCCAAAGTCCGATACTCCTTTTAGCAGGCAAGCCCATATTTACGACACCACGATGGGATGGAGGTTTATAAACCCCGAACTTTCGAGATTGTACCATCCTTATACAATGGGCGAAACCGCCGAAAATGTGGCCAAGGCATGGAACATCAGCAGATTGGAACAAGACGAATTTGCCTTAGCTTCTCAGGAAAAATACTGGAAAGCTTTTGCCGAAGGGAAGTTTACCTCCGAAATAGTGCCCGTGGAAGTACAGCTAAACAAGAAAGTTCCCCCTTCATATATCGCCACCGATGAACATCCCCGCCAAACATCTGCCGAAAAGCTGGCAAAACTCCCTCCTGCTTTTATCAAAGACGGAACGGTAACGGCAGGCAACTCATCGGGCATTAACGACGGTGCTGCTGCGTTGCTCATTGTGAATGAAGCGATGGTCAAACAACATCAATTGACCCCCTTAGCAAGGGTTGTCAGCATGGCTGTGGCAGGAGTACATCCCCAATATATGGGCATAGGGCCGGTTCCGGCAACCAACAAAGCCCTTCAACGAGCCGGGCTAACCATATCTGATATTGACCTGATAGAACTGAACGAGGCATTCGCAGCGCAAGCCATTGCCTGTATGCGCGACCTGAATCTGAACCCCGGCCTTGTCAATGTGAATGGCGGAGCAATCGCCCTGGGGCATCCCCTCGGATGTTCGGGAGCCAGGATTAGTGCAACCCTATTGCATGAACTTCAAAGGCGGCCAAATGCCCGATATGGTTTGGCGACTATGTGTATCGGGGTGGGCCAGGGTGCCGCCGTTATCTACGAAAAATGCTAAAACCCCATTTTACAGGCTGTTTTGTAACTCGGTTCAACAATTATCTGCTATCTTTGCAAACCTTTAAGGGGTAAGTTTTTTCAACAAACATGCACAAATCTTACAACCTGCCGGATTAACCTTGAAACCATGCGATCAGTTTTTTAAATTTATAGTCTGAATATCCGGCAAAAACGATTTTACAGACCTAACTTTTTTCAAATGATTAAGGATAAAATAGCCTTTTGGGGCGCAAACGAAAATGATGCAGAATGTTTGGTGATTGTCCGTCTTCGGCTTGCCGATGATATTATAGATGTATGGACACTTCCCAAAGAAACCATCACAGACGAGTTTGAGAAAAAGGCATTGGAAAACACGGATCAGATTGATTTGACACAACTGCCCGAAAACCACACCTATATCGAACGCTCGGTGATGGAAGAAAACCTGCTGCCGGACGAGGTTAAAACCCGGAACACCGATTTGGTCAAACTTGCCGAAACCCAATGGCGGGTAAGGGTTTTGTCGAACAAATTATCCCAGAAACTGACCAAGGAAATTGACGGGCTTGTAGAACAGGTAAAATCTCTGACCGAATACGACAACGAAATGTGGCAACTCACCAAAGCCTTTTGGGACAAGGTGAACAACTATTTTCAGGAAAAAGACCTGACCCGCGAACATACAGGGTGGTTGCGCGACAAGATAAACGAGGCGTTTGATATATTGAAATCCCTGCGCAAAGAAGCCAACCACGAGGCCAGACAAGCCGTCGAAACCATACAAGCCCGGATTCAGAAAATCATGGAATCTGTTTCACCGAACCAAAACCTGAATGTCATTTTTGATAAACTAAAGGGATTGCAGGATGAATCCAACCGGCTAAGACTTGCCGGAGCTTTACGCGAACAACTGAGGGTGCTGTTTAATGATGCCTTTACCTTAGTGAAAGAAGAAAGGCAAAAAGGCAACCTCCGCCGGATTGAACACCGGATTAGAGGGGTGAAAGATATTATTGCGAGAAGCGAAAAAACAATCAGAGACGACAGAAACGACCTACAGTTTCAGCATAACCGCCTCAAAACTACCGATGGCAAATTAGAAGCGCAACTTCGGGAAGCCAAAATTAAAATGATTACCACCCAATTAGAGGCGAATGAAGCTAAACTGAAAGAAATGCAGGAGGTGTTGAACGACCTGAACAGACAATTGCAGCAGGAACAGAAAAAATTGGAGAAAGTCCAACCAAAAGAAAAAGAAAAGCCGGAACCGGTAAAACAACCCGAAGGCAACAAACATCACCAAAAAAACAAAAAGCCGGTAAAGCAAAACAAAGACGAGAGCAAAGAAGCCGTTTCTTCGTCAGAAAATCCGGTTGTGCCGGTGCTTGAAGACTTTGAAAATGAGGAAAACGCGAACAGCATGCCTGCCCCTGACATAGCAACAACTCAGGAATCGGGCAACGAAGAAACCATTGCCGGAGATAATGCCGAACAGGTATCTGAAGAAACAACTACCGTTGAAGACAAAACAGAAACTCAGGATATTTCCGAAAATTCCGAATCGGAAACACCCCCTTCTGACGGAACCCCTGCCCATCACAGCGTTTCCGATAACCATCATCATTTTTACAGCCCTATCGAGGAAAGTGATATGGAGTTGTTTGAGGAACAAAAAGAGGTTACTCCCAAAAACTCCGAAGAATTTTCGGACGGTGAAGGTTTGTACAATTTTGATAAAGAAGGGGAATAGTTTTAAATTAACGGGTGGGAAATATCCCCTGTACCCACACTCATCGCAAAAAAACAAACGGCAGGATTACAATGCCGGATAAATTTTTTGAAACTGCCGGTTTTGTAAAATTACCCGGCGGTTTACTTTTTCTGCTGCTATCAGGCAAGAAGGCGAGCTATTCAGGTCAGGTTTTAAGAACAAACAGACTGTTGGTTGTCGGCAATATGAAGCCAATGACCGACCTGCCATATATCTGAATTGGAAGTGTTGTTATTTCCAAAAAGTATTTATCCGGGTATTTTGTGTTGTTTAGGGTTAGGTATAACAGGGTAATTTGCATTAACCGGATTTTTGGTTACCGTCTGTTTGCCCGCCTTTAACTTGCGAACGTGATGAACAAAAAGTTGCCTGATTACCCCATTTAAACGCTGTTCGGGGCAAAAAACAAGGGGTGCAATGGTTTATTGCAGGGGTACATTGGTTCATTGCAGAGGTGCAATCAGTCAATGCAGAGGCGCAATAGTTCTTTGCAGGGGCGATATGGTTCAATGCAAGGGCACAACGTCTCTAAACATAGTCGCAATGGTTCAATGCCGAGGCACAACGGTTCATTGCAGGGATGCAATGGTTCATTGCAGGGATGCAACGGTTCAATTCAGGGGCGATTTGGTTCAATGCAAGGGTGCGATGGTTCATTGCAGAGGTTAGATGGTTTGATGCAGAGGAACAATAGTTCAATGTCAGTAGGTGATTTTAACACTTCCTAAGGAAAATCTAAAAATCACTTCAATTTACAATAAAAACAAAACACTAATACCATTTTACACTTAATCATAATTCAGGTTAATTTAATCAAAAATTGCTTTATGTTTAGTTTTTCTAAATTGTGCATACTTAAGTATTGAGGCTTGTGCCATTTTATTTTTATAGTAACAAAATAAAGTTAAGTACTTTTTGTTATCTTGTGAGATTTTTTTAACTTAAAGTTGATAGATACAACTAAATTAAATTTTTGGCATGGATTTAATCACTTTGTTTTTGTCTCCTATTGTTATAATTATATGTTTTGCTGTACCTTATTATTTAGTCTTCAAAAGGCATTCGATAAGGAGTACTCTTGTTAGTTATATTCCCACTTTTTGTACTTCAACAGGCGTGTTCTTTTCATTCGGGGTCTTATGGTGGGTACTGAAAGATTTTAAACTCGGCGGAGATCTATCGGAAATTGTACGTCAATTGTCAAACAAATTTTTATTTTCTCTTATAGGCATTTTGGCGAGTATTATTTGGAGTTCCATAATTAAATACCGGATTACTTTGGAAGAGCAGATAGAATTGAATGAAGAGTATATGAAAAAAAATCCACAACAACTTTTGTGGGATATGGTAGAATTACAAGAAAATAATAATGAGCTAATACATGATGTCAAAGAAAGATTAATTTCCGACAATGGATTATTACGCAACTTTAGTCATGATGTAAATGAAGCGTTAATGTCTGTTCGTCATACAATAAAGGAAACAACTTTCGAACAACTGCAAAAATTAAAAGACCTATTAGGGGTAATGACTACTGCCGGAGAATATATGCGGGAGCAATTGGGAGAAATGATTAATGATTTGAAAGTAAGTCTTGAAGCATATATTAAAATTATGGGTGATCAAACTCTAAGTCTAACCAAAGAGCAAGCTAAGACAATAAATGATGAGTTTGTAAAGCTAACAACTACTTTGAGAGTGTATATGACAGAAGAATTAACAAAATCTAAAGAACTGGTAGAAGCAGTTGTCAAAACATTTGGAGACAGCATTAAAGATAATACTATTGCAGCACTGGAACTCCAAGAAAAGATAGCTACAGAATTTAAAACTACTTCTGAAAACCAAATAAACAATTTAAAAAATAGCTACACCAATTTAGAAAATACATTAGGCATTATAGATGCTAATATTCAGGAAAAAATAGGGGAAATCCTGAAAAACAATACAGAAAATCTGAGTAAAACATTTGAAAAAATAGCGGAATTACAACAACGTGCCCAAACAGCATTAGAAGAAAGCAGTCAAAAATTTAAAGATGCTGTTGACCAATATAGCAATGCTAGTCATAGCAATTCAGCAATAACAGAACAGCTACAAAAGCAATTTACCTTATTAGAAGAATTGCTTGAAAATACCCGTCAGTTGTATGATAATTGGAGATTGCAGGAAGATGAAATGAAGCAAATGCAAGACCGCACAAATGCCATTGCCAATATGACCGATAAAATAGACCGTCTGTTACACACCCTTCAACAATCTGCCAACCACCAATGATAAAAACCCTACTACAACATGTTTACCCGCAACCAACCCGATGAACACAATGTTTGGATAAGTTTTGCCGATTTGTTTTCGGGGTTTATGGTCATATTCATTGTCGTGTCTTTAGCCCTGTTTCAGCGAGACACGGAATTGGAACAAGCGAAATATCACGAATTGGCAACTGTATTTAAAAACAAGTTAGAATCATCAAGCATTCGAAGTATGGTCAGCGTAGCCGACAATGCTACCATACGTTTTGCCACTGATAATGTAAAAAGTGCTTTGTTTTTAGACGGTGATGCCAATCCCCAACCCAAAATATTAAAAGCTATAGATGTGTTTATTCCAATCTTTTATGGCGAGTTACAAAAATTTTATAAAGAAAGCAAACAAAAAGATGCTAAATTTGAAATCAGCGAAGTACGAATAGAGGGTCATACAAACCAAGTTGGTAGTTATCTTTTTAACCTAAATCTATCTAGTAATCGAGCTTTGGAGGTGCAGAAATATATAATAAATAAGTTAGAAAATGATGGTAATTTTAGTAAAAGTTTTGTGCAATTTATTAAGATGAATTCTATATCCTGTGGATATTCTTTTTCACGTATGTTAGACAGTAAAGGTAACTTAACACAATCAAAGCCAGATACAGTCAAATCGAAGCGAGTAGAGTTTCGAATCCTTCTGCGCAAAAAGTAATTATTCTAATAAATATACTTTTTTATGAAAGTACGCAATATTGAACAATATCTGAAATCTTATATCTCATATCTACCGGATAAATTAGGATCTGCGGAAGATAAGTGGTTAAAAGAGCTATACGGAGTAGAGGCTAATGTCGATCAATTAGTGGGCACAATTTCTAATTTTGCAATAAAAACCAATGCACAGATTTTCTTTGAATTTTTGCAAAATGCTGATGATTCAGAAGCCGATAGAATATATTTTGTTTTTGATAAAGACCAAATGGCAGTTATCAACAATGGCAGGCCTTTTTATACCGATACCTTTGGTAGCAAAGAACGCAAAGGGCAGCTGCTAAATTTTCTTGCCAAAAACAAAAGCGAAAAATACGAGGACCCTGAAAGTATAGGCAAGTATGGCCAAGGTTCAAAACTGATGTATGACCTTTTAATACCCTTGGAAAAAATACAAAAAGAGGAAATAAAGACAACTGAAAAAGAGTTACAAATTGCCATTATTGACGAAAACAAAGCGCCCATTTTATTTTCATGGTCCGATTTAAACAAATGGGAAGTATTTAAAAATTGGGGAGGCGAAAAAATAAGCTTTACCGAAGATTGCAATAGCAATGCTCCCTTATTAACCAAAACTATTTTCACTTACTATCCGGCAACTTTGGAAGAAAGTAGAAGTACTATTGCTGGCAACAATATTGTGTTGTTTTCAAAGAAAGAACTACAAAACTGTGTAACTTTTTTGAATGAACGAGGGAAACATTTTAACGGCTTTAGTTTTCAGAACGGCACTTTATTATATCTACCTTTAGGTCAAGGCCATGCCAAATCACTTAATCAACTCTTAGAAGAGGGCAACCTACAAATCGGTATTGCTTCTTCTTTGGCGTTTTTGAAAAATTTAAAACGAGTTTTTATTAATGGCAAACAGATTGAAAAGCCAGATTTTTTAGAAGCAAACGGGCTGCCCTTTGTAAAAAGAGATGGACGAGATTGCCTCACCCGCCTTTTATACCTCAACAACCCACTTAACAACCAACAACAACTTTACAACTTTTACCAATTCTTCCCTATTACAAAAACTAATTTCGGGCTAAAGTTTATTATCCATTCGGCTGCCTACGAAATTGATTCTGCACGTCAAGATATTCAGTTAGACCGTCCTCAAAGCAAAAAAGCACTACTAGAAATCAGCAAAGGTATTCAAGAATACATTGTAAATCTTCGCAAAAACAACCAAAGAGATGAACTACTTTCCTTTACCAAATGCTTATTGGCAACAGTTACGTCTAATTTGCCGAAAGGTAACGAAATACGCATACTCTTTTTTGAAAACCTGATACAAACACTTAACTGCAACTTACTCACGAGTAAAGGATATGCTGACAAATCTGACGACACGCGTATAAATGATACTCCTTTTACAGTATCACCCAAAAAATTAGGAATTACCGATTGGGATTGGTTAGACCCCTCATTGGAAGATTACTATGATTTAGTTGAAGAGCATTTGAAAGTTAAACGCATTTCTATACTAAAATTACTCAACAAAGCCGAACGCAATAGATTAGAAAAATGGTTACTTTCCCTGTCTGATAAGGAATATGTTAGTTTGTTAAAGGAAATACAAAAAAAAGCTAAAGAATATCCCAAGATTCAAAACCTTCCCTTTATTCGTTGTACTGATAATAGTATATTAACACCTGATGAAATTTTAAATCACGAAACTATCGTTTTTCTGTACCCGCCTTTTGTAAAGCTGGCTTTAGTATTAGACCAAGCTGGCATTGTGCATGGCGGTGCTGAGCTATTCCACGCCACTCATTTACACCAACTTTTTCAATTACTTGATAAATACTATGAATGGTTTTTGGGCGATATTCTTTCTTTACCCGACAAAAATTTTACCCGAAATAGCAAGCACCAAATCCTCAAAACTTTATTGTACATACAGGAAGCCAAGCCTCATTTGCGCACAAAATTAGTGTTGTTTGAAAATTGTTCCGAACAGAAAAGACCTTTATCCAAACTAATCAAAAACAGTGCCGGTATTGCCCCAAGCGGTATTCTGGAAAATTACAGCCTCAAAGCCTCCGAAGATATACCCGAGTTAGACAGCCTTCTAATGCAACCCCACGAAATATGGCAGAACCTGTTGCAAGACTGGAACGTGCAGGTGTTGCCTCGTTTCACCCAATGTTATGAAAAAGTTATAACCGATTTGAACAAACTGCATCAAACTGCAAAAGCACGAAATGCCAATGAAACCTCTATACCCAATGATTACTCATGGATTCGTTGCCAAGACAGGCAAATCCATCCGATGGGGGAGGTATATTTTAATCCGTTAATGTCTCGGCTTACAGAATCTGAATTTGCTGATTTGAGCGATTTTATTCAGATCTGTACCGATTTACAGGTTTGCCAATTTACTGATATAACCCTGCTTGCCGGCATCGGGTTTGCCGAATTGCTACACATAAAAAATGCTGACATAATTGACCATTGGACGGTAAACAGTTTTACTGTTTCACTCACTCAACTCAAGATATTGGACAAAATCCAATCTGGCAGTAGCTTCCTAAGTGCTTTCATTTTACAGCCCAATCCCGATGAAGAATATACCATCAGCTCGCGAGGAAAAAACAAACAATACCACTCACAAAATCAGCCGTTGAACAGCTATCTCCACAAACAATTAGGTGGAAACATTACTCCCAAATACTACCTGTTGCCAAAAGAATTACTTCCAATTTATGAGCACGATGACCAACTGCTTCGTGAAGATGACAATTTTGCCAGAGACCTAATCAATACTTATGGAGCGCCTCATGATTTTATTGAAGTAATTATAAAAAGGAGCCATGATATTCAGGAATTATACCTGAGCAGGTTAGAAAACATAGAAATATCCTCATCCCAAACCACCATACCTGTACTCACTGCAAAAGTTATTTCCCATTTCTCGCAGGATAATTGGGTAGAGCAGTTCAGAGAAAAAATACGTATTGATGGGAAACCCTTATCGCACTATATCTATAATAACAATGTGTACGTAGAACATGCTCAAGGACAAAGCGCACAGTTTAAACTTTCGCTTTTGTTGCCGGAATATCAGGAGGAGGGTGAAACTGTGGAAAAAGTTAAAAAAATGTTGAGTACTGCTGGAGTAGGCTACGATCGTTACAATAAGCTATTCGAAACCAGAAAATTTCCGATAAACCAAATAGCTAACCAACTTAAAACTGTTATAACCTATACAAACAGCGAACAAGTTTGTTTTATTTGGGCTTACACACAGAGCTTAAGTGGACAGCTAAGCCAAGATGCATATAAACCCTCCATCGAAAAATTTTCTCATCTCAATGAAATAATGGTATTGAGCAATGTTTTTGAGAAAAAACTGTCATTTTATCCAGATTATCCATTGCCTAATACATGGTTCAATCCCCGCCTTTGCATTGAAACTCCAGATACAGCACTATTGTTAGAAATCGAAAAAGTACCTGATAATATAAGAACATGGCTTAAAGAAGGAAAAATTGACGATAAAAGCAACTTTTTAATACAAGCAGGTTTGCATACTGCTTCATCTGTTATACTAACCATACGCCGACATTTGCGCGATAATGACCACACTGATGAAACTCATTTAAATCAACTTAAAGCAATCTCCTATTTTGCCGATAATACCCTGCTTTGGTCAAGCCGACAAGATTGGCACAACAACATAGAGCGAAACAGCTATCGTTATTACACCCTACAAAAACTTCTTGCCGACTATATTACAAGGAAGGGAAATGATTACCAATTGGCTATGTATCTCGATAAGCCAGATAGTCTTTCAATACTTACAATCTACCTCCGAAATACAAGCAAAAACCCTGCTTATATAGACGAAAAACTTGTTGACCACCCCGAAAAGATATGGATAGAAGCCCTTGACAAGGCCCGAAAGCAATATGCTATAATTGATGCCACCTACTACAGTTATACCAACAACATAAAAGTCCATTTAGGCACTAAGCTTACTCTAAACACCAGTTTTGCCGAAAAGGAAGCAGAAAAAAATGAGTGGGAAAACCACCATTACCAAAAGTGGAAAGAAGAAGATGCCAAAGACTACCATATATACATTAGCACCAACGAAATACCATTTACCTACATCTTGCAAGCTGGCAGTTCCATTTTATACGAGCAGGTACACAACAAAGGGAATGCCCAACGATTAAACGGTAAAGACCTGTACAATATTTATATCTATCCACATCAAGAAGATGTTGTGAAATTTTTAATGGACAAAGAAACCGATTTATTCCCCAATGATGGAAATGTATTGGTTAAATTAGTACGCAGGTTTTACAAACCCCAAGATGAAACTAACTCCCCTAATCCTGTTATTGTTACAGGTAGCGGTGAAACTTCTACTATACCTAGTATAGGTATTGGCACCAATATAGGAAAAGGAGATATTGATGTTCCACCAAACATGGATAAAAAAACTGCACAAAGCTTATTGGAAAATATCAAATCCGATGAAATGCTGAAAAAAATATATGAAAACCTGGATGAAATCATGAAATACTTAGAAAAAGAAGACCGTTCAACCCCTAATGGTTTAATTGGGTATATTGGAGAAATGTTGGTATATACCTATTTAAAAAATCAATATCCAGGGGCTAAGGTAGAATATACAGCAAAAAGTACTCCTGAATATGATATTTTATTCGACTATACTGAGCGAACATTCTATTTTGATGTTAAAACCACTATTAAATCTATAAAAGAAGGAGCAGATACCGTTCCGTTTTATGTAAAAACGTCTCAACTCAACTACATTAATAATAACCCCAATATCCATTACTACATTATTCGCATCAGTCTGTTAGATTTGGGTTTGAAGCATTGGTATGATGAATGGAAACCTACCTGGAAAGAAAAACTGATCATGTTAGAAACAGAAATTGAGGAAAAAGCCATTAAGCATTTTACAGAGGTGAGTAATGCAAAAAAGTTTAGGCAACACAAGCTTTCATTCAGACTCCTACCTTCCGTTGTAGAAACCTTACTTGATAAATTTTGAATAATTGCTTTAATTATAGGCACTTTTTTAATATGAAAATTTTAGAAATTCTTATAGTACCAATTAATAATAATAATAAAGCTCGGAAATAATGTTGTTGGAAATTGACCACCCTACTGAATGCAGCTAATACGGATTTTCAGTTTTTAATGGCTATGTCAAAAATAAAATGAATGACGGCAAAGGTCTGCTGAAAGTGCTTGAACTGTCTTGGCACTTTGACATAGACTTATAACATTCTGAAAATTCTTTCCAACCCATTGTTGACAAGGTGGTTAGATAAGAAAGGATGCTGGTTACGTATATGCCGGTTCAGGATTCCCGTACCCGCCAAACACGCTTAAACAAAGGAAAATCAGGTACTGAGGAATTTGGTTACCCTGTCATTCAAACCGGTACTTTTTAAGAAATTTTACTCCACCGGCTTCGTGTATTTTTGCTTTGCGCTTCTAAATACTGTTTTAGAGGTCTGTGTTCCGGGAAGTTCAGGTTGGGGTCTTTTTGAATGAGTTGTGTGGCAGCATCTCTTGCAGCCTGAAGAATTTTAGAGTCACGAACAATATCGGCTAATTTCAGATTGAGAATACCGCTTTGCTGAGTACCTTCTATGTCGCCGGGGCCGCGAAGTTTTAAATCCACTTCAGCAATTTTAAACCCGTCCGATGTTTCGACCATGGTATTCATACGCACTTTACCTTCCTTGGTCATTTTATGTCCGGTTACCAAAATGCAATAAGATTGGCTTCCGCCCCTTCCTACCCGTCCGCGCAACTGGTGGAGCTGAGAAAGCCCGAATCTTTCGGCACTTTCGATGATCATGACCGAGGCATTGGGAATATCAACCCCGACTTCGATAACAGTGGTGGCAACCATGATATGGGTAATTCCCTGTTTGAAGCGCTGCATCTCGTATTCTTTGTCTTGCGCACTCATTTTTCCGTGAACAATGCTCAGTTGATAGTCCGGCATCGGGAAAGCGCGGCTGATGCTTTCATATCCGTCCATAAGGTCTTTGTAATCGAGGGCTTCCGATTCGTGAATGAGGGGATAGACAACATACACCTGCCTTCCTTCGGCAATTTGTTTGCGCATAAACTCAAAGATTTCCAGCCGGTGTTTGTCTGTGGCATGACGGGTAATGATGGGTTTGCGGCCGGGCGGCAGTTCGTCTATGACGGAAACATCGAGGTCGCCATAAACGGTCATTGCCAGTGTTCGGGGAATCGGGGTAGCGGTCATGACCAAGATATGCGGATATTTGTCTTGTGCTTTTTCCCAAAGGCTTGCTCGCTGAGCGACTCCAAACCGGTGTTGTTCGTCAATGATGACCAAACCGAGATTTTGAAAAACTACGGTGTTTTCAATCAGGGCATGAGTACCGATTAGAATATGTATCCTCCCAAGTTCAAGGTTTTCGAGCAGGGTGCGGCGTTGTTTCCCTTTTACCGAGCCGGTCAGCAATTCAATGTTAACGTCTGTGTCTTTTAACAAAGCGGTCATGTTGTTAAAGTGCTGCTGTGCCAAAATTTCGGTGGGGGCCATCATGCAGGCCTGAAACCCGTTGTCCATGGCAATTAAAGCGGTCAGAAGAGCTACCACCGTTTTACCGCTGCCCACATCTCCCTGTACCAACCGGTTCATCTGATGACCGGTAAGGGTGTCTTTCCGGATTTCCTTGACCACCCGTTTTTGAGCGCCGGTTAATTCAAAGGGCAGGTATTGGTGGTAAAATGTGTTGAAATAATGCCCGATTTCGGAAAAAACAAACCCCTGGGACACTGTTTTGCGGTTGTTTTTACGCTGAAGCAGCCTTGATTGAATAAAAAAGAACTCGTCGAAAATCAAACGGAGGCGCGCCTGAGCAACCTGATTGGTTTCAGATGGCAGATGTATGTTTTTCAGCGCATCGAATCGGCCGGCGAGCCGGTATTGATCAAGGATAAAAGGCGGTAAAATTTCGGGCACATCGAAAAGGTGGAGTTTTTCAAACAGCACCTGCATTAGTTTATAAATCCCCCGGCTGGTCAGTCCGTTTTTTTTCATTTTTTCGGAACTGTTATACACCGGTTCCAGGCGGCTGTCAAAGTCTGCCTCTTCATCAGCAGCCTGCATTTCAGGATGCACGATGCTGATTCTGCCATACTTAAACACAGGTTTTCCAAAAACCAAATAGGCTTTCTCTTCTTTTAGAGCAGCGCGTTGGTAAGAGACGTTTTGAAACCATACCAGTTCGATGCTGCCGGTTCCGTCATTAAACAAGGCGGTTAGTCGCTTGGCACGTTGGTCGCCGGTAGTTTGAAGGTTGGTCAGTACCCCTCTCAACTGAACGGTGGTTTGTTCGGGGGTGATATTGGCTATGGTATGTAGCTCGGTTTTGTCAATATAGCGGAAGGGATAATATTCCAGCAGGTCGCCAAAGGTAAATATTTCCGCCTCTTTGCGCAACACATCTCCCCGTTTAGGGCCAACGCCTTTCAGGTACTCAATTGGGGTGTCCAATATATGATGTTGCCGGTTGTCGCTCATGGTGTCTGATACAGGTTGGTAATCATTTACCTGATTTTTGGAATTAGTTTTCAATGACTAATCGCCTACTTTCACTTTATGGTTATACACATTTATTTACCAATCCACCCCAATAACGTTTTGCTAATTTACCGTACTTCCGTTTATGGCAGTTTCCGCCGGTGAAACAAAAATCAGTTTTCCCCCACTATCAGCCATCAAAATCATGCCGTTGCTTTCAATTCCGCGCAGTTTTCGGGGGGCGAGGTTTGCCAATAAGAGAATTTGCCGCCCTACTACTTCATCAGGTTGATAATGTTCGGCAATTCCTGATACTACTGTTCGCTCTTCAAATCCGAGGTCGAGGGTTAGTTTCAGCAGTTTATCGGCTTTGGGCACTTTTTCTGCAGACTTCACCGTCGCAATTCGAAAATCTAATCTGGCAAAGTCATCGTATTGAATCAGGTCTTTCAAAGGCACCACATTTCCCGTTTCTGTTTCTCCGGCAGTGGTTGTTTCCTGATGCTCTGTGCCGGAACCTTGTTGAACCCCGTTCTTAGCACGGGCTAACCGGTCTGTCTGGGTTTGAATGGCGGCATCTTCTATTTTTTCAAACAACAGTTCGGGCGGGTTTACTGTTTTTCCGGCCGACACGCGGTAAGTGCCCTGCAAAACAGCCTGTTTGTCTGCCTCATTCAGGTTTATCAGGCGGCAGATTTTGGCGGCGGTAAATGGTAAAAATGGCTCGCAAAACACTCCCAGCCAGGCAATTAAAGTCAGGCAGGTTTCCAAAACGGCAGCCGTTTGTTCAGGATGTATTTTGTATAGTTTCCAGGGTTCGGTGTCGGTTAAAAACTTGTTTCCGGTGCGGGCCATATCCAACACCACGTTGAGGGCGTTGCGGAACTCATATTGGTGAATATAGGTGTGCAGTTGTCCGGGGGCATGTTGCAAAACCTGATACACCTCTGCGGACTGAGCATGTATGGCCTGTTTGGCTTCCTGAGAAATCTGGGGTAAAATACCGTTGTAATATTTATGAATCAGTACCAGAACACGGTTGACTAAATTTCCGAGTATTGCTACCAGTTCATTGTTATTTCTTGCCTGAAAATCTGACCAGCTAAAATCGCTGTCTTTTTGCTCGGGCATGTTGGCGGTCAGCACAAAACGCAGCACATCTTCCTTATCCGGAAAATCGTGGAGATATTCGTGAAGCCAAACGGCATAGTTGCGCGAGGTGGACATTTTTTCACCTTCCAGATTCATAAACTGATTGGCCGGTATGTTCAGAGGAAGGGTATAATTGCCTAAGGCATGTAAAATAATCGGAAAGATGATGCAGTGAAACACAATATTATCTTTCCCGATAAAATGGACTAATTTGGTTTGGTCGTCCTGCCAGTAAGTTTGCCACTTTTCGGGCAACAGGGCTTTGGTGGCAGAAATATAACCGATAGGGGCATCTAACCAAACATACAGCACCTTGCCGTCTGCATCCGGCAGAGGAACAGGCACACCCCAATCCAGATCGCGGGTCATGGCGCGCTCCTGAAGTCCTTGCTCAATCCATGAGCGGCATTGGCCTATAACGTGTTTTTTCCAGGGTTCTTTAAGTTGGATGTCTTCGATCCAGTTTTTTACCCAGGTTTCATACCGGTTCATGGGCAGGTTCCAATGAGTGGTTGGTTTCAGAACCGGAGGTTTGCCGCTAAGGGTCGAACGGGGTTCAATCAGCTCGGTAGGGCTGAGGCTGCTGCCGCATTTTTCGCATTGGTCGCCATAGGCATTGGGGTTATAGCATTTAGGACAAGTTCCAACGATATAACGGTCGGCTAAAAACTGCTGAAATTCTTCGTCGAAATATTGTTCGGCACTGACTTCGGTAAACACCCCCTGGTCGAACAGTTGTTTAAAAACTGCCTGCGAGGTTTGGTGATGCAGCGGGTCGGAGGTGCGGTGGTAAATGTCAAAAGAGATGCCGATTTGCTCAAAAGCCTTTTTGTTGATTTCGTGATATTTGTCAATAATCTGGCGCGGGGTAATTCCTTCCTGTTTGGCGCGGATGGTAATTGCTGCGCCATGCTCGTCCGAGCCGCAAACAAACACAATATCTTCACCGGTCAGCCGGAGGTATCGAACATAAATATCGGCAGGAATATAGGCACCTGTAAGATGTCCGATATGAAGAGGCCCGTTGGCATAGGGCAGGGCAGCAGTAACTAAGTAGCGTTTTGTGGCAGTCATGGAGTCTTTTTTAGGGGCAGTTGGTAACAGGGGCTTCAGGTTAAAAGCATCAGTTTCAGACTTAACAGTTTAACACACCAATGGCGAACACAGTTACTGTCTGCTAAATATGAAAGCACAAATATACATCCTTTGAGGTGAGTTTAGGTATTAAGGTTTAAGTTTAGGGATTACAGGAGGGGGGAGAGCAATGCTTCTGTTAACAGCAATATTCCCAATGTTGCCGTACTTTGTCAAAATCTGTTAGCCCTTCCTTAAATGTTGAAGCTGGTTAAATAACTGACTGCAAAGTAAAAACACAGCATTGACCAACATCGGGCAGTGCTGTGTTTTATGTTTGACAATAACAGTAGAAACTACAACTCTTGTTAAAACTGAAAAGACGATGGCTTACTTTTCCGTTTCCTTTTTGCCGGTTTCCGCACTTTCACCGAGATAAGTAGGCAGGTTCATGCCGGCCATTTTGAACAAATCTTGTAAAGGGGGGATGGATTTATAAAGTCCCGACACAAATTTGGAAGTCGCATTGCCGTCAGATTCTCCGCCGCCGTTATCCCAAACGGTAACTTTGTCTATCTTAATGTTTTTAATGGCCTCCACCTGAGTTTTGACCAGTTCGGGCAGTTTGTCGGTAATCATCATCAGCACGGCATCCTGTGAATTGTTTCCTGCTGCTTCAATTATTTTGGCAAACCCCTCGGCTTGTTTGCTCAAAATTTCATACAAACCTAAAGCTTCGGCGCGTCTTTTTGCCAGAATACCATCGGCTTCACCCTGTGCAAGACGGCGGATTTGTTCGGCATGAGCTTCTGCTTCTATTTGAATTTTTTGTTTGTCAATATCCGCCTGAACCAATTCGTTGGCGCTCAAAGTGGTTTTTTCTAATTCGATACGGGCTAACTCTGCTTTTTGTTGGGCAATATAGGTCGCTTCAAGGGCTTCTGCCGCCTGCACATTCTCGGCAATACTGGCTCTGCGCTGAGCTTCCGCTTCCCTTTCCCGCCTCTCGGCCTCCGAGTTGGCAATGGCAATTTTTGTCAGGTTTTGCCCTTTAATCATTTCTGCATTGGCTTCTGCCTCCCCCACCTTAGCCTTTGATTCGGCATCTGCCACTTTTACCCGTTCATCCTGTTTGGCGTTGGCTTCCCCAATAGCGCCATCCCTGTTTTTTTCTGCCACTATTTTTTTGGCTTCATTAATGGCCTGAGCGGCAGCTTCACGCCCCAGGGCCGTGATATAACCCGATTCGTCTTTAATGTCGGTAACATTAACATTGATCAGGTCGAGCCCTATTTTTTTCAACTCTATCCCCACGTTGGAAAAAACGTAAGAAACAAATTTGTCGCGGTCGGCATTGATTTCTTCAATCTGCATGGTAGCAATCACCAAACGCATTTGCCCGACAATAATATCATGAGCCAAAGACCTGACAGTATCCATGTTCAGATGCAGCAGGCGGTCGGCGGCGTTTTCCATCACTCCGGTTTCTTTAGAGACCCCCACCGTAAAACGGGAAGGCACATCTACCCGTATGTTTTGCTTGCTCAGGGCACTTTTCAAGTCAACATCTATGGAAAGGGGGGTAAGGTCTAAAAAGGCATAATCCTGAAAAACCGGAATGATAAATGCCGCCCCTCCATGGATACAACGGGATGCATGGTTGCCTCCGGTTTTTCCGTAAATCACCAGAATTTTGTCGGATGGACAGCGTTTGTAGCGTGAAATCAGAAAACTCAAAACGCCAAACAGTAGTAGGGCGGTGATACCAAAAATTGAAAAAAGTGCTTCCATAATGTGGATATTTGATGTATAAATAGATTATTCTTCGAGAGACAGCAGCGGCTCAACCACCACCACATTGTCCGATTTAATGTCAATAATCCTGATTTTTTGGCCGGTTGCAATGGGATGGAGTTCCGCGCTTACTGCATCCAACTCTTTAAAACTCCCTTCGATAGTGATATGGATTTTACCCATTCCCTTCATATCGGCCGGAATTGTGAGGTAAACATCGGCCACTTGCCCCAAGGTGGCGTAGGGGTCGAATACACTGCCCTTATGCTGCATTTTCAAAAACAGAAAAAAAAGATAGGCTACCGAAAACATGGCTACCCCGCCGGCAATAAGTGAGGAAAGTATGACCACCGGAAGCGAATAACCCTCGTTGAGCAGGACAATGCCCGTCCAACCGAATAATGTGGCAAAGGCCAGCAGGCTGCGCAAAGAAAAAATACCAAATTCGGCGGTCAGTTCAAAGTCTGTGGTGATATCATCAGCGCCAAAATCGTGTCCAAGAAAATTAAGTGCCAGTTGAATCACAAACAAGACAGTACCAATTATTGATACAGTCCAGAAAAACTGCATCTGAAAATCTAAGGCATTCCACCATTCCATGGGTTACGGGTTTGGTTAAAAATATTGATCAGCCAATTTAGTTGTTCTTCTTTTTTTGTAACTCATTATCGGGATAAAAAATTCATTTTTTTTAAAAAGAAAGACAAATTACGCCGGTTTTATACTGAATTTACCTTTTATATTTTTTTGGCAATTTAATACCCGTATCAATTGAACAATAAAATGCTAACTTTACCCATTACCGAAAGCCCCCGTTTCTATCTTTCACGGCTTTGTCTTTTCTTAATTAATTACAGCTATGGCTAAAACCATCTATGCCTTATTGGTCGGCATCAATCAGTATCAAACATCTTCTGCGCTGTCCGGTTGTGTGAATGATGCCAACAATATAAAAACTTTTCTTGAAGAAGCATCTGCCCGCACAAGGGCAACGCTGAAAGTAAAAATGCTGACAGATTCACAGGCTACAAAAAATGCAATTGTCAACGCCTTTTTACAACATTTAGGGCAGGCAGGGGAAGGCGATGTCGCCCTGTTTTATTTTTCAGGACATGGTACTCTGGAAGGAGCTCATGCTGCTTTTAAGCAAACAGAAACAGATGAGGCCATCGAAACATTAGTTTGCCATGACTTTTTTAACGTGAATGGTTTGGCCGATAAAGAGTTGCGGTATCTGATTAAGAAGATTTCGGGACAAAAACCGCATGTAGTAGTGATTACCGATTGTTGTCATTCGGGTGATATTACCCGTGGAAACCGCGCAATGGTGAAGCAATTGCCGAACCAATCGAAATCGGGTCAACGTTTTGGTCAGCGAAAATGGCATGAGTATATCTTTGCCAATGAAATAACCGAAGCACAGGCACTTGCTGCGTCATCATTAGATAAGGTGTTGCCACAGGGCGATCATATTCATTTTGCTGCTTGTGAAGCCAATCAGTTGGCTTTTGCCTTTGAAGAAGGCAGTGTTTTTACCGGCAAACTGATCGAGGTGCTGCAACAATCTTCCGGCAATATCACCTATCAGGATTTGTATAACCGGCTGATGTCTGTTTCAGATGTTTGGTATCAGGATGCCGACGGAAATTCTGTACGGCAAATTCCGCAAATTTATGCGGTGGAACAGAACAAGCAAACCCCGTTGAACCAGTCTCCTGCTGTTTTGTATCAGCGTTTTTTGGGCGGATTGGTAGAAGGAGAACCTGTTCAGGGCAGTGTCAATTATCACCCTTACAAGACTGTTTGGCAATTAGGGCTTGGGGCTATTCACGGAATCCTGACCTTTGGCCTCGATAAGGTAAAAGTGGATATTCTCGATGCAGAAAGTAAAACAGTGCTCGCATCGGCACAAATTTCTGAAGTATTTGCCAGTCATTCCAACCTTAAATTTGAAAGCAGCTCCGGATTGGATAAATCCAAAACCTACCCGGCCGTTGTCAGAAACCTGTTTTCCGTACCTTTGCTTTTTACCATGTCCGGTGAAAATTCGGGAGTGCAACAACTTGCCCAATACTATAACAAGCATAAACAAGGACTGCATCACGCCAACGTTTTTGCAACCAACCGCGGAAATATCCTGAATGCTTACCGGATTATTGCTAAAAACAACCAATATGAGTTGGTTTACAATGCCCATAAACTACCCGTTGCCCGGCAGGTTGAAGGTTTTAACGAGGCATCGGCACATGCGGTTTTCAGCTATTTAAAGCATATTGCCCGATGGAATTATATCAAGGGTTTTCAAAACGACGCTCCCTCAGCGTTTATTTCTCCTAAAGACATCACCCTCAAAGTTTATTTCAAAACCTCTTCGGGAAACGAACAGCCGGTTGTTTTCGATCCCAAAAACAGGGGTGTCGTTAACTACGCCCAGGTGCCTCCCAAAGAAAGCCTGACCAAACTGCCTTCGGGTGCCTTAAAAATTGCCCTGACCAATCCTTCGTCTTTTAAGGTGTTTTTTTGTTCTTTGGTTTATCTGGGGCAACTGTTCGATGTGTTTACCGATACTTTGTCGGAAACCTCCGTTACGTTATTTCCGGGAGCTACGGTTTATGCTTCCGTACCCCTGCCCGGTGGCGGACGTACAGAATGGATAAACTTTGTGCAGGATGCCTTTATCAAGCACTATAATTACCCAAATGCCATGCTCGGATTTTTATTGGTGGTGAGTGATAAGTCCGTTTCACTCAAAAGTTTCGATCAGGATGCTCTTCCGCCACCTGTAACCGAAACAAGAGAATCTGCCCTGTTGCCTGTACAAGAAAGAGAAGCTCCCCAACCGCCAAAGTGGGCAAGTGCTTTTTATGAAATAAAAATCCCCAACCCATATTCCGTCTGAGACCGTTGACAAGCATTATTGGGGGGTACAATATATCCCCGACAGATCCGGTTTCAGGCAACCCAGGTAAATTATTTTTCGTTAACAAAAACAGGCATTTGATGTTAAAAAAAACTTTTTTCAAAAAAAATGAAAAAAAGTGCGATTTTAAGCTGATTTTTTTCTGTGAAAAGGAATAATATAAGTAAGGCACCAGATAAACTCTTTCCTGAGAGAAAGATAAACTTAAGATGATGCAGAATTTTAAACCAAAACTTTTATTTTTGTATGAAAACAAACCAAAACCCGTTTTTCCGCTTTGTAGCGATTGTTTGCATTAGTTTAATTTTTAATGGGGGGGGGGGTAAACCACCTCTTAGCCCAAGGCACATGGCCGGATGACTATTGTACTCCGGCAGCTAATTGTATGTTGCTTTGCAATCCGGAGTTAGTTATTCCGCCTTCATGTATTGTTGCAGCCAGTATAAATGATTATGATTGTTTGTCTTGGGAGCAAATGAAATTTGCAACTACCCCCCCTACTACTTGTTACAACTTTCCGGGATGGAGAAATATTTATGGTTCTCCCGATTTTAGTGATGTGAATGATACTCCAACGGACGATACACAGATAAGAATGTGGGCAACCGATAACGAAGTGGACGAACCGGCAGAATGTTGCCAACGGGGTGAAGGCATTATGGCAGAGGTAGATTTACAGAGCGGAACGCCATATATAATGAGCTATTTAAGGAGAATATTGTTGTATTGTGATCCGGGAGGTGGTGATTTTGTTGGTGACGGATCTGAGTTTTTAATGCCACCGGGAGAATGTGTAGGAACTTATGCCGGATATTCAGGACCCTTTACCAACGAATTGGATAATATGTACATCAAACTTACTAATTGGGACGAAATTACGTGGAACACCGATCATTACTTACAGCCAGACCCTGCGAACTTTGAAAACGTGCTACATGAAACCAGTATAACCATCACCAACTGGCAAAAAGTATTCCAATGCTTCACTCCCGAAAAAACTTGGAACACACTATACATTTACCCGCAACAAGACGACTGCCACGAATTGATTTTTGCTTATATTGACCAAGTTCACCTGATAGAAGATGACTTTATGGATATAAATACAGAAATAAATGCTTCCTGCGAACAGGCTGAAAACGGAATTGCTATAGGGTGGCATTGCGACCTTATGACCGATTTGCAGTTTACTTGGGAATATTCGACCAATTACGGCTTTACATGGCTACCAATGTCTGAAACTCAACCCGAAATAACCGTTTACCCAGTTCAACCAACCTGGTACAGGCTTATCCGTTCATTGGCAAACAACCCCAACTATGCCGTTTTTGAACACGAAACCAGCAGTAATTGTATTGATGATTTTGTTATAATTAAAATAAATGCTCCAGCAGATTGTTGCCCCGAACCACCGGAGCCGCCGCTTGAAATCACGGAAATATTGTCTCAAGAAGATTTTCAATGCTGTTTGCATGAAACCGCGTTTCGCATAGACCAGAATTCATCGGGGCTATCACTCGTTTATGACAATATGGCCTATACCGTAACCGTTTCGGGCACATGGACAGATGCAAGCAATGAATTGAAAACAGTTTTTGGTGGTACTGCCGTTCCATTTTTGGTCAATACCGATATCATTATTCCGAGAGGCATCCATATTGTTATGGGATTTACCGGCTCAAGCGGTACCGGATTAAATATAAACTTCGGCCCTCGCGGAAGAATAATCGTAGAGCAAGGTGCTGTTTTGACCTTCAATAAAGGGGTTGAGTTGAAACCTGTTTGCAGCATGTGGCAGGGCATCAGGGTTTTGGGACCCGGAAAGACTGTTTTACGGGCGATTATGCCCGATGCGTTGCCCAATTACGGTAAATTGGAAGGGTATATTTGTGATGACCTGAAATTGCAAAGTGCCCTGATCGGCATTGCCGGCATGTTTGTGCCCATGATAGATATTGCCAATATAGCCGATGAACTACAAACCCATCCTTATCTGTTATGCGACGATCCTTTTGATACAAACTGCCCAACGCTTACGCCGTTATTGTTGAAACCAAGCACCAATTCCGCATCGGCTGTCAATACTGCCGGAGGGGTTATTCAGTTAGACGAGGGTTATATATTCGAATGTTTTCAGGGTGTTAATTTGAGTTGGTATGTAAACACAAACACCCCCATTCCCTCAGCCGTTACCTACATAAATACGGTTAAGTTTTGGGGAGCACCTTTAGTTTTATATCCCTTCAATGTTCTCTCGGGTACAACATTTTTCGATTCCGAAGCAGGTATTTATGGCGAAGACTACCATCGCTTAGTCTTGAACGGAAACAATTTTACCACTTCCAAGTTTGGCGCAAGGGGTTTTGAAATATCAAGTTGGGTTTTTAACAACAATGATTTTTCCGACTGTGCGGTCGGCATGTCGTCTGCCGGCACCTTTACTTTTACCCTGTTGTCCACTTTCTTAAATTCAAATACGTTTACCAATTGTGTCTTTGCCGCCCAAACACTCGGCAACCGTCTTGTAACCAGTCAAAACACCATCACGGGCTTTGGATACAGCTCGCCTTCCTATGGCATAGCCTCCGTGCAGTCACGCTTCAATATCTATAACGACGACATCAGTCATGTAACGGCAGGTTTGGTCATTATGAACAGTGACCACGAAACAAATATCGCCCACGAAAACATTTTTACCGACAATTTTCTCGGCGCCTGGATGATTGGCGACAACGATGGCACTTATATCTATTGCAACCAATTTTATGAACAATATGTTGCCATATATCTGATTGATGATAGCACTACCCCGGTTGCAGGTGAACTAGACGATCAGGGGGAGTGTTATTTTTTGCCACCATTAGTTGATGAACCCGCTGACAACCTCTTTATCAACTCTACTTTGGTAGATATCCGCTCGGTGATAAACGACAATTTCGATTATGTACACCGGCCAATATCCCCACTAACTCCCAGTGTCAGCAATGCCGCAGGCGGGGTGGTAACTTTGGTGCCGTGTTGGAGTGCCGGTGAAACCGTAGATTGTGAAACCTGGCAGGAAATACCCAAAGAAGAGATAGCCGAAATGACAGACGAAAAACAGGCAGACCGTTTGTTGGTACAAAAATTCTGGCATTATATGGCCGAAACCTCCGATACTGCTGAAGCCATGTCGCTGTTGGAAAGTGTTAACACTCAAACTGCAAAACGCATGAAAATTGCACTGTCTATGCAGCAAGGGCAGTATAGCAAAGCAGACAGTATATGTAACACTCTGCCACAGACGGGATTGGACAATCAATATTTCCGTGAGTTATTGTCTTTGCAGATAGCGTTGGCACAAACCAACCGAAGCTACACCCAATTCAGCCCTGAAGAAGATGCCCTGTTAAGTCAGATTGCTCAAAGTCAGACTACCTCGGCAATGAGTGCCAAAGTACTACGCTATTTAGCTTACGGCGAAGACATATTGGTAGAACTGCCCCCGCTGCCCGAAGACCTGACGGAAGGAATGCCCATACAGTTTAAAACCAGAGAGGCAAATTCCAGTTTAATTAGCATTGCACCTAATCCCGCCGCCACACAATTACAGATACAGTATCGTCTGCCAGACAAAACATTGGCAGATTTAGAAATATACAACACAACGGGCAAACGTGTCTATCGCCAAGCAGTATCTCAAACCGGCAACCTGCAACTCAGTATTGAGGACTGGACAAACGGCATCTACTTCTACCGCTTAGTGCAAAACGGACACCTGCTTTCTACCGGTAAAATATTAGTATCCAAGTAATATTTGTTAATCCTCCATCGTATTGGCGGCTAATATTAATATTAGCCGCCAATACGATGGTAAAATCTACTGTAAAATGAAACAATTAATCATAATAATATGTCTATGTCTGTATGGATGTATTAGGCTGACAGCACAGGAAAAGTATTTCGAAAAATCTATCGGTTGGGGTTATGGACAGAGTTCAAACAAAGTATATTATATTAATGATACGCTATTGGTTTTAGGTTGTGGCGGAGCATTGACGACTACATCATTAGAAAAAACATTTTTACTCTTTACCGATCAATATGCCGAAAACCAAACACTGTTGACTTATGGCGAAGATTTTGGCACTTTTGGGGTGTTAGATTTGATTACTACGCCATTTGGTTATGCCTTTTGCGGGTGGATGAACAACGAACCTTATGAAACGCTTCCTTGGGATATATACAGCTACCCATACATTATAGAGGTTAATCATGCCGGCGAGGTAATAAATCACTTTCAGTTGCCCGATCCTCCTTATGAGGGAAATGGCTACACTTTGTTATATTACCCCGAAACCAATACCTATTATTTGGGTGGTAATGCCTTTACAACAGCAGCCGAACCTTACCGATTGGTCATTACCAAAATAACAGATGGTGAAATAGTTTGGCGCAGATATTACGACAACTTTTCCAATCGAAATTATATATTGGACTTGCTTCCCACTGCCGACGGTGGGTGTTATGCGACAGGTTGTGTAAATTTGATACCCAATACTTTGAATGCGGATATGTTGTTTATGTGTATTGACCCTGAAGGGAATATCGTTAATCTCAACACATATTTTGCAGGTCAAAAAGCTGGTGCCGGTACATTTACATTTACAAATGATTCTTGCATTATGCTTGCCGGTGTAACCGGCAAGTATGCAAGGCTTTTAAAAATAAGTAAAGCAGGAGAAAACTTATGGACAAGGCAGTATTTCCCTGATTATCAACAAAGTGTATTTGACAAAATATATCAATTGGGAGAAAATTATATCATGATAGGAAGTGCTAAAAGACAAACGAGTGATAAAATAGAAGCCTTACTTATGAAGGTAAGAGGTTCGGATGGCGAACCGTTATGGGTGCGCTATTTTGACGCAGAACCCAATAACGATTTTTTTTACGATTTTAACCCTGCTCCCGATGGAGGTTTTCTGTGCGTGGGCCGCACCGAGCCGGTCGGTGCTGCCAATGTGTTGGTTGTCAAAACCAACTGTATGGGGCTGCTCAGTCTTCCGCAGGCAGATTTTACATTCGTGCAAGATACCACCCCGCCGGCATTGTTCACCTTCTTCAATCAAAGCCAATACGTTTATCCCGACAGCATAGACGGCGGGCATTTTATCTGGGAATTTGGCGACGGGGCTGTCAGCAACTCAACCCACCCCACTCACATCTATCCCGAAGAAGGCCACTACCTCGTTACCCTCACCGCCATAGTTTGTTCCGATACCAGTGTTACCCAACAGCTTGTATATGCACGTTCGGGGAGTGGTATTGCGGTGGGGCTGCCGCCCAACCCCCTGAAGGGTGAGAACTTCATCCAAGTTTACCCCAACCCCGCACAAAACACGCTGACCTTTGCCCTACCCGAAGGGTCAAAGTCCCCTTCAGGGGATTTAGGGGTAAAACTCCTCTCCCTCACCGGTCAAACCGTGCTTCAAACTACTCTCGGTGCTGGGGAAACGCATAAAACCATTTCAATAGCCCATTTGCAAGAGGGGGTGTATTTGTATTCCGTTGAGCAATTGGGGAGCGTGTTGGCGCGGGGGAAGGTGGCGGTGGTTAGGTAGTGAAAAGTGAAAAACTAAAAGTGAAAAGTGAAAAACCCTGAAAGGTGGTAGTGTTTAAAATCCTTATAGGTTTGGCAAACCTATAAGGATTGACAAATACAGGCAATCAGCAAAAACATAGGATGATTCAGAAACATCCTATGTTTAAAGAGTTTCAGGCAACCCAGGTAAATTATTTTTCGTTAAGAAAAGCAGGCATCTGATGCTCAAAAAAACTTTTTTTCAAAAAAAATGAAAAAAAGTGCGATTTTAAGCTGATTTTTTTCTGTGAAAAGGAATAAAATAAGTAAAGCAACCCAAAACCCTGTCTTAGCCGATTGATAAAACTAAGAAGATGCGATTATTTTTCCTGACTTTGACAGTTAAATTTCACAAACCATTGATAATCAGCGAGTTAAGTTTTCTCAAAATGGCATAGTTGCCACTACAAAACGGGTTATTTAGTTCGCTGGAGTTAAGTCTTTGAACGGAGGGATACGAAATGCCGAAAGGATTTTGTTGGTTAATGCTGTGTCAGCACCTTTCAGCAAGTACTTTTTATCATCAATTGTTAGTTCAGACAATTGCATTTGATTGAGTTCTTCTTTAATACTGCATGGACTTAAGTTGATGTTTGCAAACTTTAGGGTTAGTTCCACCGTCCGTTCGAGCATGAATGCTAAAAAACAGGTCATGAAATGTCCTTTTATCCTTTTGGGTGTCCAATGAAAAATTGGTCGAGTGGATAGGGTGGTCTTCAATACCCGGAAACTTTCTTCTATTTTCCATAATTGATGGTAGTTTGCCAAGACTTCTTCGTTCGTCATATCCGTTTTACTATACTGTATGCCGTAGTAACCATCCCATTTTGCATCTTCATCTATTCGTTCTTGGTCTATTTCAGCAGCTTTTGTATTGGTACTCTCCGCCATTTTCAGGAATCGGTTAGCCCCCTTTTTGTTTTGCAAGTCCGCTCCGTTGTCTAATTTGACTTTTGCTTTTTGTATTTGTCTTTCCCTGTCTCTTGCGTCTTTGGCTGCCCTTTTGGCACTCCAAGTAATTAGGAGTTTATCTTGCAATTTTGTTTCTTTTTATTGGCATCGCTGTAGGTTGTTTCGTAATCCAACACTTTCCAGCTAAATGTTACTTCACCCGTATCCTCGCACACAGTCTTTGTCTCCATATCATTAGTTGCCAAAATCTTTTGTACCAACTTTTGGGGCATCGATTTTAAGCGGGCACTAACAATGTAGTCATAGCCCGCTTGACGTATTAAATTAAAATTTTCTTTCGAGTTGAGACCTTTGTCGGCTACTACAATGACTTTTCTTATATTAAACTGCTTTTCTAACATTTTCAGCGCATCTACCATCGTCTGACCATCAAAAGTATTACCCGGAAAAAGATCGTAGCCTATCGGTCTGCCTGTGCTATCTATAAATAAGCCCATCACCACTTGTACTTCATTAAACTTTCCAGCTTTGCTAAACCCAAATTCGCGTAAAGCATCTGCTCTGTTTGTCTCAAAGTGATAATTCGTTACATCATAAAAGCAACTTCGATGGGCTTAGCATAAACGCCTTTTTTATGGTAAAACAGTTGTGTCTCAATTGCCTGCTTTTTATCACACAAAAAATCTAAACTTCGGTAAATTTCTTGCAACCCAATTATGTTTCCTAGCCCATAAAACAATTTCTGATCTTTAAATGCTTGATGTTTTGATTTGCTTTTCAACAGACGATGAATCACACAATAGAAAATCACCTCTTCTATATCGAACTTTATCCTTGTTCCCTTAGCACATTTTTTGATAATTTCTCCGATGCCAAGTTGCTCCCATACTTTTTTATAGACCAAATGACCATAACAGAAGCGTGCAGTTTCCTGCAAATTCTCTGCCCCAATGCAAGGCGTGTTATTCAATGACAGCAATTTCTGCCCAACTGATAGTAGGAATCCTGAATCACGCAACTGGTCAAGGCGACCAAAGTTGGCAATTACCTTGTGCTTGGTAGTCTTTCCTTCACGAAAAGATTCCACTAACTGAATATACGTATGGTTTTTAGATTTAGTGGCTTTTACAAACATACCGCAAATGTAAGCATATTGTCTTAAAAACAATAGCCTAAGAAAAAAAGTTGCCACTACAATTGCGGTTTCTTATTTCTTATTATCATTGATTATTAACGGGTTATCTCATTTAACTGTCAAAGTCAGGAGAAAAGCAGGCATCTGATGCTCAAAAAAACTTTTTTTCAAAAAAAATGAAAAAAAGTGCGATTTTAAGCTGATTTTTTTCTGTGAAAAGGAATAAAATAAGTAAAGCAACCCAAAACCCTGTCTTAGCCGATTGATAAAACTAAGAAGATGCGATTATTTTTTACCACCACCCAAACTTTATTTTACATGACCGAAACCTCCGATACTGCTGAAGCCATGTCGCTGTTGGAAAGTGTTAACACTCAAACTGCAAAACGCATGAAAATTGCACTGTCTATGCAGCAAGGGCAGTATAGCAAAGCAGACAGTATATGTAACACCCTGCCGCAGACGGGATTGGACAATCAACATTTCCGCCAATTGTTGACTTTGCAGATAGAAATGTCACAAAACAACCGCAGCTACACACAATTCAGCCCCGAAGAAGATGCCCTCTTGAGCCAGATTGCCCAAAGTCAGACCACCTCAGCAATGAGTGCCAAAGTGCTGCGCTATTTAGCTTATGGCGAAGAGATAATAGTTGAACTGCCCCCGTTGCCCGAAGACCTGACGGAAGGGATGCCGATTCAGTTTAAAACCGGTGTTTTTGATGCTCCAAACATCAGCATTACGCCCAATCCGGCATCAGAGTATCTACAAATTAACGCTAACCTGCCTTCAAGAACGACCGCCGACATTAACATATATGATGCCTTGGGCAAATTAACATTCAGCCTTTCAGTTACAGAAAGCGGTAAAACATTCGTACCCATGAGCGATTGGCCAAACGGGCTATATTTTTGTCGGGTTACCAGTAACGGAGCAATAATAAGCAGCAGTAAAATTTTGGTCGTAAAGTAATATTATTGTATCTAACCTGCCATGTTTAAATTCGAGCTTGGCAGGTTAGATAATTCTATTTTCTTATTCTTCTTTTTTCTTAAAGAAGTAGGTCAAAAATCATTCTCAAACTTTAGTGTTCATCAAAAACTAATACAATCATGTTTCGTATAATAATTATATTTTTGTTCGCACAAATTGTACACGCACAGGAAAAGTATTTCATCAAATCGTTAGGTATTGATGCCTTTAATTCTTCTGCATTAAAAACATATTACACGACAGACAGCACGTTAATTATCGGGGGAGCCACTCAATTAACTACCGAATCCCATATTAAGTCATTTCTGTTTTTTTCAGATAGCGAAGTAAGCAGTTTTGATAAACTAAATTACGGTTTAGAATTTGGAATATTTATCTTACAAGGATTAGTAATTACACCATTTGGCTATGCATTTAGCGGTCAAATAAATAATGATCCTTATGGCACTTATCCTCCTACCGGTTATCCCTTTTTAATGGAAGTCAACCACGCAGGAGAGGTGTTAAACCTCTACCAATTTCCCGATCCTCCAATTTTGTCAAATGGCAGAGCACTTTTATATTATCCAGAATCGAACACTTACTATTTTGGTGGCGAGTCAGCAACCACCGCCTCCGACCCCTACCGTTTAATGATGACCAAAATAACCGATGGTGAAATGGTTTGGCGCAGGTATTATGACAATTTTACCAACAAAAATAAGATTACGGACTTACAGCCAGCCTCAGACGGAGGATGTTTTCTAGTTGGAATGGTAAATCATGGAAATATAATGAGTTCTGAAGGAGATGTGCTGTTTATGCGTATAAACAACGATGGCGATATTCTTCACAGCACAATTAATGATTGGGGAGGGAAAAAAGCACTAGCCAATCGTTTTAACAGCTTCAACGAAAATAATTTTATAATAGCCGGTACAAGTTATATGGATTATTATAGTGGTCGAGTACTTTTGTTAAGAGTTGACACGCTTGGAAATACTATTTGGGACAGACATTATCAACTTGGCAATGGTTTTAATGAAGCTTCTGCTGTTTTTCAAGTGGGTGAAAATATTGTATGTTCAGGAAGCAGCAAACGTGACGGAGCAAAAATTGAAGCCTTTCTGATGAAAGTGCGCGGCTCGGACGGCGAGCCGTTATGGGTGCGCTATTTTGACGCAGAACCCAATAACGATTATTTTTACAATTTCACCCCTGCCCCCGATGGAGGCTTTCTGTGCGTGGGCCGCACCGAGCCGGTCGGTTCCGCCAATATGTTGGTCGTTAAAACCAACTGTATGGGGCTGCTCAGTCTTCCGCAGGCAGATTTTACATTCGTGCAAGATACCACCCCGCCGGCATTGTTCACCTTCTTCAATCAAAGCCAATATGTTTATCCCGACAGCATAGACGGCGGGCATTATATCTGGGAATTTGGCGACGGGGCTGTCAGCAACTCAACCCACCCCACTCACATCTATCCCGAAGAAGGCCACTACCTCGTTACCCTCACCGCCATAGTTTGTTCCGATACCAGTGTTACCCAACAGCTTGTATATGCACGTTCGGGGAGCGGTATTGCGGTAGGCATCCCCGATAGCTCTTGGGAGGGGTCAGGGGGTTCTTCCATCCTCGTCTATCCCAATCCCGCACAAAACACCCTTACCTTTGCCCTACCCGAAGGCTTAACTCCCCCTTCAGGGGGCTGGGGGGTAGAGGGGGATTTAGGGGTAAGCATCTACAACCTCACCGGTCAAATGGTATTGCAAACCACCCTTGCGGCGGGTGAAACAAACAAAACCATTTCGGTAGCACACCTTCCGGTTGGGATGTATCTCTATGTGGCCGAGCAGGCGGGCAGTGTGTTGGCGCGGGGGAAGGTGGCGGTGGTTAGATAGTGAAAAGTGAAAAACTAAAAGTGAAAAGCAAAAAAGTGAAAAACTAAAAGTGAAAAGTGAAAAACCTGAAAGAGTTAATATGAATAGCCATTGTTAATTGTTAATTGTTAATTGTTAATTGTTAATTGTTAATTGTTAATTGTTAATTGTTAATTGTTAATTGTTAATTGTTAATTGTTAATTGTTAATTGTTAATTGTTAATTGTTAATTGTTAATTGTTAATTGTTAATTGTTAATTGTTAATTGTTAATTGTTAATTGTTAATTGTTAATTGTTAATTGTTAATTGTTAATTGTTAATTGTTAATTGTTAATTGTTAATTGTTAATTGTTAATTGTTAATTGTTAATTGTTAATTGTTAATTGTTAATTGTTAATTGTTAATTGTTAATTGCAAGAAACATGAATAGCCGTATGTGAAACCTGCGGAAATGAGTGAAAAACCTATTTTGAAGTTGAGGGTCGGACTTAAATCTAAACAAACTCTGAGGTATTTATTCAAATATGACTTCTTTGCAAGCATTAAATCGGGCGAACTCGTGGAGTTTTACTTTTAGTCGGGGCATCCATTCTGTTTCAGATGGTGCGCCGGATTCGGTAAACCATTTTTTGACAAACAGCGTACCAGACTTCCTGTCAGCTTTTGAGTCGAGTCTTCCTATAAATGAATCTCCCCAAAGTACAGGAAGGACAAAATAACCAAACTTTCGTTTCGGCTCCGGCACATAGCACTCAATCTGATAGTCGAACCCAAACCAACGCAGGAGGCGTTTGCGCTGAATTACTAAATTGTCAAATGGTGAAAGCAGGTGTAATTGCGGAAATGATGGCACAGGTGCCGGATTGTTCAACACGCTTTCCAATACCTCCGGAACTGCATAAAAACGTTCTTTTTCAAAACCGGTTACGGCAACTTCTTTGATTTTGCCGGATTCTACAGCTTGCTGCAGCACTTGTTGAACTGTTTTTTTCCATTTCGGACGCAGATAGTATATTTCCGCCTCGGTGCATATTCCATGTGCCTTTAAAGCGGTTTGGACAAGATACTGTCCATATTCAAGGGGTGAGGGGCGACTTGTGTTGATTCCGGCAGGCAAAACCCGCTCACTAAGGTCATATACTTTTTGAAACCCTTGCCTCCGGCTAACCATTAACCGTCCTTCCATAAACAATTGCTCAAGGGCGCGTTTGGCAGATTTCCACTCATACCAGGTTTGGCCGTTTCGGCCTTCATCCCCTTCAAAGTCTTTACTTTGCAGTTCGCCCTCTGCCGTAATACGGTCTAACACAAACCGATTCATGCGCTTGTCCTGTTCAAACCAATGCGATTGCCCGCTTGCATAATGTTCTTTGATTAACAACGAAAACCGGAAATCGCGCATAGGCAGGTAAGATGCCGCATGACTCCAATATTCAAAAATGGTCTTGTCTGTTGCCTGCAATTCATGTAAATGCTCTTCTGAATAACAGCCGGGAAGCCTTGACCAAAGTGTATGATGATGTGCTCTCGCAACCACCGAAATAGTGTCAATCTGCACATAGCCCAATTGTTCTATAACGCTTAAAACGGCTGATTTACCCAATCCGTCCAAAGATTGGTACAGCAGTTGGGACACTAACACTAACTTCCTCGCTTCATCCGGCAATAAACTGACTGCCATATTTCTAAAAAATTATTACGGAACTTAATAATCAACTCCCAGATGCATGAAGTCCCCTCTATTTTATGAAAAAAGTAAAGGCTGAAAAAAAATTTAGAACCGGCCAAACACATCCTTCAGTGTGTCCGGTATTACCGGATTTTCCAAAATCAGACTTAATTTCTGGCGGTCTTCCCCCTTTGAGGTTAAACATTCTACCACATCTGTGATGGTGATTGCAGAGTCTGGTGCTTTAATCAGTTCAATGGCATTGCCCGGTGCAATAGCTCCTTCTTGCAGTACCTTAAAATATACTCCATGCCTTTTGTGTTCAAAAAATTTCGTTACCATGTCGGGCACTCCAAATCGGATACTGAGTTTAAAACATGGAATACGCGGCTGAACAGCTTGTAAAATAGCACTTCCGATTTGATAGACACTTCCAATAAAAACATCGCTGTCATACAATCCTTGTGTGGTCAGGTTTTCACCAAACAAACCCGCCTCCCACTCATGTCGTTGTAGGTGTTGCTGCCAATGGGAGTAATAATCCAGGTCATAAGAGTAAACGGCTTTATCGGCACCGCCGTGGTGTTTCAGATCGGCTTGTTCATCATTTTTAAAACCATTGAAAGTAACCATCTGAGCCCCGCTTACCGGAGTTTTAAAGATCCCGGTTCGCACTGCTTTCCCTTCCCATATTGTTGATTGAGTCCGACCTATATTAACAGAAATCACTTTCATCCAAACAATCCTGCAATTTTTAGGGTTACAAACAAGCCCGAAATGTAAGTAAAAAACCGGTGGACTTTATCTGTACCGAGCTTTACCCCTCATATTAAGTCAATCTTCTTATATTTGCGGTTCTTTTTTTTAATACAGGGATGTCAATATGATTAGTTTTCAGAGGTTTACACTATCCAACGGTTTGCGCGTACTGATTCATGAAGACCCGACCACTCCTTTGGCAGTCGTCAATATTTTGTATGATGTGGGGTCAAGAGATGAAACACCCGACAAAACGGGATTTGCCCACCTGTTTGAGCATCTGATGTTTGGCGGTTCGGCCAATGTGCCGCATTACGACAAAGTAATTCACCATGCGGGAGGCGAGTGCAATGCATTTACCAGCCCCGATATGACAAATTACTACGTACAGTTGCCAGCTGCAAATATCGAAACTGCCTTTTGGATCGAATCTGACCGCATGATGCAGCTCAATTTCAGTCAGGCTTCGTTAGATGTTCAGAAAAGTGTGGTAGTCGAAGAATTTAAAGAAACGAGCCTCAACCAACCTTATGGTGATGTATGGCATAAGCTCCGCGCCTTGAGTTACAAAAGGCATCCTTACCAATGGCCGGTCATAGGTTTGATTCCCGAACATATTGAACAGGCTGAATTAGCCGATGTCGAAGCATTCTTCTACCGGTATTACCGCCCCAACAATGCCATTTTGTGTATAGCAGGAGGCATTGAGGCCCAAACTATCCTGCCTTTAATAGAAAAATGGTTTGGTGATATTCCCGCCGGTGTTCCCAACAACCGGAATCTGCCCAAAGAACTTCCCCAAACCGAAAAACGAACCCTTCATGTCAATGCGGATGTTCCGTTAGATGCTTTGTATATGAGTTTTCATGTCTGCAACCGCACTCATCCCGATTTTCCTGCTACAGATGTTGTCAATGACCTGCTTTCAACCGGCTCATCTGCAAGATTATACCGCGCTTTGGTCAAAGAACAACAACTTTGCAACTCTATAAGCACTCATTGTTACGGAGAGTTTGACGAAGGTGCTTTGATTATAGAAGCCAAATTGAACAAAGGAATCAAGCTTGAACAAACAGAAGCTGCCATTTGGATTGAATTGGAAACGCTGATTAACCAACCTGTTCCGTCTGAAGAACTACAAAAAGTAGTAAACCGCGTGGAATCTTCCATCATTTTCTCAGAAACCAACCTGTGGATGAAGGCATTTACCTTGGCCTTTTATGAGGTTTTGGGAGATGCTAATGGAATCAACCAGGAAATTGAAAAGTACGATAAAATAACTGCAGGTGAAGTTCAGCGGCTGTCGCGTCAGATTTTTACACCGCAAAACTGCTCGGTTTTATATTATCATGCCCTTCAACAGCAGGAAGCAGATACCGAACCCTCCTCACTACATTCTGAATTAGTTTGAGTGGCGCTTTGTCTGCCTGAACTAAATTGTTTTACCGGAATAACGCTAACACAAAAACAGCCCCCGACAAAAACTGTCGGAGGCTGTTAGTAAAAAGGTTTGTTGAGAGTTTGATTATCCTACGGGGATGAAGTTCCACAAACTGATGGTGATGAAGCTTTTACCGTTTCCGTAAGTGCCATAGAGCAGGTAAGTGTCTTTTCCGCCAACGCCGGGTGCGCCTTTAATTACGCCCATAATGTTGATGTTAAACACGGTAGCACCTCTTTTCAACGTAGCCTCGCCGGCACAGCCTGTACCTTTAAGGGTCAGTTCTACCTGATCTTGTTGGTCGAACAAATCATCGGCGTAGTCGGCTTGCGTGTGGTAGCGGTTCGTTGCTGCGCTTTTGAGCGATTTGCAAGCGGCGTTGGTTTTTGCCATGCTGCCTGTTGCCCAGGTGCTTACCGGCATAATTTTGTTGTCGGCTGTTTCATTGGAGGCGATGGTAAAGTGAACAACGGTGTAGTTTTGAACCACATAGTTTACCACTTGTTCGGGAGTAAGGCTCGGAGAAGCAAGGATGGTTTGTGCGTTAGCGTGGTTGGTTGCAAAAAAACTGCCGATAACGGCGATAGCGACTGCTGCGAAATTCATTAACTTTTTCATGGTGTTTTGGTTTGGTTTTTTGTTTTTAAAAAATTTTATGTTTTGATTTTGTTTTTGGTTTGGTTTTTTCTTGGCTTTCTTTCGGTTTTCGTAGGTTGGTACATCCGGGGGGAATTTTACGATTTACGATTTATGATTGGTTGTTGAGCTTGTCGAAACAACGATTTACGATTGGCTTTTTCGGTTTTCGTAGGTTGGTACATCGGGGCGGAATTTCGTAACCGTGGGTTGGAAGTTTTTTTGAAAAAAGATTTTGAACGGTGGTTTTTGAGGGGTAATAGATATCACTTTACGCCCCCCTCTTTTATGCTTTCATAAATTCAAATTTCCGTAGTCGTTCCTTTAGAAAAGAGTGGCTAAATCTGTTTTATACCGGTAGCAACGGAACTTGTTCCGTTATTAACATCAGACGGAACAAGTTCCGTCACTACCTGTTTTTCAAACCACATTCAAGGGTTAAATTGAACTCTTACAGAAAACATTGAAAATTTAGTCTTTAACTCTTTTAGTTAATTTTCTAATCTATAAATTCTGCAAACTGAAGTTAAGGATGCACATCGTAGGATAGATTGTGGAAATCCTCGGTAGAAAGTGTTTCGATGGAACCTCTCCAAACCAAAAACAGCCCCCGACAAAAACTGTCGGAGGCTGTTAGTAAAAAGGTTTGTTGAGAGTTTGATTATCCTACGGGGATGAAGTTCCACAAACTGATGGTGATGAAGCTTTTACCGTTTCCGTAAGTGCCATAGAGCAGGTAAGTGTCTTTTCCGCCAACGCCGGGTGCGCCTTTAATTACGCCCATAATGTTGATGTTGAACACGGTGGCACCTCTTTTCAACGTAGCCTCGCCGGCACAGCCTGTACCTTTAAGGGTCAGTTCTACCTGATCTTGTTGGTCGAACAAATCATCGGTGTAGTCGGCTTGCGTGTGGTAGCGGTTGGTGGGTGCGCTTTTCAAAGATTTACAAGCGGCGTTGGTTTTGGTCATGCTTCCGGTTGCCCAAGTGCTGACGGGCATGATTTTGGCATCGGCGGTTTCGTTGGTGGCGATTGAAAACGACACGTTGTTGTAGTTTTGAACCACATAGTTCACCACTTGTTCGGGAGATAGGCTCGGAGTGGCAAGGATAGTTTGTGCCTGAGCGTTAGACGTTGCAAAAAAACTGCTCAAAAGAGCGATTGCGACTGCTGCGAAATTCATTAACTTTTTCATGGTGTTTGTTTTGTTTTTTGGTTTTTGTTAAATTTTATGTTTTGATTTAGTTTTTGGTTTTTGTTTGCTTTCGGTTTTCGTAGGTTGGTACATCGGGGGGAATTTTACGATTTACGATTTACGATTGGTTGTTGAGCTTGTCGAAACAACGATTTACGATTTGTTTTTTCGGTTTTCGTAGGTTGGTACATTGGGGCGGAATTTCGTAACCGTGGGTTGGAAGTTTTTTTGAAAAAAGATTTTGAACGGTGGTTTTTGAGGGGTAATAGATATCACTTTACGCCCCCCTCTTTTATGCTTTTATAAATTCAAATTTCCGTAGTCGTTCCTTTAGAAAAGAGTGGCTAAATCTGTTTTATACCGGTAGCAAGGGAACTTGTTCCGTTATTAACATCAGACGGAACAAGTTCCGTCACTACCTGTTTTTCAAACCACATTCAAGGGTTAAATTGAACTCTTACAGAAAACATTGAAAATTTAGTCTTTAACTCTTTTAGTCAATTTTCTAATCTATAAATTCTGCAAACTGAAGTTAAGGATGCACATCGTAGGATAGATTGTGGAAATCCTCGGTAGAAAGTGTTTCGATGGAACCTCTCCATAACAAAACAGCCCCCGACAAAAACTGTCGAAGGCTGTTGGTAATTTGGTTAGCAGGGGGAGATTATCCTACGGGGATGAAGTTCCACAAACTGATGGTGATGAAGCTTTTACCATTTCCGTAAGTGCCGTAGAGCAGGTAAGTGTCTTTTCCGCCAACGCCGGGTGCACCTTTAATTACGCCCATAATATTGATGTTAAACACGGTAGCGCCTCTTTTCAACGTAGCCTCGCCGGCACAGCCTGTTCCTTTAAGGGTCAGTTCTACCTGATCTTGTTGGTCGAACAAATCATCGGTGTAGTCGGCTTGGGTGTGGTAGGAAATTTTTTTTGTTCGTAACCCTCTCTCCTCAATAGACAGGGAGATAATGTAACTCCCTGAAAATCAATACATTTTCACACCAAACCCGCTAAAAAACAACTGAAAATCGCTGAAATTTTCAAGAAACCCGGTTTTATTTCTATTTTTTTCATTACAAGTAATAAAGCTGTTTTGTATATTGCCAACACAAGGGATACAACAACTATGGGACACTTTTTTCATCATCTAAAAGCTAACTGATTTTTAATTTAAAATTCAAAAAAAATGAAAAAAAATGTTCAATTTCAGAACAGCTTTCTTTGCAAAACTATGGTCTTGTTTGTTTTGCTTTCCCTATATATATGGGGGGGGGGGTAATGTGTTAATGGGGCAAACACCGATTGAATTTTGCGGGGTGATTGTAAAGCCGCCTTTAGAAAATGGACAAGTAGCCCGATTTTACGACCGGTTCGGTAATGAATATACTGAATATGGTTTCCCATATCCGGGAGATGGTTCGGGTGCGTACAAACTAACGTGCATAGATAGTTATTTTAACCTAGTCTTTATAGGCACTTGGACACCTAACGAGGAAGCAACTATCTGTCGGGTATTTTTTGATTTGTCGGCAGCGATAGACAACCCTTCAGGGGAATCTATAAATCTGTTGATAGAAAAAACACCTTTAAATAATGGTATATTGGGTACAGGATCTCCAGTATGGGAAGCAGAATGTGGAATTGCTGACAGCAGGATAATAGAACGACTCAACAATATTTTTGTGGATGAATATCCTGAAGGGTATTTGGGATTGATGCAGATACATGAACCCGACCAATGGCAATGGCATACATATCCAGAGGATGATACGGGAGACCCTAATTTAGGTATTAATCCCAACAATTACGATTTGTATTCAGTTGCCCTGCACGAAGCCTTACATATTTTGGGCTTTGGTTCGCGTATTAGTACAACCGGTGCAGCCATGAATGGATTTTACTCGCAATGGGACAGATTTCTTTATTCCGTAGTCGAGGATTCTCGACTTATCTACCATGCACCAATAACCGAATGTTGCAACGCTTATGAGTTTAATGATATTGACTTTGACTATATGCCCAATGATTTTGCTTATGGGTGTCCATTAGAACTTGCCTTTCGCAATGACGATCAGGTTATTTTAGCGCCAGTGAATGTGGCTAATTATTCCAATTTTTCGGGAGGTTCAGGCGAAAATATTTTCCTTAATAAGTTGTCTCACTTGGATAATTCTTGTGCAGATGAAATTGGTATAACCGGCACAATGAACTATGTTATGCACCCTGCAATCAGTGCTGGAGAAATAAGAAGAACACTTACCGATGCAGAACTCCACATCCTTTGTGCATTGGGCTACCATATTATAGACCTACCTGGTGTAGAAAACTGCGATCAACCCTGTGAGGTTTTCACCAACCCTGATACCTACCAAATCTATTTAGAAGGCGAAGATGCCAACAATCCTCTTGTTATACCTATATCCAGCTTACTTGCCAACGATGTCGTACCTGTAGGCGCTCCTTTTAGCTTTGACTTTGATTGTATGTATATTGGCAGCCTTGACATTGATGTTTCAAACTTTCCGATCTCTATAGAAATTGAAGCATTCGAACCCGGCATCTATAAGTTTTGCTATACAGTTGAAAATTGCAACGGAATCTGTCAGATAGAAGAAGTGACTGTGTTGGTTAATAATAGTCCGGTAGAAATTCAATGTTACGATCCATACTGCAATATTATTTGCTTTGGCGATTTTGAGGACTTTGAAACTTTTCCTGATAATGATGATAACTCTTCAAACTATTATCCTGGACTTGGTGTTGACAATTTTGTTTTTTCTGATTTATTTAGTGGTAATACCCCAGATGTTAAAATTGCCAACACTGATAATAATGTCTTAGGTATAGGCTGGATTGACTGTACAGGTTGTCATAAAGAATCTGCAAGCATTCCACTTTCTGACCCTATACCTGATCAGTGCACAGTAACGGTCAGTTTTAATGCATTTGCATTTCAGCAAACCATCTCTGCTTCTGGTCTTACTGCTGCCCCAACATTATTAATTACTGCCCTTACAGATTATCCATGCCCTGCTTTCCCTTATGAAAGTATAAATTGTATAACGCCGACATCATCAATTTGTACGCCACCTGTTTATCATTTCAATATGACCACAGAACCTTGTGGTATAGAACTTCAAGATCCCATTGTAACAAGTTCTCCACTTAGTTCTATAATCAACCCAACGCTCAGTACACTAGATTTCACCCAAACGCCATTTTATACTTTTACATGGACAAATAATACCGGTTTTGATATTACAACTTTACTGCTTACCGGAAACAATTCTGTTGGTAATTTTGTAGATGGAAACATTCAGACTCAATACCTTGTTATTGACAACCTCGAAGCCTATTTAGAATGTAAGGGTAAAGTGAACATTGCTGCTGACGATCCCGATGAAATTTGCCGAGGCACTTCGGTGAGTATTCCATATACCCTCTGCTTCGAAAATTCCGACATTGGGAGTGTCGTCAATACCACAATTCAAACCAATGTGTCCGCAATTCCCGGAATATCTGTCATACCGGGCGGCTTATTCACCGAAACAGGAACAGCAGAAGTTACCCTTTCTTATGACGATCCATGCATTACGATTGACCTCAACCTATTAGTGGGTATAGCTTTTACCGACGGACAACAGGTTACTATTACTGCGGAACTTACCAATGTTGATGCTTCCACCAATCAACTTTACTGTACTTTTCCAAACAGCGAGGGATTGGAGGTTGTTCTAACCATTATAGACTGCGGCCCCATAGATCCTCCTTATGATTGCCTTGATATGACCAACTTCTTCACCGTAAACACCGGTAATCCCGAAGTATATACCCTGAGCGAGTATGGTGAAGATAGAATCAGTTATGCACCTTCCTCTTCTCAAACATGGGAACCCGGTTCACACCCCTTTGTCAGTATTACCGGCTCTTTGCCTGTTATTTCCTTTAATGTGGACTTGGTAATTCCGCAAGGAATAGACCTGACAATTGACGGTATGCAACTCTTATTTGCCCCGGATAAACGAATTTTAGTACAACCCGGTGCCACTTTAGCTCTCAAGAATACCATTATTGACGGAGTGTGTGAAGTGATGTGGACAGGAATACAGGTAGAAGGACCAGGCATGGACATTCAACCCAATTCTAACAATGCGGGTAAATTATCTATGGAACAGTCTCACGTGAAAAATGCCGTATTAGGTGTTGTCAATATGAACTTAGCCCCGCTCAACAATGCCGAAATGGCCGATATTTCGCCACCCAATAACCCTTATTTTAACATTTCTTCGCTGGTATTGCCTTCATTATTTGAAGATGTTCCCGCCAAATCTACATCAGGTGGCTTGCTCAACATAATTTCCTCCAGCTTTACCGGTTGTTTCCAAGGCATCAATGTCAGTTGGAACAATTTGTTGCCTTATACTTTTCAGGATAATGAGTTTCTCTACCCATCCTCAACGCTTTGGTTCCCTTTTAATGCCATCACCACACAACCCGAAGCAGGTATCTATGCCCATTGGTGCGACAGGGTGGGCATCATCAATTGTTTTTTCGAAAAACAGAAGTATGGAGTAAGGGCTAATTTTATAAACAGTTTGGTAGTCTCCGGAAGCAAATTTGAAAACGATGTAGTGGGTATTTCTTCCAGACACTATAAGGACTTAATGTCCCAGTACAGCACTATTTCAGACAACGAGTTTACCGACTGCCAACTCTCAGTACAAGTGGATGGTAATGAGTTTTGCAGAATAACGGACAACATCGTAAACGAAACCGGCAACAGCATCCTCGCTTTTGCAGATCTTACCGCCGGATTTTACTTCCGAGGATCTAATGTATATTGTGTAAACAACTTTTTGCACCGCACCCATTTTGGCATTATTCTCAACCAAAGCGATGTTACTGGCACACTAATAGCCGGTAATTTGGTAAACAACACCATGGAAGCTATCATTACAGAGGGTGACAACTCACAGGCACAACTATGGTGCAACCACCTTTTAGATTACCTCCTGCACGGATTAGATCATCGGGCATTCTCCTCTTCCAATGGCATCTTGCCACAACAAGGATTGTGTGATGATTTTGACCAAATCCCAGCCGCCAACACCTTTATGGCTGCCGCAGGCATGGGCGTTTCGGATGTAAGACTTGGTCCCGAACTTTTCGGTGGGTTTGGTGTAGAAACCCTCATATATTACGATGTAGATGCTACTACGCTCTCAGTAACAGACCTCTCCTCTTTAGGTGGTTTTTCAGCGTTTGATTGTAACCCCATTGACTTAAATCCTTATTGTTCAAACCAAGGATATACTCCCTTTGAAGATGTAAGCGAATATGTAGGATTGGAAATTATGGACGACCGCGACCTTGCGCAAGAAATTTTGCGCCTATTGGCAGATAGCAGCTATACCGAAGCCATAGATTTGTTGCGCCGGCATAATACAAGTCTTATAGCCCAACGCCGCCTTATCCCTTATTATATAGGCGTTGATAGCCTTGTCATAGCTCAGAACCTGCTTGACCAGATTAGTGCTGATAAAGAGGAAGACATCCGATTTACTGAGCTAAACCAACTGCTTTTAGACCTGCGTGCCGATAACAGAACTATTTTTGAAATCTCTCAGGCAGAAGAAGACCTACTTTTAGACATAGCCGAAAGCGGGACAAAGACAAGCTATAAGGCACAAGCAATTTTATATGCTGCTCGAGGTACAGATTTTCCGGTGGTGCTTCCTGCCTTGGCAAGCGGGGGCGATAACTGGTATAGTTCCTTTAAAAGTGTAAATAGCAAAATATCGCCACTTTATCCCAACCCATCAAACTATACTGCAACCATTAGTTATGAATTGCAAACAGGAGAAGAGGCAATATTTTCTTTTTATAGTCCTTTAGGGCAGATTTTGGAAACTACTGTATTTACTCATAGTGGTAATTATCTGTTGGATATTCATAAATACACCTCAGGCTTGTATTTTTATACGGTTAGTATTAATGGAAAACCGGTTGTTAATAACAAGTTTATAGTCATTAAATAACATCTTTAAATTAATGCCACGCAATTAAAAATTGCGTGGCATTTCATAAACTAAAATGCAAATTTTAATTTTTCTTGTTTTATGCTTATTGAATGTTTTCATAGCAAATTCACAGCCCTATTTTATGCAAAATTATTCATGGGTAGATGTGCAACAAGCTAAAAAAATATTACAAAGAGACTCTGTTTATGTTTTAGGCGGTTCATTCAGAAGCCTATCTACAGAATTAGTAGTTTCTTTCACTGCTAATGTTAATATTGACGGAACGAACTGGAATAGAACAGACTATATAGGATCCTTTTTTGAAAGCAATGTGCAGGATTTAATAGCCTATAACAACAACAACAATTACTTTTTGGTAAATGCTGCAAAAAATCTAAATACCGAAACCGGATTTAGTTTGTTTTTCCTGTTAAATGAAAATTTGGAGATTAGTAATAGCATCTCGAATGAGGAATGGCAATTACAACAGAATCAAACCTATTGTGCATCAGTAACTTACGATAGTTTGATATTAGTAGGTGGCTGGATTGAAAAGCTAGATTCAGACGGCTTTAACTTATATTTTAATAAAATTAGTTTAGCAACAGGCATGCCTCTAATTGACACCATCTATACCTACTTCAACACTCAATACACCTTAAACTGGATACAAGATATAGCAACAACCCTCGATGGAGGTGCTTACTTACTGGCTACTGTAAATTATAATGTCAGTGGTACTGGTGATATTGCCCTCATAAAAATAGATTCGCTTGGTAACTGGCAGTGGCATCAGGTGTATAACCTCAACATCTCTTCATTGCTTTCTCGTGATGTGGCAGGTAGTATAATCACTACTCAAGATGGAGGATTAGTCTTTTCGGGAAAACAATCAAGTAACTCACAGGCTTTTGGTGAAATATTTAAACTTACACCACAATTTACGACACAGTGGCATAATCAAGTTAATTTTCATAAAGGAGAGCCTATTGGACTAGTAGAAATAACAGACCAAAGCATTGTAATTGGAGGTTGGAGTATGAATCCGAATAACCAAAAGGCACAAGGAGAGATTACAAAATTAGACGAAGACGGAAATACACTCTGGCGGCGGGTATATGGCGGCAATAAAAACAACTATTTTTACGACCTCATCGTCCAAAACCACGATTACAGCGGCAAAAGTGGCTATGTCTTATGTGGCAGAACCGAGAGCGATTTACCCCCCGGCAGAGCAGATGCATGGTTGGTACGCTTAAACTGCATGGGTTTGCTAACAGAGCCAAAGGCTGATTTTTTGGCGCTGCCATACCCGTCCATGCCCCATGTCATAGCCTTTGCCAATCAAAGCCAGTATGTCTATCCAGACAGTATAGACGGGGGGCATTATATCTTGGATTGGGGCGACGGCAGCCCGCCCCTGCTTTGCGGGCAGGGCTACGAACCTTGCAGCGGCAGCCTGCCCACTCATACTTATCAGTCCGCCGGGCTGTTCCCCGTTACCCTCCAAGCCGTTGTTTGCAACGATACTTCAACTCTCACCCGTGCCGCGTGCATAGATTTCGAGCCAAATCCGCAGGCGGCTTTCGGTCACGAAATATTAAATTACACCGTGTTGTTCACCAATCTGAGCCAAAACACTTACTTCTCCCAAGGAGGCTACTGCATCTGGGATTTCGGAGACGGCAGCCCGCCGGTTTCCGAAGAACACCCAGTTCACACCTACCCCGACAACGGCAACTTTACCGTTACCTTAACAGTTGTCGTGTGTCAGGACACTTCGGTTTATACCGAAACCATTGCCATAGCAAAACCGGTGGGCATCCCTGAAAATTCCCCTCCTTCGGAGGGGCAAGGGGTGGTAGTATATCCCAACCCCGCCACAAACACCATAACCTTCGCCCTACCCGAAGGGTCAAAGTTCCCTTCAGGGGATTTAGGGGTCTTAGAGATATCTCTCTTCTCCCCAACCGGTCAACAAGTTTTACACACAACCATTCCGGCAGGACAGACAAGTCATAGCCTTTCGGTTGCTCATTTGCCGGTGGGGGTGTATTTTTATGTTGTGAGTGGTGCGGATGGTGTCGTCAGTGGGGACACTGACAACGGCAATAACGGCGACAATGGCAATAACGGGGGCACTGACAAGGGCGGATATGGCGGCGGTGCAGTGTTGGCGCGGGGGAAGGTGGCGGTGGTGCGGTAGTTTTGATTTGGAGTTTAAACCTTATAGTTTTGGCAAATACAGGCAATTATCAAAACAATTATCTTTGTCCAAACCATATTGCAGAAAATTATGGACTCTCAAAGAAACCGCACCATATTTGCAATAACAAATTCCGAAGAAGAACAATTGTTGGAAATAGCCGGAAGCGGGACAAAGACAAGTTATAAGGCACAAGCAATTTTATATGCCGCACGGGGAACAGATTTTCCGGTAGTGTTGCCTGCCCTTGCAAGCGGAGGCGATAACTGGTATAGCTCGTTTAAAGGCGGACAGGACAGGATATCTGCCCTTTATCCAAATCCAACTCAAAACAATGTAAGTTTTAGTCATCATTTGCAAACAGGAGAAACAGGAACACTTCAAATCTTTTCTTTAATGGGCAAAGAAATGGGTAACTATGTTTTTATAGGCGAATCCAGTCAAAATGTTGATATAAGCAATTTTCAAACCGGCTTATATTTCTGTGTTTTTAGCGTAAATGGTACGGTTTTCCGCAACAGCAAACTATCTGTGATTAAGTAGTTAGTATTGTATAACATTTATAGCCGGAGTTATTTTAGCTCCGGCTTTAAAATTAATTTCACTAAAATGAGAATGTCATTGTTAATATGGTTAATTGTTCTTCCATTATTTTCCTACGCACAGCCCGCTAAGTATTTTAGCAAAGGCGTAAGTTGGTTGGATATTCATAATGCGTGGAGCATTAAACAAAAAGAAGATGGTGGATATGCGTTTTCATGTGAAGTAAGAAATAATACGACTAATAAATGGAAACCATATTTATTAGAAACAGATTCCGAAGGCAATCTTGTTTCTATATTAAGTGTAGCGCCGGACAGTTTACAGGGGAAATTTACAGATTTAGAAATTTTCCAAGGCAGTTATATTGCTATTGGTTCTTTAGCTGTTGATGAATACACGCCTTGGCATTTAAACATATCAATAATTCAGAGCAATAGTAATTTTGAAAATATTATGTTTGGAGGTGGAGGGAGTAGCAATAATGGTATAACATCTGCCTTAAGTACGAATGGCATATTATATGTTGGGGGATATCACAACGAAATTAGCTCACCAGGAAAGCGATTACAATTAGTTAAACTATACCCCACCACAGCCGAAGTCATGTTAGATACAGTTTACTATTACTTTAACACTACTAATAAATCTAACTGGATACAAGATATAGCCGCCACACCCGACGGATGTGCCTATCTTCTTGCCACTATCAACTATGCTGGTGACACTGGCGATATTGCCCTTATCAAAATAGACTCTCTTGGCAACTGGCAATGGCATCAGGTATATAATCCCACTACTTCTTCATGGATGTCTCGTGATGTGGCAGGAAATATCATTTCCACTTCCGATGGCGGCATCATGTTTAGCTATGTGGCAGACAAACCCGATATTTCCACGCGCATAAGCTACACGCACAAACTCAACGCCCAGTTTCAAACCGAATGGATAAAAGATCAATACTTTAGAGGTGGGATAGGTCCTTCCTTAATTCAATTGTCTGACAGCAGCTTTTTTTTGGCTAATGGTTTCTATTTGAACAATGGTTTATACAATTTAGATGCCGAAATAGTTAAGTTAGATAAAGAGGGCAATTTACTATGGCGACGGCAATTTGGCGGAAATGGCGATGATTATGTTTATGATGCCATAGTCCAAAACCACGACCAAAGTGGTAAAAGCGGTTATGTGCTTTGTGGAAGAACAGAAAGTAGCGCACCTTCAGGGGGGGCAGACGCCTGGTTGGTGCGCTTAAACTGCATGGGTTTGCTTACAGAGCCAAAGGCTGATTTTTTAGCGTTACCTTATCTATCTATGCCCCATGTCATAGCCTTTGCCAATCAAAGTCAATATGTTTATCCAGACAGTATAGACGGGGGGCATTATATTTTAGATTGGGGAGACGGCAGCCCACCCTTGCTTTGTGGTCAGGGCTACGAACCTTGCAGCGGCAGCCTGCCCACTCATACTTATCAGTCCGCCGGGCTATTCCCGGTTACCCTACAAGCCATAGTTTGCAACGATACTTCAACTCTCACCCGTGCCGCGTGCATAGATTTCGAGCCAAATCCGCAGGCAGCTTTCGGTCACGAAATATTAAATTACACCGTGTTGTTCACCAACCTGAGCCAAAACACATACTTCTCCCAAGGAGGCTACTGCATCTGGGATTTCGGAGACGGCAGCCCGCCGGTTTCCGAAGAACACCCAGTTCACACCTACCCCGACAACGGCAACTTTACCGTTACCTTAACAGTTATCGTGTGTCAGGACACTTCGGTTTATACCGAAACAATAGCGATAGCAAAACCGGTGGGCATCCCTGAAAATTCCCCTCCTTCGGAGGGGCAAGGGGTGGTAGTATATCCCAACCCCGCCACAAACACCATAACCTTTGCCCTACCCGAAGGGTCAAAGTTCCCTTCAGGGGATTTAGGGGTCTTAGAGATATCTCTCTTCTCCCCAACCGGTCAACAAGTTTTACACACAACCATTCCGGCAGGACAGACAAGTCATAGCCTTTCGGTTGCTCATTTGCCGGTGGGGGTGTATTTTTATGTTGTGAGTGGTGCGGATGGTGTCGTCAGTGGGGACACTGACAACGGCGACAACGGCAATAACGGCGGCAATGGCAATAACGGGGGCACTGACAAGGGCGGATATGGCGGCGGTGCAGTTTTGGCGCGGGGGAAGGTGGCGGTGGTGCGGTAGAGAGAAATGCTTATTGTTACCATCAACACCTCACCCCAAATCAAAAACAGCCCCCGACAAAAACTGTCGGGGGCTGTTGGTATTTTGGTTAGCGGGGGGAGATTATCCTACCGGAACATAGTTCCACAAACTGATGGTGATGAAGCTTCTGCCGTTTCCGTAAGTACCATAGAGCAGGTAAGTGTCTTTTCCGTTTGCTCCGGGAGTGCCTTTAATTACGCCCATTATGGTGATGTTGAACACAGTGGCTCCTCTTTTCAACGTAGCCTCGCCGGCACAGCCTGTTCCTTTAAGGGTCAGTTCTACCTGATCTTGTTGGTCGAACAAATCATCGGTGTAGTCGGCTTGCGTGTGGTAGCGGTTGGTGGGTGCGCTTTTCAATGATTTACAAGCGGCGTTGGTTTTGGTCATGCTTCCGGTTGCCCAAGTGCTGACGGGGATAATTTTGGCATCGGCGGTTTCGTTGGTGGCGATTGAAAACGACACGTTGTTGTAGTTTTGAACCACATAGTTCACCACTTGTTCGGGAGTAAGGCTCGGAGTGGCAAGGATAGTTTGTGCCTGAGCGTTAGACGTTGCAAAGAAACTGCTCAAAAGAGCGATAGCGACTGCTGCGAAATTCATTAACTTTCTCATGGTGATTGTTTTGTTTTTTGGTTTTGTTAAATTTAAAGAGTTGATATTGTTTTTGGTTTTTGTTTGCTTTCGGTTTTCGTAGGTTGGTACATTGGGGCGGAATTTCGTAACCGTGGTTTGGAGGTTTTTTTCAACTTTTTTTTAAAACCCCTGTGATTTTGCCGGGAAATACCCCTTTCCAAAAAGCAAAACAGCCCCCGAAAAACAATCAGAGGCTGTTGGAATATAAGAAAAGAATTTAAGCTAAAACCGGATATGTTTTATATCCTCCTGAGCTTTTTTGTAATCGGCGGGATTTCCAATATCTAACCAATATCCCAAAATCGGATAATACCCCACTTGTTTTCCTTCCAGAATTAAAGTTTCGATCAGGTCGGTGGCGTTGTAATATTGGTTATGAGGAATATAAGCCAACATACTTTGTTTAAGGAGGTAAATTCCTGCGTTGGATTGGTAGGTGTAAACAGGTTTTTCTTTAAAAGAAAGGATTCTGTTTTGGGTTGGGTCTGTTTCTAAAACGGCATAAGGGATACTCACTTCATACGGAATAGAAGCAACCAGCATATCGGCATCTAAGCGGACAAATTCGGCGAAAAAATCTTCCAGATCAATATTGGTCAGCAGGTCGGAATTCATAATTAAAAGATAAGGATTTTCAAACCGGTTGACTAAACCGGCTGCTCCTAAAGTGCCGAGTGGTTTCATTTCCTCTACATACCGGATATTCATACCGAAGCTGATGCCGTTTCCAAAATAGCTGCTGATTTGTTCTCCAAGATAATTGAGGGTGAGATGAACGTTATGAATACCGTACAAACTGAGCCGTTTAATATTGTATTCCAGAATTGGTTTGCCATTGACCGGGAGCATTGGTTTGGGAATTAAATCGGTCAAAGGGCTTAAACGCTGCCCCCGTCCTCCTGCCATGATGACGGCATCAATTGGCAAAACCGAGCGTTTCCTGTTCAGGTCATATACCCGGACGATATGGTCTTGATCGTCTAACATCGGAACGAGTTGGATTCGTTTTTCTTTGAACTCGCGGATGGTTTGCAGAGTAAAACTGTTTTGGCGCAAAAACCGGAATTGCCTGAACATAAAATCGGAAACAGGGTTGCTGATAGACATATCCTTCAACAACCCCCGCCGGATATCTCCATCTGTCAAAGTGCCAACCATTTGCTGATGTTCATTGACAACAAACAGAGTCAGACAGTCGGGCAGTCGGTTCAATTGTTCGAGTGCCTGTTTAATGGATTGGTGGCTATAGATAAGGTTGTCTGAAAATTCTGTCACAGGTAAGGTTTTTTTGAAAAGAACACTAAAAAAAGGGGTTGAATATTCTTCAGAATTACAAAAAGTAACCGCGTCCTTTATTCCTCATTTTCCCAGTTTTTGCAACGTGAAACGGCTTTTTGCCAGCCTTTATAGAGTTTTTGCCGCGTTTCCGGAGCCATATTTGGATGAAAACGCGCATTGCTTTGCCATTGAAGTGAGATTTGAGGGATGGTGAATAAACCGATACTAAGCCCTGCAAGATAGGCAACTCCCAGAGCTGTGGTTTCGATGATTGCGGGGCGTTCAACGGGGACATTGAGTATATCGGACTGAAACTGCATGAGCAGTTGATTGGCCGAAGCGCCGCCGTCCACTCTGAGCGTTTTCAAAAGCAATCCGGAATCTGCTTCCATAGCTTGTAAGACATCGGCGGTCTGATAGGCCATCGATTCCAAGGTTGCCCTGATAAGGTGTGCCTTTTTAACACCTCTGGTTAATCCGAAAATTGCACCGCGGGCATACATATCCCAATACGGAGCACCTAATCCGGCAAATGCCGGAACTACGTAAACACCACCATTATCATTTACTTTGCGGGCAAAATATTCTGAGTCAGCGGCATCCTCTATCAGTTTTAGCCCGTCCCGCAACCATTGAATAGCTGCACCGGCAATAAATACACTCCCTTCCAAGGCATAGGTAACTTCATCGTTCAATCCCCAGGCAATGGTGGTCAGCAAACCGGATTTTGATTTTATTCGTTGGGTTCCGGTATTCATCAGCATAAAGCACCCGGTTCCGTAAGTGTTTTTGGCCATACCGGTCTGAAAACAAGCTTGTCCAAATAAGGCAGCTTGCTGGTCGCCGGCAACACCGCAAACCGGGATAGATACTCCGTTAAAGAATTCGGGAAGGGTTGAACCGAAACTTCCACTTGAATTTCTAACTTCCGGCAACATTCCGGCAGGGATATTGAGTTCAGAACAAAGTTGCTGATCCCATTTTAATGTATTAATGTTAAACAGCATTGTTCTGGAAGCATTGCTAAAATCGGTGGCGTGAACCGTTCCTCCGGTGAGTTTGTAAATCAGCCAGGTATCAATGGTTCCGAAAAGCAGATGCCCTTCTTCGGCCAGCTCGCGGGCGTTGGGAACATTGTCCAAAATCCACTTGATTTTAGTGCCGGAAAAATAGGCATCAATCACCAGTCCTGTGCTTTGTTCAACATAACCGGAAAGCCCTTTTTGTTTAAGTTCGTCGCAGATACCGGCTGTCCGTCTGTCCTGCCAAACTATTGCATGATATAAGGGCTGCCCATTCCGGCGATCCCAAACTATCGTAGTTTCCCGTTGATTGGTGATGCCTATTGCGGCAACCTGACGCGGGTGAATACTGCTTTTGTTCAGCACTTGCTGTGCTACGGAAAGTTGGTCGTTCCAAATTTCGAGTGGATGATGTTCGACCCAACCTGCACGGGGATAGATTTGGGTGAGTTCTTTTTGAGATACTGCCACAACTTGCCCCTGATCGTTAAAAAGTATGGCTCTTGAACTGGTTGTGCCTTGGTCTAATGCGAGGATGTATTTACTATCTGCCATGATAGGTTGGTTTGAATGATATACATAGTACAATTAGTTCAAAAAGGTTTTGTAACTTTCTTATTCATTTAACCGCAAAAACGCCCTCATCCATCGGTCGGGGATCTGGTCATTACAAGCGGTTTCATAGTCTGTATAAGAGCAAGGCGTTAAATGATAACGAGGTCGGCCGTCTTCAAATGATGGGGCAGGCACTTTCATCCACCACCGTCCGCTTTTTTTACTTTTGTAAAAAGTGATTTCATGGTCGCTGTCCCTAAAGTTGACAATGTATTTCAGATACCCTTTTTTGTCGGAAAGCGGCTGTTCAAATTTGCGGTTCATTACCCCTTCGGTAAAATACCAGATTAAATGAGCTATCAGTTGAGCCGTTTGTTTGTTAGAGTCATAAGTGGGGTCATACTGGTAAATTCCGAAAGAAGTAACATGATCGCTCAATCCGGCATATCTGGCAATCCGGCAGGCCTCTTCGCCAAACAAACCGTTGGAAGAAAGGGCAACAGCCCCCGGAGCATCTGATTGTCTGATGGCAGAAAGGTCTAAAGAAATCATTTGGGCATGTCGGACCAAAGGCTCTACTTCTTCAATATTTTCTCTGATTTCACCAAGGCTGTAACATTCAAAATGCAGCTTTTCAAGTGTGTTGACCATTTCCGGGTCAGTCAGATAGCGTTGGTACCCTACGAGGATAAAATCGGATAAATTGAGTTTCTGTGTCAGTAGTGGATATAGAAAGTTATGGGGAGCCGGAAGTTCCTCTATGCTTTCGAGGGGGGAAAAGAGATCAATTTTCTCGTCAAATATTACGACTGAAGTTTCAGATTCTGTTTCGGCTTCGGTATGTCCCCAAAACTGAGCAAGGCTAATATCGTGAGTTCCTCCAATCAACACCGGAATAATTCCTTCCTGCAACAACTGAGCGACAACTTTGCGAACTGCAAAATAGGTGTCAGAAAGGGTATAACCGGCAGCGATATTGCCCAAATCAGCAACGGCAAAAGAAGGCTCCCAATTATAAAGTTGATATAGTTCCTGCCGGATGACGTTGGGGGCTAAATTGCAATGATTCAGCCCGTTGCTTCGGTCTTCTTCAACCCCGAAGATGGCGATTTTGACCTCACTAAGGTCGGGAAATCCGTTGTTTTTTGTATAAATCTGAAGTTTTTTACCCCATTGGTTGGCAGTGAGGTGCGATTGAACAATTGTTTCATATCCCTTAACCGGACTAAGGTAATCTTGTAACATAAATGGTAATCCGTAATGCTTAAATTGATTTTACTGAAAAATTTGCCCGAATGGTCTGCTTAATCAACTGCGCAAGATACAACATAAGCGGTAAAAGCAAACAAAACTGACAAAATGAACCCAATCAAATAGGTTTTAAAATATTTGTACCTGTTTTTCATTTGTCAAGATTATCTACAAGGCTTAATGTGCAAGGGTTTCAAACATTTTTATCTATTCAAGACTATGTAAAATGCCTTCGTCAAGTTAATTTCCTTTTTGTGCGCATTTCGTATTCTTAACATATCCTTGTGCAAGAAATTCAAAGTTCACCGAGCACCAAATTTGTTGAAAATCTTTAAACAAATAAATATGTTCCACTTCAAGCCATTATGCATGATTTTGTTGCTGACTGCTTTTATGGTATTCTTATTGCCTGCAAATAGTCATGGCAATATGAACTACGAAGTTAAACCCGAATCAACAAAATCTTTATGCAATGAAGACTTCAGCCTGATTTTGATTGGGGTTGTTTTTGACGAAACTTATAGGTGGCCTGTTTCCAATTTAACGATTCAATTGGTGGATGTTTTTGAAGAACGGTCAGAAACCTGCACAAGTAAGCTGAACGGGCAGTTTCATTTCTATTTGCATCCGGACAGGGTTTATAAGATAAATATTTTGGATTCTAACAACAGCGTCATCAGCTCAACAGACTTTTCGACTATCAATCGTCTTGAACCGGAATTGATGAGGGTATTTCTTACTTTGCCTTCAGGTAAACAGTAGAAAGTAAATTCCGTTAGGATGTAGAAAGCTTATTGGAAATTTATCTCTTTTTTAAGCAGCAAAAAATTCAAATTACTTTAACTGTACCCGCATATAAACCGGATGATGATCTGAAAATTCAAATTTTTGGCCGATAGTGCTTGCAGCAATCAGTTCGATATTGGGTGAAATCAAAAAGAAATCCAGGAGTTGGGTAGCAGTTTGACCTTCTTTGTAAGGCATATTCATTTTCCTGTTGGTTGGATTGGAATCGTCAAATATCCATTGCCATCCGGAGGGTAAAAAATCATCGGGCACATTGATTGCCGGATCTTTCAACAAAGTATCCTGATTGGAATAGCCCGGTGGGCCTTGATTCCAATCTCCTCCTACTACTACGTAATTTCCTTTTTCGTATTCTTTAAGAATGATTTTTTTCAATTCCTGCATTTGATGTTTCTTTACCTTTCCATCCGTATCATAGGCCGATTTATGGGTATTGATAACCACCAGCTCTTTGTTTTCGTTTACCCCGAAACGTTGAATTAAAAAGCAACGCTTCACAAAAAACATGGAAACCGGCCATGGATATTCTGAAGGCAGTGCAAACCGGCTGCTTTCCTTTGGCATATAGCGGCTGAAAGTGGTCAATCCGCTCAAAACTTTACCATAATGTTTGGTAAATGGATAAGGAATATAGGCTGCATTGTAATTGGTTGCAAAAGTGTAATTATAATCTTTGAGGCCTTCTGCAAAATATTCCACCTGATTTTTGTAATAACTTCGTCTCGATTTCTGATCAACTTCCTGAAGCAAAAAGAAATCTACATGTTGCATTTTTATCAACAGGTTTTTTATTCCTTCCAGATTTTTTTCGACCGATGTTTTTGGAGCAACTACCGTTTTTCCGCCATCGTGAAACAAGTCGGATTCTTTCCCCAAACCTGCATACCCGATATTCCAGATAAGAAAAGAAAAAATTTGCCCGTTGTTGTTTGTCGGCGAACCGCTAACTCCCTGTGGATTGACCGGCTCTATTCCGGCAGGACGATAATCGGACAAGGCGGCACCAACTAAAATTGCACCGATAATTGATGCCAGAATTGCCACAATTGCAATAATCAGCTGAAATGCCATGATTAGCAAGGATTTGGGAAAATGCGCCAATTTCTTCACCATAATTCTTTTTTAAAAACCAAAAAACGGTAAAATGCGAAGTAAAACATTTTATCGTTTTTGACTTAATTGCGCCTTTTAATTCAGTCAGCGCTTTTTTGTGTTACTTTTGAGATCCCCTTGCCTTGATTATATGGATTTTTAGCCTTCAATACAATACATGAATACAAAAGTAATGCTTTTTCTCATATACTATACTGTTTCACTAACTGTTTTTCATTCGTGCAAACCCAATAGCCCGCGTAGCAGCGATGTTAATTCCATTTTTCAAACCAATAATGAAAATAGTAGCGGAAAAAAATCAAACGATTTTATAGATTCTCTGTTAAGCATTGATACCTTAGACATTGCAATTCCACAGCCAGACAGCCAAAGAAATTCTGATACTAACGGGGGTGAAAAAAAAGAATTTAATCCTTTGTCAAAACACTCAAAAAAAGAATCTTCCGGTTCGGGAATACCACAAACACATCAAGCTCAAAACAAAAAGGGTATGCCCGTTTCCGATAGTCCACAAGATAAACTCAAAAATAATGCCACTGATTCCGGCAATCAACATGGAAAAGGCTCAACAGAAACCACTTTGCCAACTGCAGAAAAAACATCTGCACCGGACAGACCCATGTACCCGCATACGCCCAAACCTCCGACCAACTCTGAGCAGTTTAATCTTTTTTTCATTTCTGCTTCTAATTTTCTGCAACGGTATGTCAACAATGGGTTGGTGAACTACCGGAAAATTAAAAACGACAAAACAGAACTAAATGCCCTGGTCAGAAAAATTTCATTCACTGATTTGAGCGATAAAACCGATACAGAGCAACAAGCTTTTTACATCAATGCGTATAATATTCTGGTTATTAAATCGGTTGTGGACCATAATATTCCATCTTCTGCACATGAAGTATCCGGTTTTTTTGATGAATTCAGACATCAGGTGGCACATAAAAGTCTGACCTTAAATCAATTGGAAAAAAAGGAATTGTTTGGTCTGAAAAAGGATCCACGAATTCATTTTGCTTTGGTCAGAGGAGACAGAGGCGGTCCGCTTTTGCCCGGGTTTGCATTTACCCCTCAGCAGTTAAATGCACAACTGACTCAACAAACCCGCGATATGGTGAACGATTATCGGTTTGTAAAAGTAAATACAACGTCCAAAACAGCAACATTGTCGGAAATTTTTAGGGAGTTTCAAGATTCCTTTACTACCAATAGCAAAACTATAACCGGATTTATTAACCAATACCGGAACGCTCCCATTCCCGATGGATTCCGGATAGAATATGTCAATTACGACCGAAGTTTGAACCACCAATGAGTTTCTATAACTCTTGAAACTGCTATACTATCTATTTGATTCGTTCAACTTCATGATTTTTATGTTATTTTTGTGCCTGTTTATCAATTGCTCACCCTCTTTTCCTGTAACGACATGACAAACGACAGAACATCATTTAAACAACAAATAGAAACGGGCTATAGCTTTAAGTCCGATTCCATTATACTCGGAACTGCAATTTTGGACGAAATCCCGTTAGAGCAAACGCATATTAAAGTACCCCTCCGTTCACTCAACCGTCATGGGTTGATTGCCGGTGCTACCGGAACAGGAAAAACCAAGACTATTCAAGGACTTACCGAAAGTCTTTCGGATAAAGGTGTTTCTGTTTTGGTGATGGACGTAAAAGGCGACCTGAGCGGATTGGCTGCTCCGGGCGTTTCAAATGCCAAAGTCGAAGACCGGCACCAAAAGATAGGCATTCCGTTTCAACCAAAAGCGTTTCCGGTCGAGTTGCTCAGTATTTCCGGTGAAAAAGGGGTTCGTTTGCGGGCTACTGTTTCAGAATTTGGCCCGGTTTTATTTTCTAAAATTCTGGAATTGAATGACACTCAACAAGGGATTGTTGCGGTGTTGTTTAAGTTTTGTGATGATAACCAACTGCCGTTGCTTGACCTGAAAGATTTTAAAAAAGCACTAAATTATGCACTCAACGAAGGCAAATCTATCATTGAAGAACATTATGGGCTGATGAGCATTACCTCTGCCGGGGCAATATTGCGAAAGGTGGTTGAGTTGGAAGAGCAAGGGGCAGATCTGTTTTTTGGTGAGCCGTCATTTGATGTGGAAGATTTGGTGAGGGTAGATCAAAACGGACGCGGTGTAATCTCTGTATTGCGGGTAGTTGACCTTCAAAGCAAACCCAAGTTGTTTTCTACTTTTATGCTTTGCTTGTTGGCAGAAATTTATGCAGTGTTTCCCGAAGAAGGCGATCCGGAACAACCTAAGTTAGTGTTGTTTATAGACGAGGCACACCTGATTTTTAACGAGGCATCAAAAGCCCTGCTCAATCAGATTGAAACCATCATCAAGCTCATCCGTTCAAAGGGAATAGGTGTATTTTTTTGTACTCAAAATCCGACCGATATTCCCGATGTGGTACTCAGCCAATTGGGGATGAAAGTGCAACATGCCTTGCGTGCTTTTACCGCAAAAGACCGGAAAATGATTAAGCTAACTGCCGAAAACTATCCCCTTTCCGACTTTTATAAAACAGATGAACTGCTCACTTCGCTTGGGATTGGAGAAGCTGCTATCACGGTTTTGGACGAAAAGGGCCGCCCCACTCCTTTGTCGGCCACCCTTTTGCTTGCGCCACGATCTCGAATGGACATTCTTTCGCCGCAGGAAATAGATCAACTGATCGCCCGGTCTTACCTGATTAAGAAATACAACCAGACCGTTGATCGCGAAAGTGCGTATGAAATTCTAACGGAAAAACTTCAGGCGGCCGCTAAAACACAAACCACGAAAACCACAACGACCACCCGGAACCGCGAAAAAGGGTTACTTGAAACCATTACTTCTAATCCAATGGCCAAGCAAGTTTCAAACACATTGGTACGCGAAATTACCCGTGGTTTGCTCGGAGTTTTAGGTATTAAAACCAGAAGATAACCTGTTTGCCTGTGGATTTTCTAAAATTTATAATTACACAACACGATACATGTATTCCGTTAACCGAAGCATTCCCCCTGCCCTGCAGCCAATTACAGAATTATACCTGCATCAGCCCGAACCCCTACATTTAGACAATCAAATACCGGCTTTTTTGTTTAACACCGAAATACAGGATGTTGCCTACATCAAATTAGTATTTGAAGCCGGTAAATGGCAGGAACCCCAACAATTGGTTGCCAAGTTTACCAACGACATGCTCGAAGAAGGGACGGAAAACCATACCTCCAGACAGTTGGCTGAAAAAATAGAGTTTTACGGGGCGAACCTTTCTTTTCAAACCGGCTATAATCATGCCGAAGTCAACCTCTCCTGTCTTACCAAACACCTGCCCGGATTATTGCCTTTGTTGCAGGAAATTCTAACCGTAGCCAATTTTCCACAGGAAGAATTAGATACAGAAATCCGAAAAGCCAAACAACGCCTGGAAATTAACCGCCAAAAAAACGAATATCTGGCCGATGAACGCTTAAAGACCGTCCTGTTCGGGCCGGAGCATCCTTACGGCTATCCTTCTTCCGAAGCAGCCATAGATGCCATACATCCGGAAATTCTAAGCCGCTTTTACCGAACTCACTACACGCCTGAAAACTGTAAAGCATATATCGGAGGTAAATTTTCAGAAGAGCATCTTCATCTCATCAACCAGTATATTGGAAGCCGGCATTGGAAAAACGAAGCCGCTCAAACTGCCAAAGTTGTTTCGTTGCCTGAGTATCAACCGGTTGTTCAATATATCAGCAAGCCTAATTCCATGCAGGCAGCCATTCGGATCGGCAAACACTTAGTCAATAAAAACCATCCCGATTATCAGCAACTGCTGTTGGTCAACACCCTGTTTGGCGGCTATTTCGGATCAAGACTGATGAGCAATATCCGGGAAGACAAAGGATATACCTATGGAATTTACTCGGCCTTGATTTCAATGCCCAATGCCGGTGTTCTGACTATTGGAACTGAGGTGAACCAAAACGTTTGGGAACAAGCTGTACAGGAAATATTTTACGAAATTGACCGTTTAAAAAACGAACCCGTTTCAGAACAGGAACTTTTTACCGTAAAAAACTACATGTTAGGACAACTATTGTCGCAAATCAGCGGCACTTATAGCCAGCTATCTACTATTCAGGGACTTTTTATGTATGGACTCGGCACTGACTATTACAAACAATTGGTACAGACCATACAATCCATGACCCCATCAGACATTATGCAGATTGCCGGAAAATATTATCAGACCGGTGATTTTTCGCAGGTTGTGGTTGGCGATTAAAAAATAAGATGTCTTTTATCCTACATTTCATACCATACGAAATGATTTTACGCCATTTCAGATATAACTTTCAGCAGATAACCCCCCAAACCGATGAATCAAATTAAAGCCGCCTCTATTCTATTTTGGTGTATATTGGCAATGTATCTGTCAATCCCTGCTTACTTACAAGCACAACCCACCCCAACGCTGAATTGTGTCAATGTTCAATTGAGCGGTAATATATTGTTGACCTGGACACCCGGAACAGTCGGAGTTAACTGTGGAGCTACGTTTAGTTCGTACAATATCTATGTATCTAATTCGGCTTCGGGACCTTTTACTTTGCTCGATTCAGTAAACGACCCACTTCAAACTACTTATACCGATGTGGCATCCAATCCGGTTACGACTCTGTTTTACTATATAGAAACCCAATGCGGGGTTGCGGTATCTTCTCCTTCACAAATTGTGGACACTCAACCCCCGATTGCTCCTTTCATCACGGTTGTCAGTGTATTGGACGGCAATACTGCTCAACTGAACTGGCTTCCAAGCGTTTCGCCCGAAACGGTTGGCTATATAATTTACCGTGCCGATGTCAATGGCAACTTTATTCCGATTGACACTATTTTTAACCCGGCTGCCTCTTTTTATCAGGATGTGATCGCCCAAACCGACAGCCAACCCGAATCGTATAAGATTGCAGCATTCGATGCCTGTTCTAACGTTACCCCAGGTGCAGATAACGGCATCCCTCACACAACTGTTCACCTGACTGCATCCGGAACTCCATGCACCAATGAAGTAACCATTAACTGGACCAAATACGAAGGATGGGGCAATGAGTTGACCGGTTATTCCATTATTCTGGTAGATGAAAACAATGTCGCTATTTCAACTATTGCCGAAGTTGATACGGTAACTACCTCGTTTGACTATGTATTTCCCAACAACGAAACCGATGCTTGTTTTAGAATAGTCGCACATCACAGCAACAATATTGACATTTCTAATTCAAACTTTATCTGTACCAATATTGAGATTCCCCAATCAGCCGATTTTATTTGTTTGGTCAATGCAACGGTTGGACCTAATGACTCAATTTTGATGACCTGGAACATTGATACATCAATACCCCTAAACCAAATCAAAATCAGACGCACACTTGGTGACAGTACGGCCTTAAGTTTCTATAACGACTACCCTTTGCCGGATCCGGTAACAAGCGTTATGACTTATGCCGATGCAAATACAGAACCCCACCGGTTTTCCTATACCTATCAGATTGAGCAGGTCAATAATTGCAACCAAAGCGTTTATTCGGGTATCGTTAAAACCATCCGGTTGCGCGGACGCGATCAGTTTAACCTGAGCAACGGGTTAGACTGGACCCCTTTTTACCTCACCAATGCCACCTTGCTCAATTACAATATTTATCGCAGCATCATCGGTCAAAACGACTTCTCGCTGCTGGCAACCGTTAATCCCGATGTGCTGGAACACGAAGACCCATTGACCAACGCCGAAGACATTCCGGGATTTTGTTATTATATAGAAGCGGTTTACCAAATTGCTTGTCCTGACGGATTTGCCGATGTGTTGAGCAGTTTGTCAAATGTTATCTGTATCAACCAAACTCCCCGTATTTTTGTGCCCAATGCCTTTGCGCCCAATGGCATCAACAATATCTTTAAGCCTGTTATTCTTTACCCCAACGAAGACGATTATCTGATGCAGATTATGAACCGCTGGGGTGAAATTATGTTTACCACCACCAACACCGAAGAGGGCTGGGACGGTTATTTCAAAGGGCAGTTAGCCCCTCAAGGCATTTACACCTATTATATCCGGATGAAAACCCCGATTGGCCTCACTCTGGAACGAAAGGGAACCTTGATGTTGGTCAGGTAGTGGGTATGCATTTCTCAGTCAGTTCTTCTGTATGTGGAAATTCTTATGATGAAGCCAATACGGATTGTAATATAAAAATAGTCTATTCAAGAAAAGGTTGTTAATGTTTTTAGAACTGAAACAGCCTTGTTATCCTTATCCTGTAAGGACTATATATAGGCAGTAGTAGGTACAAAACGCAACTCGCTGCCATCATTCTGTAGAAATGTAACTTAGAGCTGTAAAGGAATTAGCTCTGCCTATATTTCATACCTACGGTGTTGCGCTAATCATAAAACGCCTGATATTAGGGTTCTACAGCACAATTTGATTGCATTAATTTGAATTTGCAATCCGTAAAACTCCTACTAATCCAATGAGAATAATTCTTTTCGGTGGAAACCACTCCGTATTTCTTTAGAAATATAAACTCCCCTCTTGAATTCTTGCAAACATTCAAAAGGAAGATCAAAATGATGGAAATTCAAATCTTGTTTCGCATGATTTATGCTACAAATGCTCTTTGATCCCCACTCGCTGCCAGAATGTAAAAATGCTCAAATACTGCATCGCATTTGGTGGCGTAAATAGCACGATCGTAGGTTTCGGGTAGATGAATGTCTAATATATTCTTAATAGCTACCTGCACTTGCAATTTCGTCTGTGTGTCTTTATGCCAGTCGTTGATTAATACTTTTGGTCTTTCTTCTTTTAAACGGTGCAAGAGGTTTTTGGCAGCCAATTTTACTTTCTGTTCTTCGTCTTTGGTGAGTTTTTCTTTTTTCAGCAAGTCAAACAGTTCCAGTTCTTCTTCAGTCAGTCCTTCTCGGGTGGCTCGTAATTCTTCTTCTTTCATCTTCTCCACAAAAGCCATCAAGTCGTCAAAGTAGTTTTCGTTGGTGGAGTTACCCGAATTGTAGCGGTCAATGATTTCTTGCAATTTCTCTGCAAAGCTTCTGCGGGTTACGTTTCTGTCCATCATCATTTGCAATTTGTCCTGAATGAAAGCCCGCAAGTCGGCAATTTCAATGTTTTTGTAAGGAGCTTGTTTGTATTCTTCTTTCAGTTTGTCAACATCTAATTTGCTCAGGTCAATTTGCTTCCACGCTTTGATAAAGAATTCCTTTTTCTCAGCTGCTGTATTAAGTTCACTAACTTCTTTATTGATTTCTTCTTCCTGTGCAATGATACTTTCATCAAGTAGTTGACTTATTCTTCGTTTGGCACTGTCTAAGTTACCACGGTCGGCTTTGCCGTCAATGACCTGTCGTAAGTAGTGAACAATTGCTGCCAACGGAAACTCGCTTCTTCGTCCTACAATCTCAGGTTTGCAGGCTTCGTATAGAGCATCAATGGTGTTGTCGTAAACGATAAATTGCTTTTTTTGTTCATCGGTTGCAAGAATGCGGTCGGCATATTCTTCAAACAAACTCAGTTTGCTGAATGTCTCTTTCGACCGGGTGATTTTATGCAAATCAACGTTGATGGTTTTACAATATTCTTCACATTCTGCAATGGCATCTTTTAGCAATACAAAAAGTTGTTCAATATCTCTTGCCGGTGAGATTTCGTCTTGGTCTTTGCCTGTACCTATGCTACCGCCACCATACGAAGCAAATGCTTTTTTCAGATTGCGGAACACATTGTAGTAATCCACCACCAACCCGTTTTTCTTTGACTTATCGTTAATGGTAAAATCAGTTACACGGTTTGCCCTGGCTATGGTTTGCATCAGGGTGTGGTCTTTCATTGGTTTGTCTAAATACAAGGTGGAAACCGTTGGAGCATCAAAACCCGTTAGCCACATACTGCACACAAAAACCAACTGCAAAGGGTCTTTCGGATTTTTGAATTTGTCTTCCATTTCCTGACCGTTCTCGTCCACTTGCTTCATTCGCTTGCGGTGCGGTCGTATGTCTAACTCTTCTTTTTCAAACTTTTCTTCTTCGCCTGCTTCTTCACTTACTATCACCCCCATATCTGTTTTCCGCATCCAGTCTAAAATGCGTTTCAGTTCGGCTTTTTCTTCCTGGTCTTTGGCTTCGTTGATTTGCTTTTGCAGTTCCCTTTTTTCTTCTTCCCACAGGTGTTTCACCTTGTTATACATTTTCACGGCTGTGAATTTGTCAATGGTGATGACCATTCCTTTGCCCAAATAACCCCTGCGTGGAAAATGATACACAATGTCTTTGGCGATGATTTCCAAACGGCTGTCCCGCTTCAGCACACTCATTTCCTGTGCAAACTCTCTTTCTAATTTGACCTGATTTTCTGCCGACAGATTTTCGTCTGAAACGATTTCAGCCAAGTCATCGTCTATATCATCATTTTGCAAAAGCACCTGCGGCACACGCTTGTGATAGAAAAGCGGAACAGTGGCTTCGTCTTCAATACTTTGTTTGAAGTTGTATTCCGAAACGGTATCGCCAAACCAGTTTTTGGTGAGTTCTCGGCTGCCCAAAAGTGGTGTTCCTGTAAATGCGATGTATTGGGCATTTGGCAAACCAGTCCGCATATTCTCCGCTAAATCTTTGTATTGGGTGCGGTGTGCTTCGTCCACAATCACGATAATGTCGTTGCGGTCGGATAGCAAAGGATATTGTTTGCCTTTGTCGTAACGGAATTTTTGAATGAGGGTAAAAATGTATCGGGTGTTGGTTTGCAGCATATTCCGCAAATCTTCGCTGTTGCTTGGCCGGCACTTGGTGTCTTTGCTGAAAGCACCTGCACCTAAAAAGTTGCGATAAATCTGTCCGTCTAAATCTTCCCGGTCGGTTACGATTAAGAAAGTGTAATTGCCTGTAAACTGGCGGAAGATTTTACGGGTAAAGAAAATCATACTAAAACTCTTACCGCTGCCTTGTGTGTGCCAGAAAACACCCAGTTTGCCTTTATTCTCTTTATCCGTTCCTGCTGCATCGTGTTGTAAACGCAAACCGAAATTTTCAATAGCGTTGTTTACTCCCAGAAACTGGTGGTTCTTGGCGGCAATTTTTACGGTATCGTTATAGTAGAAAATGAAATTCTCCATGTAATCCAGCAGGCGTTTCTTTTCGCACAAGCCCAACACAGCATAATCCAAACTCACCCCGTATTGCCTTATCCGTTGTTTGTCGGGAACTTGTTTTTCGCTTTCGTATCTCAACCAATTAAAGAAAAACTCATAGCCCGAATTAAATGCTCCTATTTTGGTTTCAATGCCGTTGCTAAGCATACACAGGGCATTGTAGCGAAACAGCAACGGAATTTGCTTTTTGTATCGGGTCAGGTTGTCGTCATACGCATTGCGAACGGGCACATTGCTGTTTTTCAGTTCTATGAATAACAATGGCAAGCCGTTGATGAACACAATCAAATCGGGGCGAAGACGCAAATCGCCTTTTATCCAAAGCTGTGAAGTAACCAGATAATCGTTTTTGCTTTCGTCTTTAAAGTCAATCACCTTAACTCGTTCGGGTTCTGTTCTACCTGTGGCAGTGGTGATGTTTACTTCCACACCCTCTTTCAGTAAGGCGTAAATCTCCCGGTTGGCATGGGTGTCGCTTTTATCAAAACGGGTATTGCAAAGGTCTTTAAAAGCTTCTTCAATAATTTCTTCACTCAGGTGCGGGTTCAGTTCTTTCAGTTTGCGTTTGAGCAAAGGTTTTATTACCACATCGGTTTCGCTTTCACGCCCGGTTGTGTCCATATCAAAGCAGTTCAGATGTCTGTACCCCAAGTTGTTTACAAACACACTGATAATTGCTTTTTCTATTTGGTCTTCGGTGATAATGGCCATACTTAATTGATGAGGTTTATAATCAGCTTTACCATCAGTTCTTTCTCTTCCGGTTTGCTTTGAGCTACCAACAGGGCGATTGCCGTAAGCCCGTTGTCATTGATTTTCAGCTCGCCCGTTTTTTTGAAACGGTGCTTGTTTTTCTCTAAAAACCAGACAAACAAAAATGCTCCGATGCGTTTATTACCATCACTGAAAGAGTGGTTTTTGATGACAAAATACAGCAAGTGTGCTGCCTGTTCTTCAATACTGGCATACAGGTATTGCCCACCAAAGGTTTGCACAATACTTTGCAGCGAGCTTTTAAAACCATCGTCTTTTTCATTGCCAAACAGTTCGGAGGCTTCATTTTTGGCGATCAGTTGCTTTTTCAGTTCGGCAATGGCTGCCTTGGCTTCGTCATACTGTAGTTCGTAAGTGATGTTTTCATTGAGTTTGCCGGTTTGCAGGTTGTGGCTGTCGTATTGGTTAAGCAAGACAAAACTTTTGGTGTAATGGCTCAGAATTTCCAGCAGCCCTTTAGCTTCCTGCAATTGCAGGTTTTCGGCTTTGCCCGATTGCTCAATTAACTCCACCATCTTACCCAACTCTTCCAACCGCTTTTGGTTGAGGGCATAGCCCTGCACCAAATAATCTTTCAACCGTTGGGTAGCCCATTGGCGGAATTGGGTGCCTCGCTTGGAGTTCACCCTATACCCTACGGACAGAATGGCATCGAGGTTGTAAACCATTTGCTTACGCTTTATGAGCCGTTTCCCTTCTTTTTGAACTTGTAAATATTCCTTACAAGTTGCCTCTTCGCTAATCTCACCTTCTGAAAATATTTTTTTTAAGTGAAGGGTAATGTTCTGCGGAGTAGTTTGAAACAGTTCTGCCATTTGCCTTTGCGTTGCCCAAACAGTTTCACTATCCAGCAGTATGCTAACTTCTATTCCTTCAGCAGAGGTGTATATTGCTATTTGATTTTCCATAATGCTGATTTTGAATAAGTTAGCGAATAATTACAAAACCTGCCATTAGCCCACTGGCGGAATTGAGTGCCACGTTTGGAGTTCACCCGATAGCCAACAGACAATAGGGCATCTAAATTATAATGCAGCACCTCACGGGTTACCTTTCTTTTTCCTTCTTGCCGAACTTGTGCAAATTTTGCACAAGTTGAAGTTTCCGACAACTCACCCGTTGAATAAATATTTTGCAGATGCTTCAAAATGGAAGATCGGTCTGTTTGAAACAATTCTGCCAGTTGGTATTGATTCAGCCAAAAAGTTTCCCCTTCAAACTGCACTTCTACCTGTGTTTGATTATCTGGGGTTTGGTATATGATGATTTCGTTCATTTCTAATCCGGTTAATCATTTAATCACAAAAATCATAGTTCAGACACCTCCAACTTCCCACTTATCAACCTCGGCAACAACCTATCTCTGATTTGGCGGAGTTGGGTGTTTTGTTGAATGAGAACTAATAATTGTTTGTCAATCGGCTCAACAATATCATTGAATTTTTTAGCCAAATCTCCAACATCAAAAATTTTGAACTTTTTCAATTCATCCTTGCCAACTGAATTGAAGATTGAACCGTTTCCGATTAAATCTTCTTTTGAAAATTCATTTTGCAAAAGATAGAATAAATAACTGTTCAAGCCCTTTTTATGTCTTAATGCTGCTAAACCACGACCGATGATTAATTTTCTGTCTGCAATGTTCAATCTTCCTACTGGTGCTCTAACACTAAACAAAACATCACCTTCATTAGCAATTCTTCCATTTACTGAACAAAAGATTTTGTGCTCAGGAAAACGCAATCCGTAATTTCCTACACCTTGATGAAACGGCAATCCATTACCATCTTCATTATAAAATTCAGATTTTGGAGATTGCCCCATTTTAAAATCCACCATATCTGATATTGCAATTGTCTTCCAATTCTCCGGCACTCCCTTCTTAAACTTCGCCTGCTTATACCCCGGGAAACGCATTCTTACAAACCATTCTTTGTAAAGTTCACGGGCGGTTTGCTCCAATAGTTTGATGCGTTGGTTGTTTACTTCTATCAAATCATCATAAGCCGAAAGGATGGACGCTATGCGTTGTTGGGTGGGGAGTGGGGGGAGTGGGATTTTGCATTTATAAATTCGTTCAGGTGCTGTATGTTTTACTGTGGTGCCTGATGCAGAGCCTCTTACTTGTCCTCTAAAAAACTCAAAATTGAAACAGTAGTAAAGAAACTTTTTATCCAGTTCATCAATGTCTATTATCTCGATTTTCCCCAAACGCTGATTATGAAGAAATTTATTTGATAAAGGAACGATAAATGCACCACCAAGAATTATTGCCTCTTGTGTTAAGTCAGTCATTACAGTAACTAAATCTCCTTTTTCAAAAAGAAATGATTTCGGGAACTCACCGTTATAATATTTTTCTTTTGGCTCATCAAGTTTAAAACCTCCATCTGGATAAATATTACCAGGTGTTAGAAGTATGTAATCACCACTTGACGCAAAATATTCTCCTTTAAAAGCAAACCCGTGCTTAATTTTAATCTTTCCCTCTAAACTTGAAAAATTGAATAGTTTGTTCATTATTCTATCGCCAATAAGTTTTGGTTAATCAATACTTCCAACTCCTTTGCCTTGCTATTCCAGCCCGTTAGAGCTTGAATATGGGTAGAAAAAATAGGCGATGAATAATTTTGTCCCGTATGGGACAAAACCGAAACGCAACCATCATTTCCTACCGATATGTTGTGCCTAACGGTACTATAACGTATTTTCATTTTTTACAACATATTGATTTTTTAATCGCTGTTTAACCCGTTAGGGTTTCAATATTGGTAGAACCGAAAACGTGTTCCATATTTTGTCCCGGACGGGACAACATAAAACGTTGCTTTTTTTCTACCGATATGTTGTGCCTAACGGCACGATTACGCATTTTCATTTTTATAACCCATTGCTTTTTTAATCGCAGTTTAACCCGTTAGGGTTTCAATATTGGTAGAACCGAAAACGTGTTCCATATTTTGTCCCGGACGGGACAACATAAAACGTTGCTTTTTTTCTACCGATATGTTGTGCCTAACGGCACTATTACGCATTTTCATTTTTATAACCCATTGCTTTTTTAATCGCAGTTTAACCCGTTAGGGTTTCAATATTGGTAGAACCGAAAACGTGTTCCATATTTTGTCCCGGACGGGACAACACAAAACGTTGCCTTTTTTTCTACCGATATGTTGTGCCTAACGGCACGATTTACGATGTTGCCATTCCAGCCCGTTAGAGCTTGAATATGGGTAGAAATAATGAGGGATGAAATATTTTGTCCCGTATGGAACAAAACCGAAACACAACCATCATTTCCTACCGATATGTTGTGCCTAACGGCACTATAACGTATTTTCATTTTTACAACATATTGCTTTTTTAATCGCTGTTTAACCCGTTAGGGTTTCAATATTGGTAGAACCGAAAACATATTCCATATTTTGTCCCGGACGGGACAACATAAAACGTTGCTTTTTTTCTACCGATATGTTGTGCCTAACGGCACGATTTACGATGTTGCCAATCCGGTTTACCTTGTTGCTAATCCAGCCCGTTAGGGCTTTAATATGGGTAGAAAAAATAGGCGATGAATAATTTTGTTCCGTATGGAACAAAACCGAAACACAAACAACATTATCTACCGATATTTTATGCCTAACGGCACTATAACGTATTTTCATTTTTACAACATATTGCTTTTTTATTCGCTGTTTAACCCGTTAGGGTTTCAATATTGGTAGAACTGAAAACATATTCCATATTTTGTCCCGTCCAGGACAACACAAAACGTTGCCTTTTTTTCTACCGATATGTTGTGCCTAACGGCACGATTTACGATGTTGCCAATCCGGTTTACCTTGTTGCTAATCCAGCAAGTTAGGGCTAGAATATGGGTAGAAAAAATAGGCGATGAATAATTTTGTTCCGTATGGAACAAAACCGAAACACAACCATCATTTCCTACCGATATGTTGTGCCTAACGGCACTATAACGTATTTTCATTTTTACAACATATTGCTTTTTTAATCGCTGTTTAACCCGTTAGGGTTTCAATATTGGTAGAACCGAAAACATATTCCATATTTTGTCCCGGACGGGACAACATAAAACGTTGCTTTTTTTCTACCGATATGTTGTGCCTAACGGCATGGTTTACCATGTTGCCATTCCAGCCCGTTAGGGCTTGAATATGGGTTGAAAAAATAGGCGATGAATAATTTTGTCCCGTATGGGACAAAACCGAAACACAAACAACATTATCTACCGATATGTTGTGCCTAACGGCACTATAACGTATTTTCATTTTTACAACATATTGATTTTTTATTCGCTGTTTAACCCGTCAGGGTTTCAATATTGGTAGAACTGAAAACGTGTTCCATATTTTGTCCCGTATGGGACCAAACCGAAACGCAAACAACATTATCTACCGATATGTTGTGCCTAACGGCACTATAACGTATTTTCATTTTTACAACATATTGATTTTTTATTCGCTGTTTAACCCGTCAGGGTTTCAATATTGGTAGAACCGAAAACGTGTTCCATATTTTGTCCCGGACGGGACAACATAAAACGTTGCTTTTTTTCTACCGATATGTTGTGCCTAACGGCACTATAACGTATTTTCATTTTTACAACATATTGATTTTTTATTCGCTGTTTAACCCGTTAGGGTTTCAATATTGGTAGAACCGAAAACATATTCCATATTTTGTCCCGGACGGGACAACATAAAACGTTGCTTTTTTTCTACCGATATTTTATGCCTAACGGCATAACTATTTTATATCATAATCAACAGGTTTAAAAATATACGCCTCGTTAAAATCAACTTCAAATTTTCGCAGCATATCCAAATATTCATCTGTAAACGATTTTTTCTTATGATGTTCCTCTTGGTTATGTATATATTCCTTTACCCGATCAACTTGCGATTTGCTATAAGAAAATGCGCCATAACCTTACTGCCATAAAAATTTACCTTTTACAAACCCTTTGGTATTTATCCATCGTGAGGAATCGCCTTTTATATCCTGCATCAAATCAGATAATGATTGTGTTGGTCTGAAACCAAAAAGTATATGAACGTGATCGGGCATGCCATTAATAGCTAAGAGTTTGTGATTGTGGTTTTGAATGATACCAGTAATGTAACTGTATAATTCATCTTTCCATTCTTTACCTATTATACAATTTCTGTTTTGTACTGCAAAAACAGATTGAATATGGATTTGTGTGTAGGTATTAGCCATTCCCTTATAGTGACTTTAAATTTTGGTTAATCAAATCTTCCAACTCCTTTGCCTTGCTGTTTAATCCATTCAAGACAACGTGCCTTTCTTTCATTTCGGCTAAAAACTCTTCTTCGGTTAGCCCGTCTTCTTCAATCACTACACCCACATATCTGCCCGGGTTTAGGCTGTAGTCCTGCTCTTCAATTTCTTTAAGGGTAGCGGCTTTGCATAATCCCGTTACATCTTCATACACCCCATTGGGGAAGCGTTCGTTCAGCCAGTTTATTTGTGCTAAGTAATATTGCTGTTTGTCGTGTAGTGCTTTGTATTGTTTTTCGGCTTCTTCTAATTGTTTTTCCCAACGCTTCAATTCTTTTTCTTCGGTGGGCTTTGCCGTTTGTATTTTATCAACTTCCTGCTGTTGTGCTTTGGCTTGTTTCTCAAAATCATTGGCTTGCTGTTGGTATTTTGCCAATAGCTGTTTCAGGCGTTTGGTTTCGCCACGGTAAAGCCGCACAATGGTGGCAATGTTTTGTATGTGTTCATCGGTAAACTCCCGTAGCGAACGTGTTACCTGCTTAAATATGTTACGGGCATCAATAAATAATATTTTACCTGCCTTCCCCTCTCCTGAAGGAGAGGGGGCAGGGGGTGAGGTCTTATTTTTGTCAAAAAACCACAAAGTAGCAGGCAGCGTAACGGTGTAAAACATATTCTTGGGCAAAGTAAGCATACAGTCAATCACACCGCTTTTAATCAAAGTTTGGCGTATTTCGGCTTCACTGTTGCGGGCATCGCTGGCACTGTTTGCCATTACCAAAGCGGCTCTGCCGGTGTCTTTCAGCGAAGTAGCAAACAGGTTTATCCAAAGGTAGTTGGCATTGGGCACGCTGTTTACGGCTGCTTGTTTTTTGGCGTTGGGTTTTGTTTTGTTTTTCGGTATGCCGTATTCGTTAAAACGTTGGTCGTCTTTCACACGGTCATAGTTCACATCGTCCACGTTAAAGGGCGGATTAGCCATCACGTAGTCAAACTTGCCGTAGCTGTCAAACGGATTTTCGTAATAGGCATTGGCTTGCACCACCTGCCCGCGCAGTCCGTTTACGGCTAAGTTCATTCGTGCCAGTTTTACAGTTTCACTGTCTTTCTCGCTGCCATACACCATCAGGTCTTTGGTATCGTCATCGTGCAGTTCGGCTCTGCGTTTGTCCACAAATTCGCTGCTCTGCACAAACATACCGCCACTGCCGCAGGCAGGGTCGTATATGGTTCCCTTGTAAGGTTCAATCACTTCTACCATCAGCTTCACCACACTGGTAGGCGTGTAGAAAGCCCCACCGCCTTGTCCTTCGGCAAGGGCAAACTCACCCAAAAAGTATTCATACACTTTGCCGAACACATCGCCTGTGGCATCTTCGGGAATGTCTTTAAATGTTTTCAGTAAACTCTTGGGCAGGCTGCGGTCGTCTTTGGTGTATAGTTTAAAGTATTCGTCTTTGGGCAGGCTGTCTTTCAGTTCGGGTTTATGATACTCAATCAGTTCCATTGCCTTTTTAATGGCTTTGGCAATGTCGTCTTTCTCTGGAAGGTTCAGCAAATAGTCATACTCTGCTTCGGGGGGCAAATAAAAACCACATTTCAGGATGGCAATTTCCTGTTCCTGCATTTGATTACGGCTGTCTTTTTGTGCTTCTAATTCGGCTTTTATTTCCGCTTTCACTTTGTTGTACCGGATAGAAGCAAAACGAAGAAAAATCAGTCCCAAAATAGGCGTTGAATATTCACTGGCTTTCAGTCCGCTGTCTGCACGGAGCTTGTCGGCCGCTTTCCACAAATTATCTTCAAGTTCTTTAAGTTGTTCTGCTGTCATTTATAAATTAAGTATTCGGTTCGTATAATTGGTTTTTTAAATGCCGCTTTGTTCAAATTGTTGGCAAAAGTGCTGTTTATCCTTGGGTGTTGGTGCAAAATATCAACTCTGACATGCCGGTTGCAGGTTATCAGTTTACCCTGACTTTTAATATCGGTTTGTATAAGATTAAACGTAATAACAAAGGTGCTTACAAAGGTAGCATAAAAAGATTTAGTTTTTTTAATAAGTGCTAAGACAATAACACAGAGGCTTGTTATTGGTTAATCAGAACTCGATTTAGAGGGGTGGTAGAATTTATAATTCACCACAGTTAACTCATAACCCTCCGTCAATCTGCGTTTCTTTATAAATCCAACGCTCATATTCGGGGTTGGCTTCTACCTCAAACTTCATGATACAGGGCGTTTGATAGCTGTGAGTTTTCAATACCTCTTCCTTCACGATTTCCCAAAATTCGGAGCGGGTTTTTACCAAAGCCACAAACTCGGCATCTTCCACAAGTGCCCCCTGCCAATGATATGTGCTTTGAACGGGAAAAATATTGGCACAGGCAATCAGCCGTTTTTCCAATAACCTGCCGGCGATATTTTTAGCTTCCTGTTCACCGGCAGCGGTGATATAAACAACGATAAATGACATGAGATCAAAGTTGAAAAAAACACATTGTATTTATTTTTTAAAAAATGGCATAAAAAGTGTGGTACTTTTCAAAATAAAGGCACTTTTTTATTGCAACAGCGTACAAAATAACATAACTAAATGTTAACGACAATTTTAAAAATTATTTTTTGGACTTTAAGGCCTTTGAATTAATCAAAAAACCCTACTTTTGTTTGCTAATTTTTAAATTTCTTAAATCATCTAAATAAAACAGCACAAAATGAAGAAACTGTTACTTACACTCACCGTTTCCGCTTTTATGGGTATGAGCATCTATGCTCAAACTCCTAATTGCGCTGCAGAAATCATTGGCGGAGCGCCCAATCCTGAACAACCTACCATTTGCGTTCTTCAGAACGGAAGCCAAACCGATTGTTTACTCATTACCAACTGGAACGATCCGGGAACATTTGCAAACCGGAAAATAGTGGTTACTTTTCCTACCTTAGTAGATGGAGTTTTAGTTGATATTATTCAAGGTGTCAGCGATGACGGAACTTATGATTTTGGTGATGATGGCACCGGAAACCCATATCCCGCAGGAACCTACAAATTTACCGCCTTTGCATTTAATCAGTCTGAACTTGATGCACTTGCAGCAACTATTAATCCTTTATTGCCCATTTTGACGTATCCTACTATCCCCACTCCTGCCGACCTGGCAGTAGTTTTTGATGTATTGAGCGGAGTTTTGGGTCCTATTTCTATCGAAGATGTTGAGAGCGCGATTTGCGACTTTTTACCCAGCATCCTTCCTACGGCTACTTTGCCTTATTCAGTGTCTGATTCTCCTTATGACATTGCTGTAGTAGCTTCAGGTTGTGTTTGTGGCGTAGGTATCGAAAATCCTGTTTATGACAACAGTTTCAGTGTAAGCGTTTCACCCGTTCCGGCTAACAACTTTGTGGAATTGAGCGTGCAAACCATTACGCCCCAAACCGAAGTTTCAGTTTATGATGTAACCGGTAAATTGGTAACCAACTTTACCACTTCCGACAAAAATATTCCTTTGGACATCACCGCATACAGAGCAGGTATGTACATTGTTTCTGTTTCTAACGGAACAACCACCCAAAACACCAAATTTGTAAAACAGTAATTTGTTCGTTGCCGTTTAAAAAAAGGAACAGCATTTTAGTTGTTAATTGCAAATTGGAAAAGCGGAATAAACACCCCTTTGATGCGGGTAGTTTATTCCGCTTTTTTTATAACAGATTTTAGCGTTGATCCCATTTTCCGGTATCAATACAAGGTGCGGGATAGTTTTTACCAATTATAACGCCAACATAACGTTGTTCTGCTTCATTCAACAGATACGGCTCGTGAATACGGGTTGAAGGCAGTTTTTTCAGTTCCGGACACCAACGTTTGACATACAAACCCTGTGGGTCGTATCTTTTTGCCTGAGACAAGATATTGAAATACCGGTTTTCGCGGGGGTCGTTTCCAATTCCAGCCACATAGTTCCAATTGCCGTAATTGCTGCATACATCATAATCAATGAGACGAGACTCAAAATAGGCGGCCCCCATTTGCCAGTTGATGTTCATATCCCGAACTAAAAAACTAGCAGTGTTTTGCCTTCCGCGGTTGCTCATAAATCCTGTAGCGTTCAACTCCCGCATATTGGCATCAATAAACGGAATTCCGGTCTTACCCTGTGCCCAAAGATTAAACCGATCCCAATCCCTGTTTCCGGTTGCTGTTTTTTGTCTGATACCGGTAGTTTTAAAAAGGAGGTTGCCATATTTCATGGCGATAAACCGGAAATAGTCCCTCCACATCAGTTCAAAAATCAGCCAATAGGTGGATTTGTTTTTAACTATATCCTGCTCATATCGTTTTACTTCCTCGAAAATCAGTCTGGGAGAAAGGCAACCTAAGGCTAACCAAGGGGAGAGTTTGGTCGAGTAGTCGCCTCCTATGAGTTCATTTCTGGATTCTTCGTAAGTTTTTAACAAGTCTTTTTCCCAAAGGTAATATTTGAGCCGGAGCAGCGCTTGTGTTTCTCCGCCTGCAAAAGACAGAACCGCCCTTGAATCAGCAACTGGTTCTGAAAGGAGAAAGTCTTTCAGTTCAGGAATTTCTCCGGCAGAAAGATTCGGAGGCAGCTCAATTTGACCGGGAGTATTAAACAAAGGGCGCACCGTCAGGTTGGTTTCGGCAAACTGACGGAATTGGGTGAACACATCGGGAAGTCTGTCTAACGATTGGGTAGCTGTCAAATCATCGAAATGAAACAACGTACTGCCCCAAAAAAACTCCAACGGCACATTAATAGTAGCAAGATGATGATCGAGGGCATCTTCAACACGGCTTTCTTCGTCGGTAACTTCCTGATTGCAATAAACCGCCTTGACCCGGTGATATTTAGCCAAAGCAAAAAGAATCTCTTCGGGTTTGCCCCAACGCACCAACAAATCTGCACCGGCATCCCTCAACAAATGTCGAAGGTCTTTCAGGCTTTCCAGTAAAAATTTTATCCGGTGAACTCCGGTTTTTGCAAATCCATATTTGGTGGTTTCAAAATGACGGGGGTCTAAACAATAGACCGGAATGATTTGATCGGCATCCTGAACAGCCTGAAACAGCACTTCGTTGTCATGTAACCGCAAATCATTTCTAAACCAAACAATAATGATTTGTTTCATGCCTGAATAACAAGCAGCCATTGCAAAGTGTTGTTGGCTATCAGTTTTAATGATTGATGCCCGAAATTTTAGTAGGGTTCATCCGATTTCCATAGGGTTCACATACGGCTTACTTTTCACTTATATCCGTAGGTTTCACATACGGTTATTCACATTCAACCCCTTCGGGGTTGTCGTACTTTTCACTTTTAGTTTTTCACTTTTCACTTATTTTCACATACGGTTATTCACATTCTACCCCTTCGGGGTTGTCGTACTTTTCACTTTTAGTTTTTCACTTTTCACTTATTTTCACATACGGTTATTCACATTCAATCCCTTCGGGGTTGTCGTACTTTTCACTTTTAGTTTTTCACTTTTCACTTATTTTCACATACGGTTATTCACATTCAATCCCTTCGGGGTTGTCGTACTTTTCACTTTTAGTTTTTCACATTTCACTTATTTTCACATACGATTATTCATTTTCAACCCCTTCGGGGTTGTCGTACTTTTCACTTTTAGTTTTTCACTTTTCACTTATTTTCACATACGGTTATTCAATTTCAACCCCTTTGGGGTTGTGGTACTTTTCACTTTTAGTTTTTCACTTTTCACTTATTTTCACATACGGTTATTCACATTCAACGCCTTCGGGATTAGGGCCTGTTGGTCACAGATTTAAATCCTTTTTCTGTTAGTTCGTAAAGTTATAAAATCAAAGGGTTTTGACAAAAAAACCGACAGTGTAGAATATGAATAACCCTGTATGAAATGCCGGCGATTTCAAATAAATACATATCCTCTTTACTGGGGTTTAAAATGCATGTTACATTTACCCAATTTGCTATTTTTGTAAAAAAGAGCAACAATTAGACGACCCGCAGTAATCAACAATCTTAAAGCTATCTAACAATAAGGCAGTTGAAGGGTTATTTAAAGTAAAGGGTTTTTATTTCGCATCAACAAACCAAAAGAGGTACATGAAACTATCTTCAAAAGCAGAAACTATTTTAGATCAGATCAATCATAAAACCAAACTTGGCGACTTGCGGAAAATCGCTAAAGAAATCAAAAAAGATCACGCTCTGGCTATGGAACTTTGGTCAACAGGGAGGTTTTTGTCCATGCAATTGGCAATATTGATAATGGATCTTAAACTACTTTCACCGGAAGTAATTGATCATCTGGTTAAGGATATGCAAGTACATCTGTTTGAGGAACGAAATCAGCTAATGGACTGGTTAATGGCCAACCAACTTACCAAAGACAAGAAAACAATTGCACTGATTGAATCATGGAAAAACAGTCCTTATGCGCTTCAAAGAAGGACGTTTTGGTATTACCAGGGGCGTTTGAGATGGGTAGGTCAACCCCCACCTCCTAATACCGTAGAATTACTGACTACAATAGAAGTATCCATTGCCAATGAAGAAGCAGAAGTTCAGTGGGCAATGAATTTCACCGCAGGATGGATTGGAGTTTTTGACAAACAATATCGAAAGCGGTGTATCGCTATTGGGGAAAAAACAGGACTTTATAAAGGCGAAATGGTATCAAAAGGGTGTACTCCCAATTATTTGCCGGAGTTCATTGAGATAGAAAGCAATAAAAGAAATCTGTAATTTGGGTTTTTGAAAAGAATAATTTTACCCGGGTATGATTAAATGCCGATTAAACAGCCCTCATGATGCCCTGCCTTTAACAACAGATGCTATTACCTGTGGCAACACAAACCTAAGGGTGATACTGGGAAATCCCTACCCTGACATCAACACTTGCCAAATTTGAGGAGGTAAAATCAGGAAACCAAAGCAGTTTGATGTTTTTGTAACTCTTCGGCTAAACTGAAGTCATCGGGGGTAATGATGATTGGAGATCCGCTTGTAAGTTTTACCATGATTACATTTTTCCGCTGCGTGGCATACCACCACATCTTTCCGGTTTTGGACACCCAGAACAAACCAAAGTAGCCCAGAAAACCGCCCGAACCAAACAGGCGGACAGCATAGTTAAACCGTTCTAAGGGAGGTGTTGATACTTCAGAGATTTGTTGAAGCGGAATAACCACCGGAGCCAACAAACGGTCAATGGTGAGGGAATCATTGTCTAACAAATAAGCCCGTGGAGCTAAGGTATAAGTGATTCCAAAAATAAGGATCAACAAGCCTACAATCAGCAGGGTTCCCCAGGATTCTGAGCTTTCCGAATTCATGATATAAACTAAAGAACTCAAAAAGGCGAAGCCGGAAACAACTAAAATGGCTATTGTTACAATTTTGACTAAGCTATCCATCGAGGCTTTGTAAGTTTTCATCTCTTTTTTATTTTGGTAGGTTGTTAAATATTTGTGAGTGTCTTTTTGTTTGATCTTTATATGTATAACAACTTGTTTGGGCTTTTAAACTCCCTGCAATAACGGAAATTTACTTACCTTGCTTGCAAAAATCTGCACATTTTACAAAGGTTTGTCAAAAATATGGGCCAGTTGTACCGCATCCTGTTTGTTTGTTTGTTGTGGGTGAATTTTTTTGTCCTGTATGCTCAATCGGTTTCAGACTGTAGTTTACTGACTTCCGGTACTTATCAGCTTTGCGACAACTTTGCCGATGGCGATTTTTCAGAAAACCCACCATGGAATGGCGACCTGGCAGATTTTACCATAGATGCCCAACAGTTGCGAACCAATGCCTCAACCCCTTCTCCTGTTCAACTTACTTCTCCGATGGCCCTCAATATGTCAGAAAGCGAGGTACAATGGGAGTTTTATGCCCGGCTTCGTTTCAATACTTCTTCAAACAATTATGCCGATATTTATCTGAGTTCAAATACCGATGACCTGAAATCAGGTGCTAACGGTTATTTTGTCCGTATCGGTGGAACACCGGACGAAGTGAGCCTTTGGCGAAAAGATGGCACTGCTCCCGCAGTATTGCTCATTGATGGCATTGATGGACTGACCGTTACTACCAACAATCTTTTGCGGATTAAAGTTACCCGTGCTGTTTCGGGGCTATGGACTCTGCAACGCGATTTCGGGCTTACCGGACTCTATCTGACCGAAGGAACCGCTACCGACCTAACCTATACCTTCGGCACGCAATTCGGGTTTTTGGTCAATTATACCGCCTCGAATAGCGCCAACTTTTATTTTGACGATATTTATATCGGAAACCCGATTATTGATAACACCCCCCCGGCCATCAATGAGGTTTTTGCAGCGTCAGATACTACGGTAACCCTCGTTTTTTCAGAAAATGTGCTGCCGGCTTCTGCCCAAAATCTGAACAATTATTTGCTCAACGGAAGCAGCAATCCGGCTTCGGCAACTCTTGTTTCGGGTTATTTGGTCGTACTTACCTTTGCCAATCCTTTTGTTTCGGGGCAAAACAATGTGCTTCAGGTTACAGGGATTCAGGATTTTTCCGGCAATACGCTGCTTAGTGCAGAGGCAGCTTTTATTTACTACGGGATTCAACCCGGAGATGTGCTGATCAATGAAATTTTTGCCGACCCAACACCTCAGGTAGGATTACCGGATGCTGAGTTTGTAGAACTTTTCAACAATACGGATTTCGACATCAACCTGACCGGATGGGGATTTACCAAAACCTTTCCTTCCATCGAATTTGTTTTCCCTTCTGTAACCCTGCCTGCAAATGGCTATTTGATTGTTTGTTCAGGTTCAAATTCGACTCTTTACTCCCCTTTTGGCCTGACAACCGGATTGTTCAGCAGCAGCACGTACCTGACCAACTCCGGCAGCAACCTCAGCCTGATTAGTCCGCAAGGAATTTTGATTGATCAGGTCAGCTATTCAGATGCCTGGTATGGCAACACCCTTAAAAAAGAAGGAGGGTGGTCTTTAGAGCGGATAGATCCGGCAAACCCCTGTAACGGCAGCAACAACTGGACAGCATCCCTGCATCCTTCGGGAGGAACCCCCGGAGTACTCAACAGTGTTACAGGCGTTTTAACCGATACCTCCCCTCCTCAAATAACCTCGTATGCTTTAGTCAACAACAGTGCAATAGAACTCGTTTTTTCTGAACCCCTGACAGGCGATGAATGGTCAAACCCTGTAAACTATTCGCTTGGCGGCGGCATCAATATAGTTACTGTGTTGGAAGATATTCAGTCTGTTACCTTACTGTTCAGTACCGGTATAGTGGAAGGACTGTTATATACCTTGACAATTGGTCAGATTCAGGATTGTTCGGGAAATATTGCTCAAAACCTGCAAATTCAGTTCGGACTTGGACAGGAGGCTTTTCCTTTTGACGTGCTGATCAATGAAATTTATGCCGATACAGATCCTCCCTTGCAATATCAAAATCCCAGCCTGACCCTGCCAAAAGTGCGTTTTGTAGAGCTGTTTAACCGGAGCGACAAAGTTATAGATCTGGCTCAATGGCAGTTTAGCGATGCCACTGCTTCGGCAACCTTAACTCCTTATTTGCTGCTGCCCGGAGCTTTTGTAGTGCTATGTTCTTCTACCCAAACAGCCGAACTGCTGGCCATGGGAGTGCCTGTGTTGGGAGTAAGCAGTTTTCCTACCCTCAATGTTACGGGCGACAACCTGTTATTGACCAACAACAACGGGGTTACTATTCATGGAGTCAATTATTTGAAAAGCTGGTATCGCGATGCGGTCAAAGCTGAGGGAGGTTATACGCTCGAACTCATTGACCCCGGAAATCCGTGTGAAGAAGCTGCCAACTGGAAAGCCTCCGATGCAATTTCGGGAGGAACACCCGGAGCTGAAAACTCGGTTTTTGGAAATAACCCCGACACGTCAATGCCCGATTTGTTGCGAGCCGAAGCAATATCCCCTACGGTGGTGTTGCTCTATTTTAACGAAACCCTTGACATTCAAAGCGCTGCCGATGTATTGCAATATACCGTCAATAACGGAATAGGAAATCCGGTTTCGGCGGTTGTGCCGCTCAACGATTTTAAATCGGTTGCAATTACCCTTCCCTCCCCCTTGCAGGAAAACATCCTTTATACCATAAGCATTGGTACGGGGTTAACCGATTGTGCCGGCAACGGCATTGCAGCGCTTTTTAATCAGGCGGATTTTGGTCTTGCGAGAACCGCAAACCCCGGCGATATCGTGATCAATGAAATCTTGTTTAATCCGGTTACCGGTGGTTCTGATTACGTAGAACTGTATAATCCCACCAACGACATCATCAGCCTCAACAACTTGTATATTGCCAATACACAGACCGGTGTGCCCGATACACTTACCGGTCATGAATTGATCAGCACAGAATCCTATTCTCTTTTGCCCGGTGGATTTGTGGCATTGACTCCCGATATAGAAAACATTTTTCAGGTCTATGGAAACTGTGGCAACCCGCTTCATGTTTCAAAATTCATACAAATACCCCTGCCTGCAATGCCCGACAACGAAGGAACGGTTGCCATCACCGATTTGCTTTCAACAGTTGTGATTGATCGTGTAGATTATCTGGATGACTGGCACAACGAAATTATAGATAAGAAAGACGGAGTGGCCTTAGAAAGGGTGAGCTACAATGCCCCTTCAAACGGTCCTGACAACTGGCAATCGGCTGCTGCTTCCTTTTGTTACGGAACGCCTTCTTATGTCAATTCTCAGACCGCCAACCCCGACTATAACGACCTGTCCTTTACAATCTCTCCGCCCTCTTTTTCGCCAGACGATGACGGTAACGATGATTTTACCCTCATCACCTATCAATTGTCCGACCCCGGTTATACGGCAAATATCACCATTTTTAATGAGCGCGGCCAGGAAATCCGCCGGTTGGCTAAAAACGAGATTTTGGGCATTCAGGGTTTTTACAAATGGAACGGCATGACCGAAAACGCCGAAAAAGCCCCCCTGGGAATTTATGTCATATTTATAGAGCTTTTTAATCTGGATGGAGACGTTCAGAAAATTAAAAAAACCTGTGTTGTTGGAGGCAGGTTGAAAAATTAAACCCTTTTGTACATCTTGCAAAACAAAAGGAGGGCAATTACTTCTGTATTGAACCCGCTGATTGATTTCCCGCACCCAACCCGAATGTTTTTCTCAACTTTGCCTGAAACGTAAAATGGCGCTCACACAAAGACAATTGTTTTTACAACATATCGCCCAAACAAGCGATGCACCCCTGATGCTCGAAATTTGCCGTGCAGAAGGTATATACCTTTACAGCCCTTCGGGCAAACAGTATGCTGACCTGATTGCAGGAATTAGTGTGAGCAATCTGGGACATTGTCATCCCGAAGTGGTCGCCGCTGTTCAGCTACAAGCAGCAACCTATATGCACCTGATGGTTTATGGTGAATATATCACTGCGCCCCAAACCGAACTTGCTTCGTTACTGACCAAACACCTGCCTTCTGAACTTGGCAGTGTTTATTTTGTCAATTCAGGTGCCGAAGCCACCGAAGGCGCTTTGAAGTTGGCCAAACGCTATACCGGACGAACCGGATTGGTCGCCTTTAAAAATTCCTACCACGGCAGCACCCATGGTGCTTTGAGCATAATTGGCAGCGAATATTTTAAACAAAACTACCGCCCTCTTTTGCCCGATGTTTGTCATTTGGATTATAACAACTTTGAACAACTGGCTCAAATCAACCATCATACTGCCTGTGTGGTTGCAGAACCGGTTCAGGCGGAAGCAGGAGTGATTGTTCCTAAAACCGGTTTTCTGAAAGCACTAAGAGACCGTTGTTCTCAGGTTGGAGCATTGCTGGTGTTTGACGAAATTCAAACCGGCTACGGACGAACCGGAACGCTGTTCGCTTTTGAACAATCGGAAGTAGTGCCCGATATTTTGCTGTTGGCCAAAGGAATGGGCGGAGGAATGCCGCTTGGTGCTTTTATAGCTTCACATAATATCATGTCCGTACTGACCAATAACCCCGTTTTAGGACATATCACCACCTTTGGGGGACATCCTGTTTCCTGTGCCGCAAGTTTGGCCACCCTTCGGGTTTTGCTGCGCGAGAACTATATACAGGAAGTCAAACAAAAGGAGCAGTTGTTCCGTCAACAATTGATACATCCCGCCATCAAATCGGTGCGAAGTGCCGGATTGCTGATTGCTGTTGAGTTTGTGGATTTTAGTTTTACCAAACAAGTCATAGACCGGTGTATTCAAAAAGGAGTCATCACCGATTGGTTTTTGTTTGCCGATAACTGCCTTCGCATTGCCCCCCCTTTGACCATAACCCCTCAACAAATAGCAGATGCCTGCCGGATAATCTGTGAATGCGCCGAAGAAGTGGGAAACAACGGGGTTCCTTTTGCAGGAAAATAACGCTTCGTGCATTGCCGCATCTTCGAAGCTAATAGCTGAGTTTCATAGTCAAGGGTTAAAAATTACGCTCAATTAAAAAATATTGGGAACAGTTTTTGCGTGCTTGCAAAGTGCCGGACAAGTCAATCTAAAACACCACTATGAGCAGACACTTTACCATTTTTATCGCCCTTTTATTTTTAACGACTGCCTGTTTAGAAGCCTTTGAGCTTACAGATGCCGCTAACCATACCAGAGCGTTAAACTATCTGGATGAGTTTAAAGATTTAGCTGTTGAAGAAATGCACCGAACCGGAATTCCGGCAAGCATTAAACTGGCGCAGGGCATGTTTGAGTCCGGTTTTGGGCAAAGTATTCTGGCAAGGGAAGCCAACAACCATTTTGGAATCAAATGTAAAACCGAATGGACAGGAGATACTATTTTATATACAGACGACTCGCCGAATGAGTGTTTCAGAAAATATCCCAACGCTTCCGAATCTTATAAAGACCATTCCGAGTTTTTACTGACCCGCGACCGCTATGCCTTTTTATTTTTATTGCCTGCCGGAGATTATTTGGGATGGGCAGAGGGGTTAAAAAAAGCAGGGTATGCCACCGACCCTAAGTATAAGGAAAAAATAGTGCGGTTAATCAAGACCTATAAGTTGTTTGCTTTCGATGTTCTGATGCCCGAACCGGTTATTACCGAAAAAACGGCGGACCTGCAAATCATTACCACTCCCGAATTTTCCTCATCAGAAGGAAACCAAAAGGAAAAAGCAGAAACAAACCTGTCGGACAGGAAAAACAGCAAACAACAACCTTCCAAACAGGTCTGTGAACTAAGGTTTCTAACAGACAATCATCAAAATAAACTATATTCGGATGGAGTAGGAAGGCAGTTGAATCCCTCGTTTAATCCTGAGTTATATGCCGCTCAAAACAGAAAACAGATGGTTACGGATTATACCGGAATTGCATCAACTCCGGCTACCTCTGCGGCAGCATCAACACAGACTAATCTTGTTGACCCTTTAGGGCATGGAACCGTTAAGGTATCCGAAAATGAGATGGGGCAGCATTCCCAAACCGGATTAACAGAACAGAACATTCAACCCGTGGTTGCAAAAGCTAACCGTCCGGTTTCCAAACAAAAGGAGTTTATCAAAAACGGAATCAAGGCTGTTTGCTTTCCATATTCTGTCTTTCCCGACCAAATTGCACAAACCTATCATTACCCAATTTCAGCCATTCTCGACTTTAACGATTTAGAGAAGAACACTTTAATTCCTGCTAAAACCAATATCTTTTTGGCATCGAAACACGAACAAAGCCGGAAAAAGACGAAATACCATATTGTCGCAGATAAACAAACGATGTGGGAAATTGCACAACTATACGGGATAAAATTAGCGGCACTATACCAAATCAACAAAATGCCGGAAACCATGCAGCCCGAAGCCGGCCGGAAAATTTACCTGAGAACATCTCCGGTCAGAATAGCCCCCAAAACCTTTAAAAAATAGCCCGGTGTTAAACGCAATCGGCGGCAGCTATAAGAAATGAACCCACAAAAAACAACAATGAAACGAGGGCTAATTGCCTGTTGTTTGATTGCGCTGGTACTCGCAACCGGCTATTCCATCAAAGTACGACAGTCTGAGACCGGAAAAACCGAAGCAATGTTGGCAGTTCAATACATCGAACGATACAAAGATATTGCAATGTCAGAAATGAGGAGAACCAAGATACCTGCAAGCATCATTCTTGCACAGGGAATCATCGAATCCAAATCGGGTAAAAGCTATCTTGCGGTAAAAGCCCAAAACCATTTCGGAATAAAATGCCATAAAGGATGGACAGGCAGGCAGGTCTTTGCAAGCGACGACGAAGAACGGGACTGTTTCAGAAAATACAATAGCGTGAAAGATTCTTTTACCGACCACTCTGATTTTTTGATAAATCATAGGAGATATGACGATTTGTTCAGGTTAAACAGTACGGACTATGTGCTTTGGTCAAAAGGGTTGCAGGAGGCAGGATATGCCACCGAGCCGACTTATGCCCGTCAATTGATTCATACGATAGAAACCCATCATTTAGACAGGTTCGACCGGCAGGCAAATTTACCGGAAGGCGATTGTGCCGAAAATTTTGTCCTGACCCCGATGAGTTTTAACGGAATGAAAACGGTTTTCTTCAATTGTAAAATAACTCCCGAACAAATTGCGCAGATTTGTGGGGCAGAACTGGAAAAAATCATCAGGCTGAACGGATTTAACAAGAAAGATACCATTCCGCCCCGAACCATAGTCTATCTCCCGTCAGACCAATACCCAAGCTCCGGAATCAAGAAACAGGAAGCCGGTAAAAAAGAGGAAATAAACTTTCTCCACACGGTAGCTCGAATGTATGGGTTGGCTTTTGAGCACCGGAATCCCGCAAACGAATCGGAATAGCCCCCTGTTTCAGATTAACTGCGGTTACAGGTTAACTCCGGTATCCTTTTTAGACAAAGCAGACCGGTTGCCTTTGTACGGTTGCTCTAAAGATGACATCTTTTGTTTAACTTTGCCGTAAATAAAACGGCTAATTGCATGATCACCATCCACGACAAAAACTTTGAACTGTTTATTTCGAGGCAACAAATTCAGGATGCCGTTAATTCGGTTGCCCGGGCAATTGACCGCGATTTTGAAGGGCAGACCCCTTTACTGATCCCCATGTTAAACGGCGCTTTTATTTTTGCTGCCGATTTAATGCGCGCCCTGACAATAGATAGCGAGGTGGCTTTTATCAAGGCAAGTTCTTATCAGGGCACCAATTCGAGCGGCAATGTACTGTTCGATTTTCCGATAAACAGCAATGGTCTGCACAATCGTTCCATAATTATTGTCGAAGACATCATTGACACCGGACATACTATTGCGCAACTGCTGCCGCAATTGGCGAAGTACCGGCCAGTTTCTGTCAAAGTGGCCTGCTTGCTACACAAACCCGAAGCCTTGCTGCATCCTGACCTGCCGATTGATTATTGCGGAATAAACATCGAAAACAAGTTCGTGGTTGGTTATGGTTTGGACTACGATGGTTTAGGGAGAAACTATCCCGATATTTACCAGCTCGCGCAATAGAAATAGTGTCTGCAGGTTTTGGTTGCAAGGATATAAACCGACACAACCGACTGAAAATCGTTTACAAATTTGACTTATTTACAGACAACCCAACAAACTATTTTGTCCTATTTGAATTCTATAGGTTAACAGAATGACAAAGCAAAAACCCGGACTTTTCGGAGTAAAATATTCAAACAGGGACTTTACCCAAGCCGAAACTTGGGGGAAAAACCAGTTTAACTCATCATTTCCTGTGGGTTTGACAAATTTCCTTGCCTCAAGGAATTTAGAAAATGTATATTTCTATCTTGATAAGGAATTAAAAGTTAAGCACAAAAAAATCTCTGCAAAAGAACTCTATGGAATAGAACCAAGTTCAGACGATTTATTTTTCTCATTTGAAAGCCCTTACACTCCATATCAACAATTAGTTATTGGCTCGTTACCAAGAGTTGATTTAGTTACTCAACTAAGAAGTAACGGACAATGTTTACGACCGATTGAAGTGAAATTAACCGCACTTCCTGACAATTCAACTTGTGTACTTAGTGAAGAATACTACGGTTGTGAAATTGTTATAAGACCAGACACAATTGTTTACTTAGCTTGTAGTATCGCTGCAAACTTTAAAGACAACAAAAAGCAGCTTTCCACGCTTATTGGCAGTCAGTTTGACGAAATCACTGATTGGACTGATGGGGTTTCTGTATGGTCTTATATTTCAGAAATGATTGCTGTTATTGACCGAATTGTATTATCGGTTTTAGAAAAGCAAGAACCATTAATAATGCAACCAATATGGAAAACTAATGGAAAATCCCCAAAACTTGCCGACAACTGTTTAGATGTTTTCATGTGGTCTAACTTTGCATTCACTCAACTATTTGTTGATGTTGCAAGGGGTGAACTATCCGAAGGAGTAAACAGAATCACCCGACATGTAAGAACTATTATTTGGCTTTTCAAAATGCTTTATGACTTTTCCAAACAGGGTCAAATCAATCACCATAAAATCATAGACGAACTTTCTTACAATACGAAGAACGATAAGGCCTTTGCAGTTAGTGGAAGAATTACACATAGGTATATGACTTGTGCCGAACTGACAAAACCGAGAATAGAAAAGAAGGAAATCAGGAAAATAATTCTTGGTGGTGGGCAGAACTTATTAAGTCCTGAAAGAAGATTTGATGCGATTATTTACAACTCACCAGAACTATTCACCTAATGGAAACAGTAGATTTATTTTCGGGTTGTGGCGGTTTGTCGCTTGGTTTTCAAAATGCAGGTTTTGAAATCTTGGCGGCTTTTGACAAATGGGAGCCGGCAGTAAAAGTATATAGAGATAATTTCAATCACCCAATTTACGATATTGATTTAGGGAGCATAGAAGGACTTGAATTTGTAAAAAGCCTTAATCCAAAAATGATTATTGGCGGACCTCCTTGCCAGGATTTTTCAAGTGCAGGAAAACGAGATGAAACTTTGGGGAGGGCAGACTTAACAATATCTTACGCTAATATTGTAGTGGCTGCAAAACCTGAATGGTTTGTTATGGAGAATGTTGAACGAATTATCAAAAGCCGTATTCTAAAAGAAGCGATACAAATTTTCAAGAAAGCAGGATACGGAATTTCATATCAAGTTTTGGATGCAAGTTTTTGTGGAGTTCCGCAATCAAGAAAGCGTTTCTTCTTGGTTGGGCACAAACATTCTCCTGACAATTTTCTAACTCCATACTTCAACAAAAATTTGTCAAACAAACAAATGACTTTGTTTGACTTTTTTGGTAATTCATTAGGCATTGAATATTACTACCGACACCCAAGAAGCTATGTAAGACGTGGTATTTTCAGTATTTACGAACCAAGCCCGACTATTCGTGGAGTTAATAGACCAATTCCAAAAGGTTACTCAAAACACGAAGGCGACCCTGTTGAAATTTCAGACAAAGTAAGACCGTTAACTACCAAAGAGAGAAGTTTAATTCAAACATTTCCGGAATACTTCATTCTTAACGGCAGTAAGACAGACCTTGAACAAATTATAGGAAATGCAGTCCCTGTAAAACTTGGCGAATATGTTGCCAACTGTATTAAGGAGTATATTAACGACAGACAAGAGAACAAACAAATTAAGGTTGGACAGCTTGAACTATCTTATGAAGAATGAAAGAAGCCTGACACACAACAGCAGTTTCCCGGACTTAAAACTCTCCAATTCCCGGACATGTGCGGGAGATGTACCGGTAAAAAGCGGTATTCTGATACTTGTCGCTCAGCAATTTAAGATGGGTTTTGTCTTTAAAATCTCCTTCGTGAAGGGTTGATAGCGGTTCTTGTTTGGACAAGGCCGACAAGTAAGCGGATTGTGCCGCCAATTCCTGATTTTTGGTCATCTTCATCACCTTTTCGTAATAACTGATGGCAACCTCTCTGGTTCCGTATTCGGCGATAAACTGTTTTTCGGCTTCATAAATTTTTTCGGCAATTCCCGGAATATTGACCGGATAATATCCGGGCGTATAGTCGAAATAATAATTAAGAGTAGATACTAAAGAACCCTCCCAAATAGCACCGTTATATCCCCAAAATGGGGTGTTGAAAAAACCACCTGCTATTTCATAGTAATACAAATCGGCAGACTGAGGCGCTTCAACAGCTTTTCTTTCCAATTGAACGATTCTGTCTGCAAATTCCATTTTATTGCACGAAAAGATGGTGTCTGCTTCGTTTTGCAACTCACTTTCTTCCATTTCGTGGTTTTCATTTGACCAATCGTAGATACGGTTTAAGATAGAGCTGCTGTCCGTTTTTAAATCGCAGAAAAAGTGGTTATAGTTTTCATAATAATAATCGTCCTCGTCCGGTTTTTTCTCCCAATATGTTTTTGGGATTTCTTTATAAATTTTCAGTGCTTCTTCAAAATGCAATTTTCGCATTAACTTAGTAGCTTTCACATCCTTTAAAAAAGGAACTGAAAATCGGCTGTTGTTAAGCAAAAAGGATTCAAACGGAGTTTTTTGTGGTTGATTTACCAAACTCAAAAGAGAATCCAAACCGGCATCGGTCGAATAAAAATCGAGTACGGCATTGGCTGTGGATGTTTCTTTGGCTTTATCAAAACAAAGAACGGCAAGGGCAGTATTTCCGTTTTGCAAATAAGTCGTGGCAAGTTTGGTGAGTACTCTCGAAAAAATACCGTAATTATCGTATTCGTATTCAGGTTGCGGCAACCCCTGAAGTGCATAGACAAACAGACTTTCCAGTTCCGGATCAAGGGTACCGGATTCTTCCAAACGGGCAAGCGCATAAACCAGGTTTGCCTGCTGCTGAATTTTTTTATTTGCACCGGTTACTTTGTCTAACAACTGATAACATTGCCGGTAGTTTTTTTGGAGATAAGACATATAGGCGGCAACGGTATGCCATAAATCAGAATTGGGAACTTGATGTTTTTTTAAAAAAGTCAGTGCAAATTCTTTCAATTCTTCGGAATAACCGGAAGCTGCCGAATCGTCTTCTGAATTTGTTTTTTCGGAAATCCCGAACATCGCTCTGATGGATTGCCAAATTTTTTTAAAAAAGGATTTTACCTTTTGCCAAAAAGAAACCGAAGTTTCGGATTCGGAAAAATCTGTTTCAAAAAGCTCTTCTCCAAACGGCATGGGTTCTGTCAATTTTGGAGTGAGCCAATATCTTTCAATCAAATTAACCTGTCTGATTAATTCTATTTCTGCCAAAACAGAATTTGGAGCAATAGCGCAAATTTCTTTTAACGGGTCTAAATCAAAAGTGGTGTTTTGTAAAGCACGCAGCAGCCATAAATTGGCTTTTTCGTCCGGGGTTTTTCCCAAATCCAGCATTTGCTGCCAAATATCTTCATTTCCGTAGGTAAAATTGCGGATAGCTAACTCGCGACTCTGTGGAAAAAGCTCAAAAACTTTCGAAAATTGATACATCGCATCGGCAGCATATCCCGTATGTAGCAAAGCTCCTGCTTTCAGGGCTAATGCCCATCCGGCAATCAGGCTGTTTGAAACCGAATTATCTTGTTTGGAAGTCTGTAAAGGGGTAATCTGCCGGTCATAATGCTCAATACAATCCGTGTATTTGCCGCTATAATGCAGAAGCCGGACTATCTGAAAGGCATAACGCAGCTTTAAAAAAGAAGAATAGGTCGAATCGTATGCTTTTAACCCTTTTTTAACGAGATTTTCCATTTGAGCGGCATCTCTTTCGGGTTCGCTCCAATATCCAAGACCGGATTGTACCTGCGGTTCGCAGCGTTTGGCAAATATCAGATACTGAAGTGTTTCGAGGTCTTTGCGTTGATAGAGCAACGACAGAAACTTGTTTTTTGTGATTTCGCGGTTTGGGGGTAAATTTTTCACAAATACCGGCAACACCTCATTTTCAAGGGTTTCCGCTTTGGTATTGTAAATAACTTCCGTTAAAGCGGCAATGTCCGCTTCTCCGTTAAAATAACGCTGCCATTCCAACAAATTAACCTTGTACCGGATTTCTGACGGGGCATAATACTCGTCAGGCATATAATAAGAAGCGTCTAAATAACAAGCTCTATAGGTAGAATCTGTAAATAGATCAGGATTGAAAAAAGTGATGCTCGTTCTGTTTGGTTCCGGTGTATATGCGCAGGGATAAATTTGTTGGGTTGAGTAGGTTATGAAAAAAGTTAAAAGAAATATAAGGTATGTTAAGTGCCTAAAATTCATAATTTGTGGGAGTTTAATAACGAAGGAAACCCTTCTGTCAAAGAACAGACTGTCATTCTACTGCACAGACTTTGCTAAAGTCTATCCGTATTGCTCCAAATAATGCGTTCTTATGTTCTTTTCAAACTCTCGCTTTGTTCAAAGAACTTACAGTTTACCAAAGCGTTCAAATCAACCACAAAAGTAAGCAAAAAAGGCAGTCTTTAATATTTTTCATCCGTAAGGCAATTTTTTTTTTAAACTTTTTAAACTAACCCGAAACTTTTTGGTCTGAGCATCATTGTTACCCTAAAAAACCATAGCCTTCCTTCCGTATTTAGCCATGTTTTAAACAACAAACAAACCAAATAATAGCCCGACTTTTCAAGTCGGGCTTTTTTTTATTGCCAAATATTACAAAAAACCAGACATTTTGTCGGCAGCCAATCCCGAATATTGTAAAAATGTCAGCCAATCAGGTCAATCTTGACTGAAAAAATGGGGAAAAAGGCAGTGGCATTGATTTTGAAAGGAATAGAGTAACACCGTTATTTAACCATTAAAATTAAATCACCATGACAGTAGTAAAATGGAACCCTTTTGGAAAATCATCAATCCCTACTTTGTTCGACAAATTGACGGATGATTTTTTTAACTTAGACAATTTGTTTGATTCCCGTATGACTTCCTTGTCCGGCAACACAGGAAGTGTAAATGTCGCAGAAACTGCCAATGCTTTTGAAATTGAAGTAGCCGTACCGGGTACCGATAAAAGTAACTTTAAAGTAAAGGTAGAAGGAAATCAACTGACCATCATTGCCGAAAAGAAAACGGAATCTAAAACTGAAGATCCAGAAAGAAAATATTTGCGCAGGGAATTTGGTTACAGTTCTTTTCAGCGAACTTTTACCTTGCCCGAAAATATTGATGTCAACAATATCGCAGCAACCCACAACAATGGAATTTTAGTGGTAACCCTTCCAAAAGTTAAAGCAGAGCAAGTTAATTCCAATGTTAAATCAATTGATATTTCATAATTTCCCTTTTTTATTGTATCTTTCAAACAGCCGGTAAGCCTTTTAAATAAGCAATATCCGGTGTTTTTAAACGGAATTTAATTGATTGAAAATTAAAAATGCGCTTGTAAAAAAACAAGCGCATTTTTTTTGCTACCAACCTTCTATTTTAAAAGTATGTTCAAAAAACCGGTTTAGACTAAACTTGTGAGCTGAAATTTAATTTCTTTTTCTTTAAGTAAAAGCAAAAAACTGCCGGTTAATATTTCTTTTTAAAATCCTTTTTAAAAACTCTTAATTGACCGTAACAGAGACCGATCTGACAGCAACAGGAGTACTGTCACCATCACTACAGGGACGTGATTCTATACGGGCAATAATAAAATAATTTCCATCCGAAACACCAAAAGGAATTTCTATTTGATCATAGGATACTGTAGTTTGATTTCCACTGACCGACAAACCGTTGGAGGCAACAAAAGCAGTGAGCTCCGTATCGCCGCTGCTAAAGGTATTGTCTGACGAGAGGTAAAAACTGGTCAGACTTTTGATGGTAAAATCGTCCAGATTCAACCCCTCTGTAATGGCTACGGTGCCTGTTAAAGTAGCTCCTGCAGCAAATGTTTTTGGGGTAACATTAAAACTGTTCATCGTCAGCGTACAACTATCATCCGGAGTGGTTGTTTCTTCGCAGCCGTTAAAAGTAAGGAGGAAGGCAAAAAACAGTGCAACAGAACCGATTTTGAAGAATGTGTGGAAAGGATTGCTTTTCATTGATAGTAAATTAAAATTTTTTTAAGAATAAGGGCTAAGACCCATCGAAACGAAACAGGTTTAGCTGAGGGCACAAACTTAGCGCAAAAGAAAAGATATTAGGTAGGTCTGCCGGATAATTGTCGGGATTTTGCGCGGCAAACGCGGAATTATCCCGCCCAGTTTTCGCGGTCTAAGCTTCTGAACTGAATGGCTTCGGCGAGATGCTCAATTTTTATATCTTCGCTGCCGGCGAGGTCGGCAATGGTTCTGGCTACTTTTAAAATCCGGTCATAAGCTCTGGCTGAAAGATTGAGCCGTTCCATGGCTGTTTTGAGCAGTTTTTGACCCGGACTGCCAATTGCGCAAACTTCTCTGACCATGCGCGAGCTCATCTGCGCATTGCAAAAAATATCGGTTTCGCCCTCAAACCTTTTTTTCTGAATTTCCCGCGCAGCAATCACCCGCTCCCTGATTAACTCGCTGGATTCGTCGGTTGTCATACTGCTCAACTCATCAAAAGGCACCGGGGTAACTTCTACATGCAGGTCTATGCGGTCCAAAAGAGGACCTGAAATTTTATTGAGATATTTTTGAACCAATCCGGGCGCACAAACACATTCTTTTTCGGGATGGTTAAAATATCCGCAGGGGCAGGGATTCATGGAAGCTACCAACATAAAACTTGCCGGATATTCTACGGTAAATTTTGCCCGCGAAACGGTAACCCTCCGCTCTTCCATGGGTTGACGCATTACCTCTAAAACAGACCTTTTAAATTCGGGCAATTCATCTAAAAACAACACGCCGTTATGGGCTAAAGAAATCTGTCCGGGTTGAGGAATGGTTCCTCCTCCAACCAACGCCACATCGCTGATAGAGTGGTGGGGAGACTGAAAAGGGCGAACATTAATCAGGGAGGCATTGCTTTTCAGTTTTCCGGCAACTGAATGTATTTTGGTGGTTTCGAGTGCTTCGCGCAGGGTAAGCGGAGGAAGTATTCCGGGCAGGCGCTTTGCCAACATGGTTTTACCGGCTCCCGGAGGTCCGATTAAAATAACATTATGACCGCCCGAAGCTGCTATTTCGAGGGCGCGTTTAATATTCTTTTGCCCCTTGACATCCGAAAAATCCAACTGCGAATGGGTTTGGTTGCTGTAAAACTCTTCCCGGGTGTTGATTACCGTAGGGGTCAATTCTCTTTGCCCTCTTAAAAACTCCACCACTTCTGTAATATTGGCTACTCCGTAAACGTTCAGATTTTTTACAATGGCTGCTTCGCGTGCATTTTCTTTTGGCAAAATAAAGCCTTTAAATTGCTGGTTCATCGCTTCGATGGCAATGGGCAACACCCCTTTGATAGGGCGCAGACTACCATCGAGCGACAATTCGCCCATTATGATATAGTCTTCTATGTTTTTGGTTTCTAAAAGTGCCCCGCTTGCCGACAAAATGCCAATGGCCAAAGTCAGGTCATAGGCAGACCCTTCTTTGCGAATATCTGCCGGTGCCATGTTGATGACCACTTTTTGGCGGGGCATCGGGTAATCGTTGTTTTTAAGGGCTGCTTCAATTCGAAACTGCCCTTCTTTGACGGCTGCGTCCGGTAAGCCTACCAAAAAATAGCTGATTTGCCCCCCTCCAACGTTTACCTCTACCTCTATGATTGTGGCATCAACTCCAAGTACCGCACCGCCATGCGCTTTGGCTAAACCCATAACTGTTTAATTATTGGCAAGCACCTGTCCGGTTTTTGACGGACTTAGTTTTGATGCCTTGTTTCCTTAAATGTTTTGGCAAATTTACAAATTGCCTTCAAAACAACAAATAGCTATTCTAAGGACTTATAATTTGTTAAAGATCGCCTGAAGGAGATACCTAAATTTCTGAAAAACATGGCAAGTTTCCCTTCAACATCAACCTTTATGTAGCGGGTAAATTCGCGGTCATTAAAAAAAATAAGGGGTTACTTCTGTTGCAAAATCAAACTGCCTTACTCAATCCATTTTAAAGCACAAACCACTCAATTATGGCAGTTTTTTTTAACAAACAAAATAGATGAATTTAAGCATTTTCGGAATACTTAACCGCTTTGCTTTGAGTGGTACTTTAGCTTAAATCAGGGGGCAATTAAAAAACAACCCTTTCATCCAAAATTGCCTACCCTTGCTTCAAAAATAAGGAGGTGTAGTCGTAAAACTGCGACCGTAGTCTTGTTTTTTGCCACCTAAATCACTTTTTGTCAAAAACATTCCCTGAAATTGGGTAAAATTATTTCAATTTCAAACAATAAAAAAGCGGTTTTAAACTATAAAATGATGATTTTAAAGGTGAAAATCTCAATTGTAATCCCTAAAATTATAATTTTAACTTTGAAAATTATAGTTGAAAAGGACGGAAATTCAATTTTAAAGAAAAAAATTGCAATTGAAAAAATTAAAACTGCAATTTAAATCAAAAAGAAAACAAGAAATGCCCCAATTCTTACTTCAATAATGTTTTCTAAATCAATTAAATTGTTTGCAATTACAATAAATATGTTTCCAATTGCAATAAAATTCACACTTTATTTCACTATTTTAAGATATAAACGAGTTTCCGGCAGTTTTAATAATTCTTTTTTTGAGCAAATTCTTGCACAATAGTTGGTTAAATCGAAAGGGGAATGTAAAAAAGTGTTAGGGGCGGTGGGGAAGCTAAAAAAACTCCGGACGTTCTAAAATTGAGGAGTGCTTCAAGAAACCGGATTACAAAACGAGCTAATTAAATACCGGATATGTTCACATCAGCGATGTTTTAGTGCGGTTAACCCATGAAAAAACAGGGTTTATTCGCAAAAAGGCACCCATCTTAAAATTACCAATGAAGTTTGTAGTTGTGCCCGCAGTTTTGGCAGGTTTCATCATTGCCAACATATTCCTGACAATTGCACCACTTAACCGAACAAGCACCCCAACCGTTTTGAGGCGTGTTTATGTGCAGTTCAATTCCATTCAGGTTGATTGCTTTTTTTGCATTCAGTTTCTTCCTTCCGGCATTCAGGGCTTTTGCTGAAGGCTGTGTTTTTTGAGGGGTAACTTTAGTTTTCAACATGGTTGTTTCTTTTGCGTTAAATGTAAAAATCAGTCATACAAATATACTGCAAATCTTAATCTTAATGTTTGAAAAAAGCTAAATTTTACCTTGAATTTTTCCGGCAGAGTTTGGCGATAATCATTGCGATATTTGGCAGATAAAAAATATGAAGAACCTGGCTGCTTTTGGGTCAATCGCGTTCCCAATAGTTTATAGATTCTATGTCGGCTAAAATACGCAGATAGCTGTTGTAGCGGGTTTCGGAAATTTCACCATTGTCGAAAGCTTGTTTTACAGCACAGTTTCGCTCGTTGCGGTGAAGACAGTTGGCAAATTTACAGTCGGTCATTAACTCGCGCATTTCGCGGTAATAATGCCCTACTTCATTGGGTTCGAGATGAACCACGCCAAATTCTTTGATTCCGGGCGTATCAATGATGAACCCGCCAAAGGGCAGTTTGTGCATGGTTGCAAATGTGGTGGTGTGCATTCCTTTGCCGGAAAAGGAAGAAATTTCTTGAGTACTCAAATCTAAATGAGGAGCAATCGCATTGATTAATGTGGATTTGCCAACTCCTGAATGTCCGGCAATCAGACTTTTTTTGTCCTTCATCAACAAGGTTACTTCATCTATTCCATATCCGGTAACAGCAGAGACGGTATGACAAGGATAACCCAAAGGAACATAAGTTTCCATGGCTTCAGCGCATAAGTCCAAATCTTTGTCAGTATAGGTGTCGAATTTGTTGAACAGCAATACCGTTGGAATCTCGTACATTTCGGCGGTTATTAAAAACCGGTCAATAAACCCGAACGAGGTGCGCGGTTCGGAAAAAGTAACCATCAGCAACGCCTGATCAATATTGGCGGCGATGATGTGTTTTTGCCATTTTTTTCGCGGCGATTGCCGGATAATATAGTTGTTGCGCGGCAGTATTTCGGTGATGATTCCAGTTTTCAATCCTTCTTCATGCTCAACGTCCACAATATCCCCAACCGCAACCGGATTGGTGCTGCCTATATCGTCCTGCCTGAATTTTCCCTTAATCCTGCACTCCAATTCTTCCCGGTCGGCGAGCAGCACTTTGTACCAACTTCCTGTTGATTGTAAAACTATTCCCTGCATAAATCGTTTTTGCGTGATGTGAAAGTTATCCAAAATTGATAAAATTTTGATAACAATGCCTCTTTTAAGTTTTTCATGCCTTTAAAAGTTCCAACGGGCATAAAAAAAAGCGCAGACTACCTGCTTTGGCAGTCTGCGCTTTGACAAAATTCAAATAAAAATTTTTAGTTGATGACATATTTTTCGGGATGCGCCTTGAACTCCTCTTTACATTCTTTTGCGCAAAAAGGGTAAACTTTTCCGTTGACCATTGCGGTATCGGCAATTGTTTTTAACGACATGCCACAAACAACATCTTTGGCTACTGCCAGCAATTCTTTGGGAACATCTATGCCTTTGTCGTTTTCACCTCCGCCCATATTTCCGGAAGTTCCCTGACCGTTACCACTACACGAAACAAAAAACCATCCTGCTATGCTTACGATTAACAATACTTTTTTCATGGTTGTGATTTTTACAATAAAAATAATGTTCCTGCAAAGGTATGGATTTTTTCCTACAAACGGTGACGAGGTGAGATGGAAGCTGCTTCATTGTTATATTGTCATAAAACTTCGACTGAAAAATTCCGTGAAACATTCTTGTTTCATTCGTTTGTAACAAAAGTAGGAGTAGGGTCACTGTGCCAAATTCTATATTTATATAGAATGGGAAATCATGCGTTCAACCTGAAATCAATTATAAAGTAAGTTTAAGTTTTTCGACAGTTTTATAGGAGATCGGAGCTTTGCTGTTTAAGCCCTGAAAAATGGAAACAGCGTTTTCCACCCCTTTTTATATTTTACCAATCCTCTTAAATAAAAAGAGGTAACATCTGCCATAAACTTTTGGTCGTTGTTGATAAGGGATTGGTAAATCAACTCCCGGGTTGCCCATTTTGTGAGAAACTCGTTGAGCGGCACCTTTATTGGCTCGTTTTCTGACACTTTCAAATTCAGCTTTTGTAGGGCAGCTACCTGTTCCATCATTTTTTCGGATGCCGGTAAAGGTTCTGTTTTGTTTAGCGATAGCTGCCAGTCAATATCTTTAATTTTATCAAAATGTCGCCCTATTTTATCAATCACTCTTGCGTTGGAATTGCTGAAACAATTGCCCTGAAAATTTAAAAAACCGAAAATAGTTAGTGTCATCATCAAAAAACAGGGTTTGGACATCAGCCGGAACTTGTCCGTAAATAAACCGCCTGAAACAAAACCGACACATAATATCATGGAGATAGTCATGACTCAAATCTCTTTTTTGCCGGGCGGGTAGCAATTAACTTCACAGGCAGCCGGGTTAAATATTGACAAATATAGTCAAACAATTGAAACTTTAGTGTTGAACTAACTTATTGCGATAAAAACAGTATAACTTCGGTTTGTTTTAGGCACTTAAAAAACCACTCTCAATATCACTCCTAAGACAGGAAAAAATCAAAAAAATTATGCACGTAATCAATCCGGTTTTGGTGAAAAAAACGGCAATTACCGTTTTCTGATATAAACGGTCAGTTGCATTCCTTTGTCGGTAGCTGCCATATAGCTTCTTAATATGCCGTGAAAAATTTTTGGGAAAAAAAAGATAGTCGCCACATCGTAGCGGTGTTTTTCAATGGTGAAGTTCTGTTTTTCAGCAAGTTGATGGAAGGATTTAAGGCTGAATTCGTGTAAATGAAAAGGGGGGTGCATCGGACTGAGGTTGGTTACATAATTGGTTCCGATAAGCCTGAAATAAAGGTTGATAAACTTGGGCAACAGCCAGTCTGAAGAAGGGACTTCAATATGGATGATTCCATTAGGTTTTAACCAGCCAAACGCTTTGTTTAAACAGGCCGAAGGTTCGTATAGATGTTCAAACACCGCACCGAATGTGATGAAATCAAAAAACTCGGGTTCGTAGTCTAATTCTTCGATAGCACCCGATTTTAACTTTTCGGGAGGAATGCCCATTTTAGAAATTGCCCGTTCAAAAAAAGGAACAGAAGGCTCTAACCCATACACATCAAACCCCTTGTTTTGCATGGAAAGCATCGCTTTACCCAATCCTGCGCCAACATCGAGCGCTTTCATGCCGGGTTTAAAATCTAAAAGTGCGGATGCTTCGTCTATCTGGGTTTTGAAGTATTCGGGTTGCCATTCAAAATATTTTTCTTTCCAGTATGCTTCCGGAGGTTTGCCATAATGATCCTGAAGGTCAAAAGGAATAGGTTGGGGATTGGAATAAATTAGCCTGCAGTTAGTACATTTTTGAATACTTACGGTGATTCCGGTTTTGTTTTTAGGATGTAAACCCTGTGATTTATTCAGACGCTGACCTAAAATTCTGTGCTTTTCAGTCTTATCACCGCACATTTCACATACCAAAATGTCTTTAAAAAAGTATCTTTTCATGGTTGATGTTAAAGTCTTAATTGGAAGTTGAGCGTTCCTTTTAAGGAGGGGTATTCGTAAAGGAGCAAATTTGGGCAATATTTTTCTACAATCTGACCATCCCTTCGTGAATTTTTTGATTCAAATTCATAGGTACCCTTCACCTGATTTTTTGATTATCCGTCCGGTTCATCGTTAATCCCCAATCAATAAAAAAAGGAAACCCCGTAATCATTTATACCTTCACAATGATGTTCAGCATATTTCCGGCTTCAATATGTTCTCTTTTTCTGATTTCCGCTTTTAAAGGAAGCAAGTACGTATTCTTTTTGGTGTCGAACCAAATGGAGGTCTTCCATGCTGTATTTCCGGTTTTTGCCGTTGCCTTTAACCGTCCCCATCCTTCTTCCTGCCATTTCAGGTTGTTCCTGATTTCTGCGGAAATACTTTCCGGAAAAGACACAAAAAACCATCCACCAATGCCAAGGTATTGCCAAACTTCGGCCGAAAACGCAAATTCAATTTTACTTTCCATCCACTAAATTTTGGAAACAGACCAACTCATTCACAAGGCAATATTAACTCCAAATCTTTCAATCTTCAATGGCTTCAATGCCTTGTTCCTTGAGCTTGGTTAAATGCTCTTTCATTGCCCTCACTTGTTCGGGGGGATGTCGTTGCCAAATGGCAACCTCTCCAACCACCTTAAACGGATGTTTTGAACGGTAGGACATTGTGGGGTTGCCCTTGAATTTTTTGTCGGTTAAATTTGGGTCGTCCTCAACAGGCCCTGTAGGCTCAACCAGATAAATTCTTTCCTTCCCTTCGCCCAAAGCAAGTTCCGCCCCCCAGATTGCGGCATCTAAGGTTGCAGTCAGATAAACATATCCGGCCTTTTTATTTTGACCGTAATTTGAGCTAAGTCCGGGTTCAATAAAATCACCAATCTTTAAATCTGACTTTGTACCGTGAAAAAAGGTTTGCGCAAAAGGGCTTTGGGCAGGCGTTTCAGGTAAAAACTCGTGTTGATTTTTTTTCATAGTTGTTGGTAGTTGGACTTTGGACAGAAAATGCGAATAGGTTTAAAAAGCAGAATGTCGTGGTTTATTTGAGTTTGAAAAGCATAAACACAGAGCAGTTCTGCCTAAATCTTTTGGTGTTGGGGAAAAACCGATGACCAATTTGGTGATGTCCTTAAACTCCTCTGTTCGTAAGCACTATCCTGATGAACTGAGCGAGAGTCCATTTTTTCACTATCACTATAGTAGCTTTACAAAGGTATCAAATTATTGAGAGGTGATTGATGGTGAACTATTGGAAATTTTAAAGAGTATGTTTACCTCTGCCTGCCATCTTTCAAATGGGGTGTTCTATTATGCTATTATGCATGATTTCACGAAGTCATCAAAACCACATTTGCCTTGCTTGCCCAATCGGGGATATCTTCTTAAAGACAACGCTGTGGGCAACTGGCTCTGCTTTACGGGAGGGTATCATTTGTCGGCATTGTAACTTGGAGTTGGAGGGCAGAGCAATTGATGTCCGTCGCTTTTTTTATCGCGCATGGTGTTGGATGAGGGCAAACTAAGCATTGATGTTAGGCAGATTAAGAAGGTCATCCAAGATAAGCCTCGGGTATTTGCTTCGACCCCCGCCCATTTAGATAAATGGATCAAGATAGTACAACGCTCCACCTGGCTGATCTTTTCATCCACCGACCGAGGCGAAGTTTAAAGAATGGAGTAAATAACTGCCTCAAAACAAAAACGGATCATACAAAACCCTCCATCTATCTAAAGCTATCTATTGCACAAACCCAAAGGAGCATCAATACCCTTTTTTCTACTTTTGACACCACTCCTTTTATTTCCCAAAAGCCTAAATAAGATACTATGTTAGTTTCAAAGGGAATTGATAAATTTTTTTAGGATTTTTTAAAAAAGTTTTAATTTTGCTGTTGGAAGTTGTGACTATTCGTTTAGGACATAGCTATCCTGTGTAGCAAGAGTTAATTCTCTTGCTACTTTTGTTTTGTATGAACACTTACAATATATACGCTAAATCTGTTTACCCGTTGGTAATTTTAGATAGCGTTATTATTATGCAAACGTATTTGCATTTTTAGAACTTGCACTGTTTTCTTTTTTACAGGCAATGTGCAAGCTTATTCGATTTGGCAGTAGTAGCTTCTACCCGTTTTTGATGGTAATGACTATCAAAATCTTTTTTGTTTTTTTCCATGGAACACATTAAACAGAGCAGTTTCCTGCTTGCAGCCGTGATGCCTTTCATTTTTATGCCACTCTTGTCAGTTATTCGGTCAAACAAGTCTTTGATCGGCATATTATACCTTACTGCTGATAGTGCCGGCATATAGAGTCTTGCTCTCAAAAAACTATTTCCGTGCTTTGAGATGCGTTGTTTGCCTTTAAAAGTGCCGGACTCTCTTTGTACTATATCAAGTCCTGTGTACTTGGTAACTTGCTTGGCATTGTTAAAATTCTTAAACAAATTAGTTTCAGCCAGCACAATCGTAGCCGTGATGCGCCCAATACCCTGGAATGCTGACGGCACGCTTAACTGCCTCTAACAATGGCTTGTGTTTACTAACCAATAGTGCCATTTCTTTTTCTACCGCCTCTATCTGTTTTTGTAGGAGATTGACAGACTCTTGATTTCGTCCAAGCGTTGATTTAGAGGGCATGGAAGACCTTAGCATGGCATGTGTACGATTTTTCACGACTGTTTTATCCGCTATTAACCGACCATGTTCTCTGCAAAGTTGTTTGAGTTCGTACACCTCTGCTGATGGCGGCTCCCAACGGGCTAAGGTCTTCTCAAGCCCATTTTAACAAGTAAGCGGGCATCTATACCATCGGTTTTTGACAATACATTTTCCGATTTTTTGTATGCCATCGCTCTACTGGGCAATACAACAGTTACAAAAGCTCCTGACTTGTCCAAATAATAAGCCAGATCCTCATGGTAAATGCCCGTAGCTTCCATCACAAAAACACGGTTAGTACAGTCTGGGTGGGTGAATTTAGTAACATACGCTAACAAGGCTTCATGACCCTGATCATCATTGGCAAAGGTCTTTTCCTCTCCAATATGTACCGTTTCCTCTATAGGCAGTTTGTATCCAATACGAACCGAATGGCTCTTAGAAGATACATCTATGCCAATAACTTCTTTTTGTGGCACTATTCTTTTAGCACCCAAGTTCTCAGTTCCTTTTTTCTTCATCTTATGCAAGATTTAAAGTGAAAAAAAATGGGTTAAACTACCTAATACCTCACTCCAACCATCCTCGCATTTCTATCCGAGATTATGCTTTTTCATCCTTTAGATGATCGATATCTCAAAATACTATTCGGTCTTCTGAACAGGTATAAAAAGAAAGAGGGGGGAATTCTTATTTGCGATATATCTTTGTGTTTGATTATCAAGGTAATAATGCCTCTCCTCTTTCCGAGCTTAACCCACACATAATAGCACTTCTATCTTAAAAAGCACTACTTTGCATCTATCGGGCAAACATACGAGGTAATGGCAGAATTGAAGGAAGCCAAAATGTCAAAAAAATAATGGCGGAAAGTGCTCAGAATAGCAGAATTAATAGCAAAAAATATGGCTGCAGGTTAAAATATGCTCGCCAATAGTAATACATAATAATCAAATCCTTAACGACAGATAACTGTTTCAGGAGATGTCTGTCTAAAGTCTAATTATTATAAATGCGCAACATTTTTTGAACAAGGATCGTTCTTCTTGTAAAGAACTCATAACTTTGTAGCAAGCCCTCGACTACAAACTAAGTGAAGCAAAATCCTGCCCCTTGAGATATATAGATATTTTTAGGCTAAATGTTATGCCAGATAGAATCAACGACAAATATCCTTAACCAATTGACAAGTGATAGCGGCTGCCAAAAATTATGATATAATCTGTTATCAGTTGAGGAACAACCTTTATCCTCAACTGGAAAGTTCCTTAAAAGAGGAATTGAACAGGCTTTCAAACGATATAAAAACGCTTATTACTTCAGGTAAAAAAGTGCAGGGACGATTTGTTCCTATGTTAAGTCAAGTTTTCAATCTAAGGATAAAAGCAATTAAATGGTTAGCCACCGGTACAAACTTTAATTATTTGGAAATATTGAAAGATATTGTCCCTCAAATTGAAGATTTGAAGACCAATAAAAAAATGGAAGTTCTGACCGAGAATTTATTGTTCGCTTTGCGTTGCAATCAACGAGTTGCTGAAGCAGTTATTAGAACTAACGAAACCACTAACGACACACTAACACAACTCCCGGAAATAACTTATGAGCAATTTATTGCTTCGCTGTCCATTGCAATTCCTGACGATGAAACTGTGCAAAAATTTGTCCATTTAACAAACACTTCATTACACATAGAGTTTGTCATGCTTGCGGCAGACATTATTGGTGATGACAACCTGAAGGTTTCGGATAAGACAATAAACGAGTTAGCATTTTTGGTTGCTGATGCTGCACAAGAATATATTGCCATAGCAACAGAGTTGGGAATTTTAAAGTCCCGTTCCTCAATACCATCTTTTTCAACAGAATCTTTTGACAATAGCTTTATCAAAGAACAAAAACAGTTAGCTGATTTGGGCTTGGACGATTTCGCTTCCAATTTTTTAGACTGATGAAGCAGAATTTTTTTAAAGGCGAAATTGTAAATGTAAACCTTGGGGAACCACCCAAAGAAATTAAAGGACACGAACAAGGTTGGGAAAGACCTTGTATAATCATAAAATCATTCAACAATCTTGGCTTGGCAGTAGTTGTTCCGATGACAACTAAAAAACCAAAATATAGTTTATACACGATTGTGAAATTCGACAAAGGAACTGCGGGACTTACTGCCGACAGTTATGCTTTATGTCATCAAATCAGAGCAATTTCCTTTGACAGAATTCTAAGCAAACGAGCAAAGCTGGATAACAAAAACATGTTGAAAATACTTTCTGTTCTTTTGGACACTTTGGAGCTTTGATTTTACCTAATTCCCCTTTCATCACCGTCATCATCTTCAACAGCTCGCTCATTTTGCCGTAGTTTGTGTCCCCCAAACCAACCACCAATTGACAAATATCCATTATCGTTATAAAACGTGCAACTATTTTGCACAAGGAACTTTCTTTTGGTCTTTGGACAGAATATATAAATATATATTAAAAAGTAGAATGTAGCAAAATATTAGGAGGTGAGTGATGGCGAGTTATTGGATATTTTCAAGAGAATGTTTCCTACTGCCTTTCATCTTTCAAATAGGGTGTTCTGAAATTAGCCTCAAAAATTTTTTTTGCAACAAAGTTGCACTTTTAAATGCAGGCATTTATTTTTGCAACATTATTGCAAATAAATCTTGTTTCATCATGAAAAAAATGTTTTCTTTTTTGGTTTTATTGGGCATATTAAGCATCGTAGCAGTTTCCTGTACCAAAGATCAGGATACGGAAGCGCCTGAAATTTCCGGTTCTAAGATTAACGGGTTGGATGAAAATATAGAAATAGGTGCAGGAACCGAAATGGTAATTACTGCAACTTTTACCGACAATGAAGGGCTTCAGCAGTTCAAGATAGACATACATGATGCCTTTGACGGACATGCTCACGGTAAAACTGAAGACTACACCATGTTTTCATATCAACAGGTCTATTCTATATCCGGAACGATGGCTCAGGAAACACAAAGCATTGCTGTACCTGAAAATGCGACGGCAGGACCCTATCATTGTGTGCTTACGGCTATTGATGCAAAAGGCAATGAAAGCGATTTTGTAGAATTGGATCTTATTCTGACCAATACGGGTCAGGCGATGATTGAAGTTGTTTCTCCCGATTTCAGTCAGGAGATGGAAGCGGTAAAAGGGGAGGTATTAACATTAACCGGCACAATAACAGACAATGACGATTTGGTCAGTGTCAAAATCGAGTTGGGAGAAGAAGAAGAGCATGGCCATGGAAAAACGACAGAATCGGAACCGATTTACGAAATGACCTTCGAACTTCCCGGAAATAACGATACCACCTGGGATATGAACAATGCACAAATCTTGATTCCTTCAAATGCGGCTTCCGGTCATTATATTTTAACGATGTCTGCGATTGACTCGGACGGCAATATGAGTTTTAAAAAGGGAGAAGTCCATATTGACTAATTTTATGCAAGAAAAATCCGGATAATAAATTCGCGACTTTTGTTCCTTTAAAGCCTTTCGGTTATAGTAAAGCCGGTTAGATGAATAAAAACATACGGTAAGGAATGCCCTTATAAAATACGGAAATTTTACCTATTTTTGAGGGCATTTTTTGATTCTGTCAATTTGCCTTATCCAACAAACCCCGAAACGGAATGATTGAATTTATTTTAGAACTGTTAAAGTTTTCGATACCTGCGGTTATCGTACTCATAACATCCTGGTTGCTTCTGTCAAATATGCTGGACAATACCTTGAAAGTTAAGCAGTTGGATGTTGCTGCACAGCGGATGCAACTCAATACCAAAAGGGCTCAGGAAATGTTGCCACTGCGGTTTCAGGCGTATGAGCGGATTGCTTTGTTTTTAGAACGGATGCACCCTCAAGCCCTGATTATGCGGACAAGAGAAGACAATATGGCTGCTCCCGAAATGCAAATGGCACTCATAACTACCATTCGTGCCGAATTTGAACACAACCTGACCCAACAGATTTATGTGTCTTCCGAACTTTGGACAATGGTCAGGGCATCAGTTGAAGAACTGATCAGCATCATCAATCAGATTGCTTCCAAATTACCCACCGAAGCATCGGGCAACGACCTCAGCCTTGCATTTCTTCGCTATTTTCTTTCCGAAGGACAGCTGCCTTCCCAAAAAGCGCTTGACCAACTCAATGATGAGGTCAAATTGTTGTTTAACGTATAAAAATATAGATGGAGGACTTTTGAATTGTTGGTTGCCCGCAGCAATCAAATTTGGGCTTACTCACTCCACACTCTCTATGAACGATTAACTATTATCCCACATCCTTGAAACGATATGGAACGAAAACAAAAGTTTGAGACAGATTCCGGCATCCCTATCCAACGGGTTTATCAGTCGTTGCCCGAAGGATTTACAACCGAAAATCCGGGCGAGTTTCCTTTTACCCGCGGCGTTCACGAGGGTATGTACCGGAGCAGGCTCTGGACAATGCGGCAATATGCCGGTTTTTCGACAGCCGAGGAATCCAACCGGCGATATCGCTATCTTTTATCACAGGGAACCACCGGATTGTCGGTTGCTTTTGACCTGCCGACGCAAATAGGGTATGATTCAGACCACCCCTTTGCAGAAGGTGAAGTTGGAAAAGTTGGGGTAGCTATCGATTCTATCAGAGATATAGAAGCCTTGTTTGACGGAATCAAGTTGCAGGACATTTCAACCTCTATGACCATCAATGCCACTGCGTATATTTTGCTGGCGCTTTATATTACCCTTGCCAAAAAACAAGGGGCTGATTTGACTCAACTTAACGGAACCATTCAAAACGACATCCTGAAAGAATATGCGGCAAGAGGCACCTATATTTACCCGCCCCGGCAGAGTATGCGCATCATTACCGATATTTTTGCCTATTGCAGCAAAGAGTTGCCAAAATGGAACACCATTTCCATTTCGGGCTACCATATTCGCGAAGCAGGATCAACCGCAGCTCAGGAATTAGCCTTTACCCTTGCCAACGGAAAAGCCTATCTGAAAGCGGCCCTGGATGTAGGGTTGAATATTGATGTGTTTTCAAAACGGTTGTCGTTCTTTTTTAATGCACATAACAATTTTTTTGAGGAAATCGCCAAATTCAGAGCAGCCCGGAGAATGTGGGCACAGATTACCAAACAACTCGGTGCAACTTCACCACAGGCACAAATGATGCGGTTTCATACTCAAACGGGGGGATCTACCTTAACAGCCCAACAACCTTTGGTTAATATCAGCCGCGTAACTTTACAGGCGTTGGCCTCGGTTTTGGGCGGCACGCAGTCGTTACATACCAACGGATATGACGAGGCCTTGTCATTGCCCACCGAAGAAGCTGCCCGGATAGCACTTAGAACACAACAAGTCATCGCCTATGAAAGCGGGGTTACCGATACGGTTGACCCAATGGCCGGTTCTTTTTTTATCGAACACCTGACCAATCAGATAGAAGCGGCCGCATGGAAATACATCGAAAAAATTGATGTCATGGGCGGCTCGGTGGTGGCCATCGAACAGGGCTATATGCAGGAGGAAATTGCAAAAGCGGCTTATCAATATCAAAAAGACATAGAAAGCCACGAAAAAATTATCGTAGGGGTCAATCAGTTTACAATGGAAGAACCACACCAAAATCAACTGTTTAAGGTGGATGATTCCATACGAACCATTCAGACCGAACGTTTAAGGGAGCTTAAATCAAACAGAAACGCAGATGAAGTGAAGCTGGCTTTAGACGAAGTTGTGCGGTGTGGAAAGGAAAATATCAACCTGATGCCGGCAGTAATTGCTGCTGTTGAATGTCATGCCACCCTTGGTGAAATCGCCGATTCGTTGCGCACTGTTTTTGGAGAATATAAAGGGTAATGCGGTTTCAGGCAAAACCTGAACTCGATTTTGCATAAACGATTTAACAATTTAGGTCAGTTAAGGGCAAGGTTTCTGTCCCTTTTTGAGGGTTAAACATTAATTTTCAAACGATATACCCTTGTATTGCCTGAACGGTTTTATTAATCACCAAAATATATTCCAACAAAAACCATAGTCATGTACACACAGGAACAATCCGAAAATATCAAACAACTGACCGGCCAATTGCTGAGCATCAGGCGCAGCAACCTGTTTGAACTAAAAGAAAAGGAAGCTGCCGAACTTTCAGGGCAATTAAAAACGGCTATTAACTATTACGACTGGCAATATTACGTTCAGTCGGCACAGGTCATTCCGGATGTGGACTACGATTTTTTGTTCGATTTGCTCAAAACTCTCGAACAACAGTTCCCCGCTCTTCAAACGCCGGATTCTCCCACACAGAGAGTGGCAAGGGGTTTAAGTGACGAATTTCAGACGGTTACTCATTTAGTGCCAATGCTTTCGTTAGATAAAGCTTATGCCCCTGCAGATTTAATCAATTGGGATATTGCGGTAAAAAAACTCACCGAAAGACCTGATATTGTCTATTCGGTTGAGCCGAAGTTTGACGGTTCGAGCATTACCCTGATTTATGAAAACGATTTTTTGGTGCGCGGCGCAACAAGGGGAAACGGGGTGGAAGGAGAAGAAATTACCAACAATGTAAAAACCATACCGACAATTCCGCTCAAAGCAGCCTTTTCAGCTTTTGGAATCGCCCGGGCAGAGGTCAGGGGAGAAGTAGTGATTGACAAAAACAAATTTGAACAAATCAATGCGCTCCGTCTTGAAAAAGGGGAAACGCTGCTTTCAAGTCCTCGCAATTCGGCGGCAGGAGCGTTGAGGCTAAAGGATGCCTCCAAAATAGGGGAACGCAAACTGGAAGCCTTTGTGTTTCAGTTGGGGGTTGCTTATGATGCTCATGGAAATGACATTACCATCCGAACCCTGCAAACACATACCGAAAGTATGAGCATCATGTATGACCTCGGCTTTAAAACACCCTTGAAAACCCGCGATGAAAGCGTGCATATCTGCAAAAACATTGACGAAGTGATTGCCTACTGTCAAAACTGGATGCAGCACCGCAAAGAGTTCCCCTATGAAATAGACGGGTTGGTGGTTAAGGTCAACGACCTTCAATTACAGGATGTTTGCGGAGCAACCTCACACCACCCCCGTTGGGCTATAGCTTTTAAGTTTGACGCAAGACAGGCAACCACGATTCTTGAACGGGTCGAGTTTCAGGTTGGAAGAACCGGCGCAATTACCCCTGTTGCCAAACTGCAAACGGTCAATCTTTCGGGTGCTAATATTTCGAATGCTTCGCTTCACAATCAGGATTTTATAGTAGAAAAAGACATCCGTATCGGCGACAAAGTTTTGATTGAACGTGCAGGTGATGTTATTCCCTATATTGTCGAGGCTTTGGTCAATGAACGCACCGGTCAGGAGCAGCCTATTGTTTTTCCTGACAACTGCCCTTCTTGTGGAAGTGTTTTGGTAAAATCGAACGACGAAAGTGTTTGGCGATGTGTTAATGCCGACTGTCCGGCACAGGTAGAAGAGCGCATCATTCATTTTGTTTCAAAAGATGCGATGGACATCAGAGGGTTGGGCGATAAAATTGTACGTTTGTTTTTTAACCTCGGCTATATCCAGTCTATAGAAGACATTTACCGGCTTCCTTATGATAAAATCGGGCTGATGGAGGGTTGGGGACAAAAATCGGTAGAAAACCTGATGATCAGTGTTGAAGCATCAAAAAGCCGTCCCTTGGCACAACTGATTGTAGGTTTGGGTATTCGCGAAGTGGGAAACACGACCGCCCAAACCTTGGTAAAATCCATCCAATCACTCACCGACCTGCAACATTATACCGTTGAACAGCTTTTACAATTGCCCGATATCGGCCCGAAAGTGGCGCAAAATGTGGTCAGTTTTTTCAGCGAACCCAAAAACCGGAAGATGATTGCATCTTTGGAAGAATTAGGAGTGAACATCCGAAAAAGCGAAGAAGACATGCCTGTTCAGGGAGGGATTTTTAGCGGTAAAACCTTTTTGTTTACCGGCTCACTGCAACGGTATAAAAGAAGTCAGGCCGAAAAATTGGTCGAGCAATACGGAGGCACGATTTTAGGATCGGTCAGCAAAAACCTGAACTATCTGGTAGTGGGCAGCGATCCGGGTTCGAAACTCGACAAAGCCCGAAAAATCAATACCATTACCGTTTTGACGGAAGATGATTTTTTTGAGATGGTTACAAACGGGTAACTACAAGTATTTAAAAACTACCTGCTTTCCAAAATAGTCCGGATGCGTTTCAGGTCATTGCGGTTGGCTTTTTGCATCATTATTTCCATAAACGGGGCAAAAAATTTCGAAAACCCGGTGGGATTTCCCCGATTGCGAAGGGTCATCCGGGTAGAATTTTGATCTATTCCCGTCCATGTATAAGTTGTTTCCATCGGAAAAGGACCGGTTGCTGTGCGCATCACTAATTTTTCATTTTCAGCAAACTCGGTAACTACATAGGTATAGATGAGTTTTCGTCCAAGAAAATGGGTTATAAATTCCACCATTGTTCCGCTTGTCAAGGGTTTAGGTGTTTTCCATTCCACCCCTTTAATGTTCACATACCATTCAGGGGCATTGTCGGGATTGGCTGCATAAGCCGCTACAATTTCAACTGGTTTGTTAATGATGATTTCAGTTAGTATGTCCACCATAGAAAATACATTGAAGTGGTAAGAAATTACATTTTTACGGAAGCGGTTTTATTTATATTCAATTCATACTTGCTTGCTCTATCTGATTCATATAATCTGAAATTATTCCGAAATTGTCTTCTTCTGCAAGTGTATGGAGGCTTCCGGGATAATCCATGCCAAGATAGGAGGACGTTTTAGAAAAAGCAAGCCGGAAAAAATCGCTTAAGTAATTACCCCCCTGAATGCGAGCTTACCGAAATGAGTATTGTCTTAATGGTATCTTGAAATACAGAAAATGGCAAAAAGAAACAGAACTCAAACTGCCGGGGTTCTTTTTTTGAAACAGCAAAAGATAAAATTCTGAATGGTCTGAAAAGGGGTTTGATGGTCAACCATGATACAGTCAACCTTTTCAAAAAAAGGATTCAGTGTTTCGGACATTGAGGCTTCTGAATATTGTTTGATTTCGATACCGCTGCATTTTTTGGGACCTTGTTCCGAAAAAGTGCCGATGATTACAAAGCCTGAAGGGTTTAAACTTTGTTGAACGATGTTTAGGTAGGTCAGTACTTCTTCTTCGCGGGTTAAAAAGTGAAAGGCTGCTCGGTCGTGCCAAACATCATAAAGTTCGGTGGGTTTAAAATTAACCACATCGGCAACAATCCATTTAACCTTTGAAGCATGCTGTCCAAGCCGTTGTTTTGCCTTTTCAAGTGCTGTTTCAGAAATGTCAAGGACGGTAATATCTTCAAACCCCTGATTAAGTAAAAAATCAACCAACAAACTATCACCTCCTCCGATGTCTATGATTTTTGCGGTTGGTTGAATATCAAGCTGCCTGAATAACCCGAGAGATGTTTCCGGAACAGGCTGAAACCAACTCACTTCTCCCGGAGATTTGGTTTGGTAAATAGTTTCCCAATGTTTTTTTCGGTTAAAATCTTCCATAATTGAATATTAATCACAATTGACATTCAGCCCTTTGGAATCAAAGATTAATCCTGTTTTGAATTATTTTGAACGGAAAAAGTACAAGTTTAGGGATTTGGGAGTTCTTTGTCAGAACAGACATAATATATTCCACAAAATACCACTAAATTTTCAAATCTGTTCAGATAATTGTGTTTATCTGTTTCAAGTGGGGTAAGTTATACTTTTTACACTTAGCGTTAATTAAGGCAGTGGTATCTAAAACAAAAAGGGCTGCTTCCCGCAATAGTTTGGGAAACAGCCCTTTTTTCTAAGAAAAGCGGGGTTTGCTTTTCCTGTTTACAGAAACAGATTTGTTTTACCTGATTACCGTAAATTTAGCCCGCTCATGTTGTTTGCCATTTGAAAGGGATACGAAATAGTATCCGGCATTCCAACGACTTACATCAAAGTTCACCTCATTGATTCCGGCAGAGGCTTCGATTTGTTGTTGGTCAACCTGTCTTCCGGCAATGTCAAAAATCTGAACATCGCATACTTGTTGATCGGCAGAAACAAAGCGCACGGTCAGACCGGTGGAAGCGGGAACCGGAAGGATGGTTAAACCTGAAATGGCTTGTTCCAGTTCACCTTCACCGGTTTTGCCGGAGCAAGAGTTGCGTTTTAATACAGAGTTTGAATAAATGTAATCGGTACATCCGGCCCTTCTGACTCCACGACTAAAGAAGGTGGTTTCTGTGATGACAGGAGGATCATAACTTGGGCCGTTTGCTCCGGCAATCGTAATCCAGGTCCAGTTGTCGGTACTGTATAACCAGACATATTCCAAAGTGCCGTTGCCACCACTTGGAGGAGTTGTTTCAATTATCATTTCCGGATCATAAGGAGCGCATTTGGATTCATAGTAGCCGATTTCTCCTCCGTAGGTAACATTATCGCAGGTGCCTCCGCAGGTTGTCGTTTCAACAAAAATCCACGGGGTTTCGCCATAATATACTGTACAGGTAGATGAATTAGGTGCAGCACAACGACGGAACCAGGTTTTTGTGGTAACGCTTCCGGCAGGAGCATCATAAGTATCTGAATTAGCACCGGCAATTACGGTAGCCAAAGACATATCTGCCGGCGGATTAGCGCCTTCATATCTGAGCCAAACATATTTAACACCTCCGGCAAAAGAAGTTGTTGCAGGGGTAACAGATACAAATGCCATTGGGTCGCCACTTGTACAAATTGTTTGACTGTAACCAATAGTGCCGCCGGTGATGTCGTTACAGTTGGGCGGTGTTGGATTGGATACGGTTTTAGTTACTTCGTTGGAATACAGCCATTCAATACAGTTGGCACGACGAACACCTCTTCGGTAAATGGTGGTTTCAGTAATTACTCCCGGGTCATAGGTTGAACCGTTAGCACCTGTAATGACAATCCAGGTACCGTCTGTGTTGTATTTCCATTGGTATTCGATTGCACCGCTTCCGCCATTGGGAGCCGTAGTTTCAACAATAGTTGATGGGTCAAAAGGAGAAGTACCGCTTTCGTCATATCCGATATTGCCACCGGAGGTAAAATTATCGCAAACATTGGTGCCGCCACAGGGGCCGGTAACTTCTTTTAATACGGCATTCGAATATCTCCAAGAGGTACAATTTACCCTTCGTACACCCCGGCGGATGTAAATCGAACTGCTAATGACATCGGGCTGATAGCTGGCTCCTGTTGCTCCTACAATGGTTACCCATAGCCAGTTGTCTGCACTGGATTGCCAGATATATTCTGAAGCACCGCTTCCTCCGGCCGGGGCTTCGAGTTCTATGATTTCGTTGGGAGTATAAGGACCACACTGGCTTTGGTAATACCCGACACTGCCCCCATTGTAGTAGTTATCGCAAACAGTTTCACAGGTTGTAATAGTAATGGTTACCATTGCCCCGTTGCTGTAACAGTTGGCTGTTGATTTTTCAAAGAGATAGTAAGTGCCGTTGCCGACAGAAGTTGGATTGTCAACTAATGGCGATGAAGCATCGTTACCGGTATGCCATTCAAACACTCCACCGGGAGTACTGGGAGCGGCCGGTTGTAGTGATATCAGATTGACTGAAGTTGCCGGACAAACATTGCTTGCGCTGTTGGTTGTTGGAGTCGGTGTGTCTGGATTTGGAGCTACATCTACATACACCCAGGCAGTTTCACCGTTATAGGTAGTACACTCATCGCTGTTAGGCGCTGCACAGCGACGGAACCATGTTTTGGAAGTAATGCTGCCGGCAGGCGGATCATAAGAAGCTGAAGTAGCTCCGGGAATTATAGTTGCTGAGGACATAGAAGACGGGGGAGTAGCACCAACATACAAAAGCCATAGATATTTTACCCCACCACTATACGATGTAGTTGCATCGGTGATGCTGTAAATATTTGATGGGTCTCCACCACCGCAAATTGTTTGATCATTTCCGATAGAACCTCCGGTAATATCGCCACAATTTGGCGGAGTTCCGCAGGTACTTACCGTCACCACAATAGTGGCAGAAGTCGTACATCCATTTTTTGTAACCACAATTGTATAACTTCCGGCATGAGCTGCTGTTACATTGTTAGATATTAAAGGGTACTGATTTGTTGAGCTGAAGCCATTTGGACCAGTCCATGAAAAAGAAGACCCGTCGGAAAGAACCCCTAAATACAAAGAGTTGCCGACACAAACCGTAACTGCACAATTTGACAGAACATTCCAGGTGCCGTTGACTTTCGCTTTACAGGTCAAAGTCGGGGGTGTAGTAACACTGACATATTTCCAGTTAGACAGTCCACTATAAGTTGTACAAGACTCGCTGTTTGGTGCAGCCGCGCGTACAAACCATGTTTTTGAAGTTACACTTCCGGCAGGCGGGTCGTAAGAAGAAGACGTAGCACCCGGTATTAAAGTTGCCGAAGAAAGGGAACTTGGTGCAGTACTTCCCACATATTTATACCATTGGTATTTTACCCCTCCGCTATAAGATGTTGATGCTGAAGTTGAATTGGTGATGGGTGCAGGATCTCCTCCGGAACAAATCGTCTGGTTTGGAGTGATATACCCGCCGGTTACATCATTACAATTTACCGGTGGGGTACAGTTATTAACGGTTACAGTGATGGTAGCCGTGCTGGAACATCCATTGTCTGTCAGAACCGCCGTATAAGTACCTGCATGAGAGGTTGTTACACTGCTCGAAATAGAGGCATCATTTCCAGTAGCATTATAGCCATTTGGGCCAGTCCAAACTACGGTACTGATATTGGGGTTCACACTTAACCACAATGAATTGCCGGTACATACAGTAACCGCGCAATTATTTAAGGTGGACCAGGTGCCATTTACTTTTGCCTCGCAAACCAAAGTTGGCGGGGTAGTAACATTGACATAAACCCAGGATGTTTCGCCGTTGTAGGTTGTACAGGAAGCGCTGTTAGGTGCTGCACACCGGCGATACCATGTTTTGGCAGTAACGCTGCCGGCGGGCGGGTCATAAGAAGCTGAAGTTGCTCCAGAAATCAAGGTGGCAGAAGACATGGATGAAGGAGCTGAAGATCCTACGTATTTAAACCAAAGATATTTAACCCCACCGCTGAAAGATGTAGTTGCAGAGGAAGTGTTGTTGATAATGGCAGGATCGCCGCCGGAACAAATAGTTTGATTAGGCCCGATAGAACCACCCGTAATATCGTTGCAGTTTACGGGAGTGGAGCAACATCCTTCGATAGTTATATTGTCCAAATCCCATACATTAATGGTGCAACCGTTATTGACAGGTTTATAGGCTACTAATTCAAACTTGAAAGTTTTGGTACTGGAAAACTGAAAATCAGAATCACCGGAAAGGTCAATGGTTTTCAATTGCCATGAGGTCGAAAGACTTAAGTTTGAAGCCTCATATACTAAACTTGAGCCTTTGTAAATTCTGATACCGTACTTTTGTAGATAGTTGTTGGTGGTGGAAGAACCGGCTAAGGTAGTTGAAACAGTAGGGCTTTTTGCATAAAATTTTAAAGCCGTTATTTGTCTGGGAGTTGAAGTGGTTATGGTAGCTTCAAACTTGACCTTTGTGGCTGATGACGAAGGATACGTGCTGTTGGTAGCACCGGATACACTCATGGCAGCCCCTGTATTTCCTTGTCCTAAGACACAGGCATGTTTATAGGTCGAGGGGTTGCTGCGGTAAACATTCGAGGCACTTACTCCCGAACAACTGCTTGTCGGATAAGTTGCCGTAAATTCGGTATAACTGGAATAGCTTGACGCACATGCATTCATATCCCAGCTAACGAGGGTGGAAGGAGTACAGGTCGCTTGTGCATGAATTTGATTCTGAAAACTTAACGCTGTAATCCAAAACAAGGAAACTGCAAACAATAAACTGTTCACGCGTCCTTGAAAAAACGTGTAGCTTTTTGTTGAGAACATAAGACTAAGTTGTTTGGTAAAATAAGGGGTAATGTGAAATTGATTAAAATAAATTGGCGGTTGAAAAGCGATAACTTATTAGGATTGGCTTAAAAGAAAGGGTTGCACAAAGCATCGTTTATTGTACAGTGGTTTCTTTTTTTCCGAAAAAAATCAATGTGCCTGTATTTGATTGCACAAAATCAACTATCGCTTTCTGAATTTGCAAAGGTAAAACATCACATTTTAAACGCAAATTTTAATCACCCGGCTAAAGATTTTGTTAAAAATCTTGACTAAGACGAGGTCTTGAATTGTTAACAGATAACAAATGAACATATTTAATTCTATGGACAAACGATTTTTTCAAAAAATATACAATAAATAAAAAAAATTTCATAACCGCCTGATTATCAATAAATACCGTAGTAGTATTAATGAAAATTATGGTTTCAAGTATTTTTCATTTACTATTCAAAAAACGATCAAAAAACTGCTACGTATTTTTTTCAATTAAGTTTCGTTTAGTTAAAACTTTGACTATCTTGCATTTTAGATTTGACAGACTAAAATATCGCTTCTTTTGTTTAGCAGGTTTAATGGTTCTTTTTTTGCGGGATAAATCTGTTTACAACCATCCAATAGACTATTCAGGTTTCATGCCTGACGACAATAGAGCAGGTGTCAAAATAAAGGGTATGGTTAAATCAATCACTGGGAGCTCAGCCAAAATTTCCGGCATTTGAAATACAAGGACCACCTGTTTAACAGGACAAAGATTGACCGTTATAAAAATTGAATTGGAATATTTAACAGGCTGACAACACCATAAAGGCGGATTAGCGTTTTTTACAGTCATTCTCTAAAGTGCCCAACTTATGCTCCAAACAGAGACAGAACTCAACAATGACCTGCGGTTTTAACCAAAACTGCTGACCTAATTCAAAAAAGGCATCTGCTTTAGAACAAAAAACACCTGCCCTACTTCAAATAACAGCCCATATCTCTAAACACCACAAAACAAAAAAACAAGATTTGAAGCGAAAAACACAGTCAGCTTTAGGTTATTGCAGGTTGACTTTAGGTGAATGCAGGGGTACTTTGAGTTATTGCAGGGGTGCAATAGAGTGAATCGGAGGTGATTACAAGTTTTGCAGGGGTGCAATAAACTGTAAAGCAGGCAAAATGAAGTTATGCAGGGGTGCAATAAGCCATTGCAGGGGTACTTTGAGTTATTGCAGAGGTGCAATAAAGTGAAACTGAGGTGATTCTAAGTTTTGCAGGGGCGCATTATGTTAATGCAGCGGTGCAATGAACCAATGCAAGGAGACGATGATTCTTTGCAGGGGTGCAAAAAAAAGAGTCATTATTTGATAGACCCGGAGGAATATAGACCGAATACAGGTTAATTCGGCAATTCACAGATAGCGTAATGAAAAAGCCCCTTGAAGTTAAATTTCAAGGGGCTTAATTCAGTGTTATCGTTTAAAGGAAAACAAGACAACTCTAATTGGGTTAGTGTTGAATAATAATTTTCTTAGATACTGCTTCCTGACCGGTTTCGATACGGATGATATAGATGCCGTCAGAAAGGTTAGTACAATCCAATGCAAAATCACCTGCTTCTTTGGTGTTATTTGCGGTTTGGGAAATCACCAAACGACCGGTTAAATCAAATACCGAAATATTGACCGGCTCATCATTGGTACCCTGAACAAGGCGTATGTTTGCAATTCCAGAAACAGGATTGGGGTACACGTTGAAGGTTACCGGAGTCTGTTCTAAAGCCAATTCGGCAGCATCTGAGCTGAGTTTAAACGCAGTTGCACTTGTTTCTACCAAAAGGTTATAGCATTGTGTGGTGCTGAAAGCACCGTTATATCCATACACTCTTATATAATAAGTGCCACTGGTAGATGTGTTGTTGCGAATAATCACTTCATTCGCAGTTCCGCCGTTTTGGGATGTAGCTAATAGTGTATTATTTCTGTACAGCCTAAGATCGTAATCGAAAGGAAGATTGGATAAAGTTACTCTGATGTTTTTCTCTGTAGAAGTAAGCGTAAATTTAAACCAATCAGAATCAGTCGAACTTCCGATTAAAGCACTGATGGTGGTGTTTTTGGGAATTGTTTTAGCGGCTGATTGGGAATTGTTGGACTCATAGGTATCGGTACAAGTCGTTGAACAAGCCGAAGAAGTGAAGTTAGCTGAGCCACTGTAAGTGCCTGTTGTTGTTCCGCAAACTGCCTGAACCTGAAACTCGTAGTTGGTGTTGCAGGTCAGTCCTGTAAAATTCACAGAGGTAGAGGTTACTGTTCCGGTTGACCAGGTTGTAGTGCCAACTTGTCTTGCGCGAACATTATAACTTGTTGCTCCCGAAACCGCAGCCCAGTTTAAGGTAGCACTGGTTTGAGTAATACCGGTTGCATTTAACCCGCCGGGCGTGCCGCAGGAGGTGCCGCCACATGCAGATGTGGTGAAAGTTGCCGAGCCGCTGTAAGAACCGGTGGTGGTTCCGCAAACTGCCCGAACCTGAAACTCATATCCTGTATTGCAGGTAAGTCCTGATACAGCAGCAGATGTAGATGTTGAAGTGGTGTTTGACCAAGTAGAAGTACCTGTTTGACGATATTGTACATTATAACTTGTAGCGCCCGATACTGTACCCCAGTTTAGTGTTGCGCCCGTTTGAGACACACCTGAAGCGCTTAAGCTTCCGGGGGTTCCACATGAAGTGCCTGATGGAGGTGTACATCCGTTAGAAGTAGCTAAAGAAGCTCGCGAACCTCCGGCAGCAAGCACAGCCTGCATACGGCTTTTTTGACCTGTGGTGTACATATACATACAAGCATCGTCCGTATAATCCATATAGTTCATGGTCATTTCTACCGGCGAGCCGCTACAAGTGCTGTAATGAGGATAGGAAGGACAGCCATAATTGGCAGTATTGTGAACGGGAGTGTCGCTCACCTGATCGTTGCCACAAGTAGCATCTCCCCAGATATGGCGAAGGTTAAGCCAGTGACCGACTTCGTGCGTAGCAGTTCGGCCTTTACCATAAACGCCGCCGGCAGGGTTAGGATTGGCTACCGAGCCTACCGAACTATGAAGGCAAACTACGCCATCGGTGCTGGCGCTACCGCCCGGAAACTGAGCATAACCCAAAATACCACCGCTCAGGTTGGCTGTCCAGATATTTAGGTACTTTGATCTGTCCCAAATAGTAGCAGGTTTAACGGTGTTGTTCATATAAGAGGTAGTAGGCGCAGACTGATTGTAATACACGCGGTTAATACCCGTGGTGGCTGCTCCTGCAGGAGTGCGTTGTGCCAGACAAAACTGAATTTCAGCATCGGCAGCTACTCCGGCAAATAAACTGGGCACTAAAGAAGCATCCGAATTTAATTTGCGAAAATCGAGATTTAGCTGGTTTAATTGCGCCATAATCAAGGCATCGCTGATGTTTTCGTTAGAACCTACAGCATCGCCATTGTGAATGATGTGAAACACAACAGGAATAGTAACAACCACACGGTCGTGCAAATGAGCACCGGATTCGATAAAATCTTCATAATGACGCTCAATGGCCTCCATCTTTCCCTGGAGGGAGGGGTCATTTGCCAGTTGCTCTGAAAGTACATCCATAGCGGCACAGGTGCGCTCAGATTGTGCTTGTGTTCCCAATGTAAAGACAAAGGTCAAAGCAATAAATAATAGAAGTCTGCGCATACGTTTTTCGCTTTTAATGGTAATAAAAAAAGTTGTTTTCTAAAATTTTAAGTAAAGGTAACGAAGTCAACACTATTTTAGTATTGATCAGTGAATTTTCAATGTAAAAGAAATGTAAAAAACTCTCTGTTGCTGATACGTAATTACTGCTGTTTTGTTTCTTTTGTTACCTGTTAGTTTTAATTATCCCTCTAATTCAGGAAAGTAAGGCAGTAAAACAGGTATTTCAGGAATGTCAATTTAACCGATCAGCCCTTTCAGCAAAGGAACAAATTTGAATAATTGCCCCTTTTCTTCGAGAAATTCATTTTCTGAAATTTTGGAAATCTTCAACATGACCTGAGTATGATCGCTTCCAACCGGGATGACCAAAATCCCCCCTGTTTTTAATTGAGCCTGCAATTTTTGAGGGATTTCGGGAGCTGCTGCGGTTACCAAAATTTTATCAAACGGGGCATATATTGGAGCGCCCTCATATCCATCTCCAAAAATAAGGGTGATAGAAGAATAGCCCAATAGCCGGACCATATCCCTGGCTTTTTCGTGAAGTTTCCGGTTGCGCTCTATGGTGATAACCCGCGCCCCCATTTCGGCTAATATACAGGCCTGATAGCCGGAACCGGTTCCGACTTCCAAAATTTTATCCCCTTTGGTTACCTCCAACAATTGGGTTTGATAGGCTACGGTATAAGGCTGCGAAATAGTTTGCCCCTCACCTATTGGAAAAGCAACATTTTCGTAGGCTTTTTCTAAAAAGGCTTTTTCAAAAAATACATGCCGCGGTACAGCGAACATAGCCTTCAAAACCTGCTCGTTGGTAATGCCTTGTTGTTCTATTTCACTCAACAACTTGCGGCGCATGCCTATTTGTTTGTAATTGTCTTCCACCTATCTGTTTGCTATGTATATTTAATCCTGCGTTTCTGATAATTTAGCAGGATGTTTAAGGTATGGCAGGATTTAGCCGGCTTTTTGTGAAATCACTGAATTTTCACCGCTAAGGTAATACAAACTTTGTTTTTTTGATACTAAAATTATTGTGGTGTACCTTGCATAGTACCAGAAAAAGTTAAAATCATCATTCAAATAAGGAACAAACTCGTACCGTATTTTTCTATCTTTGAAAAAACATGCAATTGTTTCAAAATTTGCTTTACCTTTATCCCAATTATGTGTGAGTGAAAATTGGTGGTTTTTGGTTAATAATTAGGCGAAAAATTTAAAAACATTTGTTGATACGTGAAAAATCCATGCACTTTTTAAACATTCTGCTCTTTTTACTTTTTTTTAAATAAAAGCCAGATTATTGTTTAATGATAATTGTGCATCTGTTTATACTAAATAAACCCGGATAGTTTTGCGTTCTTATATCCCTAACGCAGGCAACATAAATCTTAATTTGATAAAAATTTTACCTTTCTTAGTTAGTAACTTATATCCTTTTGTTTCACTTTTTAACATGTCAGCCATGAAATACAGAATCCTTTTACTTTTTATTGTGCTTTGTTCATTCATGTTTATATTTACCGAACCCGTACAGGCTCAACTTCGGGTAGGTGAACAAGCGCCTGATATAAATTTGCCCGACCCTGCTAATGTAAATCGTTCTTTAAGCAGTTTGAACGGAAATATTGTGCTGGTTTATTTTTGGGCTTCATGGGATCCAAGTTCAAGGGCTAATTCGCCGAATGTGTATGCCCTGTACCACAAATATGAGAAACTTTCTTTTCCAAATGCACAAGGATTTAAACTGTTTACGGTTTCTTTAGACAGTGATAGAACGAACTGGATCAATACCCTGAACGCCGATAAACTCCCCGGAACATATCATGTCTATGATTTTTATTCAGGTACTGCCGATTCATACAAAGTTCAACAGTTGCCTTATACTTACCTGATTGATGCCAAAGGGATAATTTATGCAGTTAATCCCACCTTTAATGAAATAGACAAAATACTTGCTGTGGATATGAAAGCCACTCAAACAATGGCGTTTCATTCAAACACCAATCCCGATTTGGTTGCTGAAACCAAGGGAAACGCAGCGGTCAACCGTTCGGTGGAACCGATTGTAACCCATAATTATCTGCCGGCCTCTCTGGCGGAAACCAAAACAGAAGGGATTACTTACAAAGTTCAGGTGGGAGCGTTTAAAAAATTAAATTTAAAGGATTTTGACCGTGTCGCCCAGTTTGGCAAAGTTGAAGCCGAAGTTGCCGCCAACCAAATTAACCGTGTAATGATTGGTAGCTATGATACAAGAGCTGCGGCATCTGATGCGCTTGCCAAAATTCAACAAAACGGGTTTCCCGATGCTTTTTTGGTAGAATATAAAAATAATGTACGGGGAAGGGTTATCGGCAAAAGTGAATGGAATATGCCGCTATCGGCTACCGGCGCTCAGCCGACAGTCCCTGTTACAACTGCTAACGTTACTTCCACCCCTACTATAAACACTAATCCGGCCCTGCCGGCAGGAAATCCGGCAACTGTGTCTAAACCCGAAGACAATACCGCAACTTACCGAAGCACCGATGTTGCTCAGCCTTCAAATATCTACGCTGTACCTCATTCAACTCCGGGTGTTATTTCGACTACTATGCCTGAACCTTATATCTCTGCTCCTTATACATTACCTGTCACCACCAATACAACCACAAACACAAATACCACGGTTTATAATTCTGAAAAAACACCCGCAAAAAATCCTTCGGTCAATACCACAACCGCCAACCCCAATACCACAACCGCCATCCAACCTTATAAACCCGGTGAAACCCGGTTCAACAACACAACGGCGACAACTACTCAGCCAACAACTACAACAACACCATCGCAGCCCAAACAACCGGTAACTACACCTCCGCCTACTACCCAACCGGCTAATAAAACAGTGGTTACACAACCGGCAAACAATACTCCTCCGCCAACGACCACAACTCCGGACCCAAAAAACAACAAACAAGCCGAGCAGGAAATGTTAGACAAAAAAATTGACAGCTATATCAATAGTTATGATTTTTCAAATGCAACCAACACTAAATCTAACCGGTTGAAAAACAAGTTAAAAAGAGATAAGAAAAAACGGTAACCATAAACAGATTTCAAGGCAGGGCAGTAGTAACTCAATCTGTTTTGCCTTGATTTTTTTTAACAACTAAGCCTTTTAGAAGAATTTAGGCTTTAATAAAGGGTTTCTCTTATAAAAGCACAAAAGCAGATAAATAAAAGACTAATGAACTCAGCTATTTTCCCGATGAGATTTTAGTCGTTTTCAATATCATCTCTATCCGTCTCATAATACGGCGTTTATCTACTTTTGGAGCATAAGCAAAACCATCGGTCAAAACAATCTGTCTGTTTGCGGTATCGTTAAAGCAATAGGATATAAACGGCCCGCCCATAAAATCTCCATACATCCGCCACAATCCCCTTACCTCCAAAACTTCTATTCCGGATGGAAGCAGGGATGATTTACTGACAAATCCAAGGGTAGTGTCTGCCGCCATATAGCTGCCTTCAATCTGTGTGGATACAAATTTACCTGCTTTATTCCTGATAGAGACGGCTAATGCTTCAGTTATCTGGGGAGGGGTATTACCGGAGTAGGGCTCCGTATAGATCAGGATATTTTGGACTTCTTCGGTTGCCTGATTGTCGAAACGAAGCCATGCAAAATTGTCGGTTTGTGTTGCACTTTCAAACAGATGAGGCACTTTAACCGAAACCTTGTATTTTTTTTCCAGGTTTGCCGTCAATCCTTCGTTTTCTTTAGTTGAATAGGCGTTGTTGTAGGCTTTCTGATCTCCAATTTCATAAAGCTGTTTAACAATTCCGTTAGCATGGGCGTTGATGCTTTTGCTTAATTCGGCGATATCTTTGCCATAAATATAGATCACCCGTTGAGGGGTTGCCCATACATCGCGCCTCGCAAAAAACGGGGGAACTTCCTTACCTTCATTGGTAAATCGCTGCAATTGTTCTGTAACGGACTGTGTAATGTCGTTATCTTTATCGCTCAAATCGGCAACTATCAACACGACAGCACTTCGCTGCAACATGCTTCCGAATGCTTTCATGCTGCCAAGCGGACGCAAGTCGAACATGGGTTCGCTTTGAGGCAACATCACATAATCCTGTTGTAAATGAAAGCGAAGGTTTTCACCGGGTTCGCCTTTTAACAACTTATCATCTATGAGCAAAACCACTTCGTCTATATCACCGGTTGATGTAGGTTGGGTCCCTCCTCCTAATGCATCTTTAACTTGTGAATCGGAACAACCTGTGAATGTAGCAGCAACTATCAGTAAAATCCATACAACTAATCGATTCATAGTTTTGTTTTTTGGTACAAACATGCGAAAAACGTTCACAAAGTAACTATCCTGTATTAAACACCCAACTACTTTGGCGTAATTGTTCCCTTTTTATGAGCAGATGTACTTTTTTTCTGAATATCCGTTTGTTATTAAAAACATCTGTTCACGAACAAAGAAGCATAAACAGTTACCTTTGGGATGATTAAAAGGGGATAAATTAAGCCATATATGCCAGATTTAAAATCAACAGATTACGAGGTTGTCATTATAGGAGCAGGGCCTATTGGTTTGGCATGTGGTATTGCCGCAAAACAAACCCGGCTCCGTTACCTCATCCTCGAAAAAGGATGTCTGACACAATCAGTCTATGACTATCCCGCTAATATGACTTTTTTTTCTACCTCCGACAATATCGAACTGGGCAATATCCCGTTTGTTTCACATGGCGACCGTCCAACAAGACGCGAAGCGCTGGAGTATTTTCGAAAAGTGGCGGAGTCTTTTAAGCTCAATATTCGATTGTATGAAAAAGTAAACAACTTACTCCCTCAGACGGGAGGTTATCTTGTCGAAACTTCCAAAAATAGTTATACTACCCGTTGTGTAGTCATCGCTACCGGGTTTTTTACCAAACCCAACCTGCTGGGGGTAGCAGGAGAAGACCTTCCAAAGGTCAGACACTATTTCGACGACCCGCATCTCTATAGTAACCAAAATGTATTGGTGGTAGGTGGCGGTAATTCCGCCGTTGATGCAGCCCTTGAAACCTATCGGAAAGGAGCGAAGGTTACGTTGATGGTCAGAAAGTCAACCCTTAAGGAAGGAGTAAAATATTGGGTTAAACCAGATATTGAAAATCGAATAAAAGAAGGGTCTGTTTCTGCTTTTTTCAATAGCCAAATCAGTCATATAAAAGAAAATGAGGTAGAAATTATTACCCCTGAAGGCAAGATAATTTTGCCTAATGATTTTGTATTGGCTATGACCGGCTATCATCCCGATTTTTCATGGTTGAACAAATTGGGTGTGAAGATACTCGTAAACGAAGAAGGTTATACTTTGCCGGATTACAACCCGGGGACTTATGAATCTAATTTGCCGGGTGTGTTTATGGCCGGTACGATTTGTGGGGGTACGCATACTAATATCTGGTATATTGAAAACTCGCGCTTTCATGCAGAAGAAGTAATGCGCCAAATAGCAGGTTTATGATTATCTGCACCGGAGTTTAACAGGGTCAAACTTTGAGATACAGAACTTTGTCTTTAAAGCATAACCGGATAAGCCATGATAAGGATTTTGTTCCTATTCATCCTGTTTTCAGGTATGTTTACGCTCTTCTCCTGTAGGGAAGACGATAACTTGATTCCGGATATGGACGAAACGCCCTATCAATTGGTTATACCCGTTGGTTTCCCCCCTATGCCCATCCCTGACGATAATTTGATGACCAAAGCCAGGGTAAACCTCGGGCGAAAACTGTTTTATGATCCTGTTTTATCGGTCGATTCGACCATTTCCTGTGCTTCCTGCCATCAGCAACATCTCGCTTTTTCTGATGATCGGCCTTTGAGCAAAGGCGTTGCCGGACGTTTGGGTTTTAGAAACTCACCAACCCTGACCAATGTGGGATATCTTCCTTTTTTACTTAAAGAAGGAGGGGTAGAAACGCTCGAAATTCAGGCACTCACGCCTATTACCGAACATGCCGAAATGGATTTTACCATTGGCGAAGCAGCAAAACGACTGCAATCAAATCCCAAATATGTGCAGTTGAGCTATTTAGCCTATGGACAATCCCCTTCCCCATTTACCATTACAAGAGCCCTGGCTGCTTTTCAGCGAACATTAATCAGCGGAAACGCTTCGGCAGACAACCCTCAATTTTTGAGTCCTGAAGCTGCCGCCGGAAAACAGATATTTTTTGGCGAAAAGGCCAAATGTGGTCATTGTCATAGCGGGTTTAACTTTACCAGCAACGGGTTTGAAAATAACGGGCTATATGAGAGCTATGCAGACGAAGGACGATTTAGGCTAACCCTTGACCCCAATGATATCGGGGTTTTCAAAATTCCAACATTGAGAAACATCGCCTTGACAGCTCCTTATATGCACGATGGAAGCTTACTTACCCTGTCTGAAGTGATTGACCATTACCAAAGCGGCGGTACATCTCATCCCAATAAAAGTCCGTTGATACAGCCTTTTGAATTGAATGAAAAGGAACGGCTCGACCTCCTTGCTTTTCTTGAATCATTGACAGATTCGGTTTTTATCGCCAATCCAAAGTTTAAACCTGATTGATAATTCCGAAAATTACCCGAAGACCTGCAATCAAACCCTGACTTTTCCGGTCGTTTTGCAAAAAAGACGGTTGAAAGATTGGGTTGATGGATAGGTTGTAAAAATATATACCTTTGCCCTGTTCAAACAAATTGATCATTGACCAATCGCAACGTACTTAGTAAATTAGCGGGACAAACTGCAATTTATGGGTTGAGCAGCATTGTCGGAAGGTTGCTGAACTATCTGCTTACTCCATTGCTGACCCGCGTTTATTCCGAAGGCGAATACGGAGTTATCACCGAATGGTACAGCTATTCCGGGTTTTTGCTGGTGCTGTTTGTCTATGGCATGGAAACCGCCTTTTTTCGTTACATCCGGCAGGCGCAAGACATGGAACGGGTATATAGCACGGTCATGCTCTCCTTGTTGGCAAGTACGGCCTTGTTTGTAGGTATATTGACCGGTTTTTCCGGACATTTATCAGACTTGATAAACTATCCGCAACACCCCGAATATCTTATCTGGTTTGCGTTCATTATCGGGTTAGATACTCTTAGTGCCATTCCGTTTGCGCGGTTGCGGTATCAGGAAAAGGCCTTCCGCTTTGCAGGAATCAAATTGGTCAATATCGGAGTCAATATTGGCCTTACCTTGTTTTTCCTGTTGCTTTGTCCGGTTTGGGCCGAAAAATATGCCTTTATCGGAGTCTGGTATCAACCCGAGATTGGGGTGGGGTATGTGTTTTTAGCCAACCTCATTGCAGGAATAGTTACCCTGTTGTTGCTAATGCCCGAATGGTTGAAAATACGTTTCAGGTTCGATTACCAATTGTGGAAAAGTATGATGGTGTATGCCTTGCCTTTAGTGGTTGTTGGTTTTGCCGGAATTGTCAACGAAATGCTCGACAGGGTGATTTTAAAATACCTGCTCCCCTACGACCCAGACACTAACCAAAGCATGTTGGGTATTTACGGCGCATGTTACAAACTGAGTATTTTAATGAGCCTGTTTACCCAAGCCTACCGTTTTGCTGCCGAGCCTTTGTTTTTTGCACAAGCTGCCCGGGAAGATGCACCCAAACTTTACGCCGCTTCAATGAAATATTTCGTCATTGCCGGAACGCTTATTTTTATAGGGGTGATGTTGTTTATGGATATTTTTGAACGATTTATCGGTGAGCCTTTCAGGGTTGGTTTGGCAGTGGTTCCTTTTTTACTGATGGCAAACCTGATGTTAGGCATTTACTACAACCTATCTATCTGGTACAAGCTGAGCAACAAAACTCAAATTGGGGCTTATATCTCTTTGTTGGGTGCAGCCATTACCATCCTCCTCAATATGCTGCTGATTCCCTATTTTGGTTACATGGGTGCCGCCTGGGCAACCCTTGCCTGTTATACCATCATGGTAATTGTATCTTTTATAGCCGGAAAAAAATATTACCCCATTCCCTACGAATCCCTGAAACTGACTGGCTATATCTGGTTAGGAATTTTGGCAGTTCTTACAAACGCTTTTTGGGTCAACGATTTACCAGTGATACCCGCTTATGCCTTTCGAATCGCATTGATTTTAGCATACTTGCTCTGTATTTACAGGATAGAAAAACTGGGTCGGGTGTTTTCCAAATAAACTTGAAACACCGGACTGAGAAAAAAACAGAACTGCTTTTTTTAAAACTCCCGAGCCATACCATGCAAGTACTTCAATTTTATTGAAATCCTTGTATTTTTGCGATGTATTATGACAGCGCATGAATAAATTAATCTTTCTAACCCTATTGGTTATTCCGGTTTGGGGTTATTCGCAAGTTGATTCTTTACACCTAAAGAAGTCACAACAGGAAACCATTCAGCCCAAAAAATGGTACGAAAACATTTCTATCAGAGGGTATGCTCAGGTGCGATATAACAGGTTGCTCGAAACCAACGAAAACCTGAGGTGTGAGCAATGCGATAAATCATGGGGCAAAGGAGGTGGATTTTTTATCAGACGGATGCGGATAATTTTTTTCGGGCAAATCAGCAAACAAGTTTATTTTTATGTCCAACCCGATTTTGCAAGCAGCGCAAGTAGCGACCGCCTGCATTTCGCTCAACTCAGAGATGCCTATTTTGATGTGGGGGTTGATAAAAACAACGAATTTAGATTCCGAATAGGACAGAGCAAAGTGCCGTTTGGATTTGAAAACCTGCAGTCCAGCCAAAACAGGATTCCATTGGACAGAAACGATGCCCTGAACAGTGCGGTCAGTAACGAACGCGATTTGGGAATCTTCTTTTACTGGGCACCAAAAGAAAAAAGAAAACTTTTGTCGCGTTTAGTCAGTGAAGGGCTGAAGGGCAGTGGCGACTACGGACTTTTTGGACTTGGTGTTTTCAACGGACAAACTGCCAACCTGAATGAACTCAACGACGAACCGCATTTTGTTGCCCGATTTACTTATCCTGTTGAATTAAAAACACAAATCATTGAAGCCGGAATTCAGGGTTATACCGGAAAATATGTTATTCAGCCCTCTAATTTAAGCGACGGAGTGAAATACAAGCCAGACTTAAATTATACCGATCAACGGATTGCCGCTTCGTTTGTATTATACCCCAAACCCTTTGGAATTCAGGCAGAATATAATATCGGAAAAGGTCCTGAATTTAATACCCTAACCGATTCAATTGAAGTGAGGTCTTTATATGGGGGCTATATAACAACAAGCTATTTGGTCAGCATAAACAAACGGGTGATAATTCCCTTTGCCCGGTTTCATGCTTATAAAGGTGGGAAAAAACACGAAAAAGACGCAAGAAGCTACCGCTTAAATGAATGGGAGTTTGGGGTAGAATGGCAGGCATCCAAATATTTTGAATTGGTAATGAATTATACTATATCCAAGAGAAGATTTGAAGACTTTCTGAATCAAAACAATTACCAAACCGGAAACCTGTTGAGAATACAGGCGCAGGTGAATTTTTAGTTAAGCGGTAAAGACAGGGATTGGAAAAACTTAAAAGCACTCCTCTTTCATTTTGTCTGATCGGCTCTTTTCCAGTAAATGGTAGTTGTCAGGTAGCCTGCAGCTCCTGTAAGTACTAAAATGGTATAACTGTAATGATTCAGCAACAATCGGTATTCACCACCCGCCCCACTGTAAAGTCCGGGAATAGACCAAGGGAAATATGAGCCATATCCGATAGCTGCAATTACTTGTGCAAAAACTAAAGTCAATGCCACAAAGCCAAGGGGTGCCAGATATCCTTTACCATATAAGGCAAAGAATGCAATAGGAATACCAACAATGACTGTCAGAGCGGTGGTTACCGCATAGCTGGTTAGTTTTGGGATTAACAAAGCTATATCCGTTGCCGGCAATTGGAGCAAAGTACCAATTATCAGTCCGGCAAGCAAGTTGGAGACGGCTAAAGCAAAACACCAAATAACATACACCATAAATTTTGCATTTAGGATTGTTATTCTTGAAGTTGGCAGCACAAGCAAATCTTTTGCGGTACCGTCTGAATATTCCCGTCCAAAAACCCAACTGATGACAAACCCAAAAACCATCACCCCGCCAACACCAACAGCTTGTATGAGTATGTCAAAATAAGAAACCCAGTTTGCTTCAAAGTTCATGGCATTTGCTTTGATGGCAAGTGCTCCTGCTTTTGCTAAAGCCTCACTGTCCTGAAGTATAAGCATAAAGACCCCTCCCATCACAGGAGCTAACGCAAAAGCAACGAATGTTGCCCAAAGTATGGGTGAGGATTTGATTTTAATCATTTCGGCTTCTAAAGCCCTGAATTGCGCTTTCATGATGTAAAGGCTTTAATAGTTCTCAGGAAATACATTTCAAGGTCTTCGGTGAAACGGTAAATCTGTATGGGTGGAAATCCGTTTTCTGTCAACAGTTTTGATACGTATTCGGGGTGTTCCAATGCTTCAGTATTGGAGATTTCAAGTTCATGCTCTCCACCATGTACTACGGTATAGCCTTTGTTTATCAGGCATTGTATCGCTTTATTGTTGTCGGTGGTCTTCACCAATATTTTTTTAATGATGTGGCCGGACAATTCAGCGGTAGTTAATTCTTTGATAAGTTTACCTTCGTGAATAATGCCTATACGATGGGTAAGTTTGGAAATTTCGCTTAGTATATGGCTTGAAATAAAAATGGTAGTTCCATGGTTGGCAAGAGCAGTCAGGAGTTCCCGCACTTCTACGATACCTTCCGGATCTAAACCATTTACCGGTTCATCTAAAATTAAAAGTTTAGGTTGGTGGATGAGAGCTTTGGCAAGTCCCAATCGTTGTTGGTTGCCATAAGACAAAGCGCTTGCTTTGATGTTTTTGTATTTAGTGAGTTTTAGTTTTTCAATGATACGGTCTATGGCAGATGGATTGCTTAATTGACGCAATTTGCAAAATACTTTCAAGTTGTCGTAAACCGACAAGTTGGGGTAGGAATAAGGTGTTTCTACTAAGTATCCTATCTTGTTCCACTGATCGAAATTGGAGGTCAGAATTTTTCCGAACAGGCTCACACTTCCAGAATCAGGTCTTACCATACCCAGCAAAAGTCGGATCAGAGTAGTTTTTCCCGCGCCGTTAAGCCCTAAAAACCCATAAATTTCTCCTTCATTAATCTGAACCGAAATTTTATTTACTGCTACGGTATTTCCAAATCGTTTGACCAGTCCTGTTGTGCTGATAATATTCATTTTTTGTTTTTTACACTCGATTAATATGAAGGGTATTTTCAAAAAGTCAAATCTAATTGCATTACACATTCCAAACTTTGTCCTTCTAAGAGATTATTATGCAGCGCAGACTAATTAACCTTTCGTCAAACATTAGTCAGAAGGATTGATTGTTGTCGAAGCAAAAAAAAAACAGGCAGTGCAATAGAAAACTGCCTTGCCTGTTTTATTAACTGCTATATGGGACAATCAGAGGATTTAGATTGCCTCCACTCAAATCTGGTTATTTGTTGCCAATCAGCACTTTTCTGACATGAGTGTCTTTTCCTTCGTTTACTTTAAGCAGATAAACTCCGTTTGACAAAGAAGAAGTGTTAATGCGCAAAGGTTGTCCGGAAAGGTCGGAATGGGTAAATACAACCTGCCCGATGGTGTTATAAAGTGTAACAATGGCTTTTTCTGAATTGGTGGTTGCAAGTTGAACCAATAAGAAGTCTTTTGCCGGATTGGGATAAACCAAGAGTGCAGATTCGTTTGCCGGATTAATTCCTACGGTCGCCTCATCTGCTTGTTCGTACAGAACAAGATCATCAATAGCGGCTTCAACCAGACTTCCTCCATCAGAAGGAGCTCCCGCAATTACATTGTCCGAAGCAATAAACCGAAGACGCACATCGGAACTAAGAGGCAGATAGTCCTGTACTCTGAGAGCCGCCAAACGCCAGCTATGGTCTGCAACATTGGTGTTTTCAACGGGAACCCAGGTTGATCCCCCGTTATTGGAAATATAGACTTCCCAGAAGTCATTGCCGGGATTAGCACCCTGGTCATTGGTGTACCAGCGATAATAGGAAAAAGCAGGATTGGTAAACTGCATGAGGTTATATGCTTTCGAGGTCAGGGTAGTGCGTCCATCATCTACATCGTTGTTACCAACTGAAGCAGTGGTGTTGGCATTGCCTGTAAAAGCACAATAGTTGTTATTATCAGGGGTGTTGTCGGTGTCGGTTTGTACCATGATGTCGTCATCAACAAAAGAAGCATTCGGCGAACCAATCGTCCATAATCCGGTACCTGCATCATCACCGGGAGCGTTTAAGGACCATTGTGCAGCAGTTCCGAACAGGTTATCTGCTTCTAATGTTTCGTACCCTACCAATAGTTGGAAAGGAAGGTTTGGATTGGAAGTGCGGTTTGCAAGGTATGGATTTGAAAACGGAACGCCGCCCACATTGTCGCTGAGTTCGAGGTAATAATCTACTACAGTTCCGGCAGTGAGAAAGGGAATAAACCCGGTATAATTATTACCACCGGACAACGCTACAGCATTTGTATAGGTATAGGGTTGTGTGCGATCGGTTCTGTACCAAAGTCCGACTTCCTCCACAAAGGGCAGGTAGTTAAAATCAATTGAAAGGGTAAAGTTAATTTGTGCCAGTTCGGTGGGTTCAATAAGCGGGTATTCTGTATGGTTCATTTCACCACTGATTTGTAGGAAGATGCCATGCAGGGCAAAATTGTCAATAATGGCAATGCTGTTTGGGGTTCCGTCTGCGATGTTTCCGTTGTCGTCATCAGCAATGAGGGCTTCAAACAAAATATCGCTGTACAGAGTGCCTTCTTGTCCGTCGGGACGCATGGGAACGCCGTCGTGCGAATTGATGAAGATGTTGAACATTTCCTGAACGCCGATTTGTACGCCCAAATCCCACCAAGCACCGGCAATAATTTCTCCATTGTCGTGAACCTGTCCGGTCAAATCCTGCGGATATACTTTGGGGTTGATGTCGTAGCGGCGGATGGATGAGTTGACATTGCCCATATTAAATCCTTTTGCCAAAATCGGGTATTCGGTATGCCCCAAACCCCAAACATCGGCATATCCTTCGCCCAATGAGCCGTTGTTAAAATCGCCCCCTTTAAAATCGTAGAAATAGTAGTTGATACCGTGACCGTATTCGTGAAAAATGATGTCGTTGAACAAAGCCGAAGCGTAACATCCACCTCCCTGGGCATAGAAATTGACAGACCCGTCGTAAAAGGCATTGCAGCTTCCATCTGTAATATCAACGCGGGTAACCATCGGGAAATCCATGATTGTCATGGCGGGTATCCACGATTTCATAAAATTGTGCTGCTGCGTGACATGATAGAAAGCAGAAAATTGTGTGATGGATGCCGCACCGGCCGGCACTGTAATTTCGGAAGATCCGGGCACAATGCTTACCGGGAAAGATGGAACGGTGTTGCCCGTTTCGCCGATATACACACGGCTGTATTGTCCTTCAAGATATGCGGTGGCATTAACGGTAACGGGAATACCGGGAGGAAAGGTATAATCCAAATTTCCATTCTCATCGGTATAAAAATTGGTTGCTCCGATTTGGATACGCATATTGGGAAAACTAACCGCCACGGGGTCGAAAGTCGGGTTATAGGTTGCTTCTCCGTTAACAGGAAACAGCGAAGCGGCTTCTTCAACATCTATACTGCATACGATGTTGCGGCGGTAGTAAATAGTACCGTCATTGGCATCGGTCCAAACCCGGAAAAACACAGGTTCACCGAGGTTGGTTTTGCCTTTAATGGTAAAGTCATACACTAATTTGTAGTCATAGCCTGACGGGGTTGGGATAGGCAATACTTTCAGTACCGGAGTTGTATGGTTGGTATATTGACCCGGAACATCGGCAACTGCCTGTTGCAGGGCTGTCTGAGGTGTAATGCTTGTTTGCAGAGAAAGGTTGATATTGTTGTAGAGGTCAGTAGTAAAAGCGACCACCTGATTTTGCTGATTAAACCGGACACTTAAACCATTACCCAAAACTTCAAGGCCTTGATAAAACTGGCTGAACAATACATACCTTAAATGATTTGAATGGTTGGTACGGATGTACTGCAAAGAGGAAGCAGGAAACTTAAATTCTTTCAGCGCAGTATTTACAAAATGAATGGCTAACTGCTCTTCGGTTCCCGAAATATTGAGCGATATGGGTGTTCCGGCAGCCCGAATAGGCAAACCATTTAAGGTGTTAAACTCGACATACCAATGACCAAACTGACGGTTAAATTTTTTCCAGATAGCCTGTTGTCGCAGGTCTTGTTGCTTTGAGGGTTCGTCAATTCTGATTTGGTGGTTGAAAACCGAAATATTGTATTTTTGGTCATTGTGTGCCTGAACGAGGGTTGAGGCGAAAAGGGAAATAATGACAAGTAGTAATGTTACTCGTTTCATTCGTACTTTTGATTTATGTGGAGAATGGGGAAAATGTTGTTTAGATTGGTTGTTAGCGAAAGGTGGTTAAGTTACACAAGGACGGTAGCGCTATAATTATTTGCTTAAGCATACGAAAGTACAACAAACTCAACAAATTGTTTTAAATAACTTTTAAAATGTTGAAAAAATGACAAGAATATGAGCGCCAATATAAAAGAATGGAGATAAGGTCAGAAAATTTGCGGTTAAAGGCTTTTCCTGAGCAATTGCTCGAGTTTTTCAGGGAGTTTCATGTATGATTTACCATCCTCTGTCTGATGCAACGGAAAAGCTTCAAAGCGGTCTTCAAAAAACCAGTAAAAATGGGTGTTGATGCTCCCTTCGTGTTCTGTATAATATTGAACAACCAAAGGCATTATGGCTTTAATGACATTAAAAATTCCGATATCGTTGACAGGGTGAGCCAACCCACACCCTTTGGTTGGAATGGCAATCAATGCTCCGAGGTTTCCGATGGTAAACGGAGCGTTCCTGTATAAATCTATCAAAAAAGGGGCAGCAAAATTTGGCTCTATAAACAAGTATAGTTGATTGTCATTTTCTTTATCGCTATGAATTATTTCTACTTGTTCTTTAGATATGTTGAACAGGGCGGTTGCAAACAGCTCTTCTTCGTTTGTATCCCATTCTTTGATGTCATCACGCATCAAAAACCGGAACTGGTCTTCAAAATCTAGGATGAGCAGGGTATAAGTTTCAGGAAAATCAACGCGGCAAACCAACTTTTCCCACAATTCGGGTTTCATAAAATGCCGGTCTTTAATCACCACCTTTAAGAATTGTGCCGCGTATTCAAAATCTTTAAACAAATAGTTGTAGGCCGGCTGATGATTTTGGCGTAATTTATCAAAGTGTTCAAAAATTGCACGTTCCCAAAGTTTCTTTTTTATTCTGACTATTTTTTTAATCAGGTTGTCCAACCCGAAATGGACGGCTTCGCCCTTGTCATTGCCGGTATTAGCTTTGATAACTCCGTCTTCAATGCTAAAAACGGATATGTTGTTTTGGTCAAAATAATTCAATGAGATTTTTATAAGCAGTGCAAAATCAGCCTTTGAAATAAGTTGATTAAACAGTTCGGGGCGTTCATAAAAACCCGATGTCCGGTCATTGGTAAAAGAGTCCATAAAAAGCCGTAAAAATCTATAAAATAAAATCGTATTACCGGCAAAACTCTTTGATATCGAAATAGGCTTGTTTTACATTCAATTGGTAGGCTTTGTCAAAGTCTGTACAACCCTTAAATGGTTGATTGAGGCTGATATAAGCCAATCCGCGATAGTAATATGCCATTCCGTCAGAGGGCTGCAACTCAATGACTGAAGAAAAATCACCGACAGCATCATCATATCTTTTGAGCAGACCTTTTGCGACCCCCCTTCCTTTAAGGGCTGAAAGAAACAGAGGGTTATGGTCTAAGACTAAGCTGTAATCTTCTATTGCCCCTTTATAGTCGCCGTTCAGGGTTTTGGCGGATGCGCGCCCTTGCAGTGCATACACATAATCGGGCTTATAGGTAATTGCCTTATTAAATGTTTCAACGGCATCGTCAAACTTACCCATTTTGATAAGCGTGCTGGCTTTGTTATAGTGTAATATCGGATCTTTATCATCTATTTTCAGCGCTTTGTTATAGTCACTGATTGCTTGCTTATATTTTTGAAGTTCGGCTAAACAATTCGCGCGCATTTGGAGCGCATCTTTGTTGTTGGGGTCTCGGGCTATACATTTATTGAGCAACTCTAAAGCATCTGCATAGTTGCTGTTGTTGATTTTAAGCACTGCCTGATTGTAGTAATACTTAACATCTTCTTTCGCCTTAAAACTCACCTCCGGCATTTTTTTGCGTTTGTCCTGCACAATGACAGTATCGGTCAAATTAACCTGATACAGCGTGCCTAAATCAAGGCTGATGACTTCTGAACTTTCATTCTTGTTTCCTTTTCTTCTTTTTTGAGACTTAGCGGCTGTATTTTTTTCATTGGCCTGTTCTTCTACCGGTGTGGGCTGCAGTACTTCATCATTAGATGCAGGAATATTGAAATCCAACTCAGGAGGACTGTCTGCGCCATACATTTCAAAGCCCCCCGGATTTTGTAAAATATCTTTGTCTTCGTTTGCTTTTTTCTTTTTGCGTTGCTTTTTCTCCTTAACCGGTTCAGGCAACAAAGTTGTATCAGTATTCCAATAATAGTCCTGTGCTAAAACCGGAGTATATAAGCCCCAAGTACTTAAAAACAAAAGGATAAGTAAGCTATAAATTCTGTTCATATCTGGTGCAGATTTTTTAGGGTATTTAATGTGATAACAGGAAAATATGTTGAACCGGATCAGGTAAATACGATTTCTTTTAAAAAAGGTTCTCCCAATCTTGTGTTGATTCGTTCTATAATAATCTCGCGTCTGAAAAACAACTCCTGCTTAAGTGGAGCTGAACTAATTTTCAAGTATAAAACCCCTTTTTTTGCTACCAATTTATCCGTATGTTTTGCAATGGTTTTTCCCATCATTTCTTCCCAAAGGGTTTTAATCCGCGCTTCGTTCAATCCGGTGTTGAGCTTATAAACCGTAAAAAAGTCTTTCAAGATCTCTTTCAGTGTTTGTTCGTTTGGTTTTCGGGGTCTCATTGTTCCGGTTTTTGGGATTTATTCGATTTGGGTTTGCAAATCAGAAATATTATTTAATGTTAAACACCTTTAACGGGAAACGTGCTTTTAGGTTGGTAAATTGTCGGTAACAGCCGGTATTTCCTGCGCTAAGGTTTACTTGCTGTCGCTTCAATATTTCCATTGTTGATTTTAAAAACAAGATAGGGTACTGCAAATTTATCAAAAATAGCCTGCATCCGGTGCTCAATTGTATCTGAAATAAAAACTTGCCCAAAATCTTCGCCCGAAACGATACTGACCAACTGTGCAGTTCGTTGTTCGTCCAATTTGTCAAAGACATCATCAAGCAACAAAATCGGGGTTTTACCGGTGGTTTTCGTCAAGAGTTTAAAAATCGCCAGTTTTAACGCTATCAGGAAGGATTTTTGTTGTCCTTGTGAGCCGTATTTTTTTATAGGGTAGCCCTTATTGATGGTAAATTCAAGGTCATCGCGGTGAACACCTTCAGTTGTTCGCTGTAATTGCCTGTCGGCAGTTAAATTTTGTTGAAGCAGGTCTGCAAAATCTTTTCCATCTAAAGGTGAGAGATAATCGCAGGCAACAGTTTCGTTTCCGGAGCTCAGGTTTTGGTAAAACTGTTGGATAACCGGCGATAATTGCTGCGTAATTTCTTTCCGTTTTTGATAAATAAAGTTTGCAGGAGGTGTTAATTGTTCGTTATAGGTTTCGAGCAGTTGTTTGTTGAAATAATGGCGCTCGGCAAAAGATTTGAGCAGGGTGTTCCGTTGCTGCAACACGCGGTTATAGACAATCAATGCTTCCAAGTAGGTCTTATCAAACTGAGAAATACTGGTATCGAGCAATTTGCGGCGCTCTTCGCTTCCGCCTTTTACCAATTCAATATCGTCCGGTGCAATCATCACCAAGGGCAGCAGACCGATATGCTCTGACAGGCGTTCATAAACCGTTCCGTTGCGGTTAAACTCCTTTTTTCGGTTAACTCCAAACTTTACCGCTATGCTTTCCGGTTGATTCGCCAGGTCAAAGCACCCTTCTACCCTAAAAAAATCCTGACCATGGCAGATGTTTTGCGCATCCGTAGTGCTGAAATAACTTTTGCAGAAACACAAATAATAGACCGCATCGAGCAAATTGGTTTTCCCTGCACCATTTTTCCCAACCAGAAAATTGAGCCGGGGCGAAAACTGTGCGCGGCTGCCGTTTCCGTTGTAGTTTTTATAATTGGAGATATTTATTTGCTGTAAATACACTGTGTAAGATTAACTTTGAGCCGTAGGGGTTTTGCGTTTTTTTACTTGTCTGATGCAATAAATTGAAATTGGTTTGACGCTAATAATACAAGGAACTGCAAATTTACAAATCAAATTACTAAAATCGGCATAAATGCACGTATCTATGCGGGTTAATCTGAAATTTCTGTTTGATAATGAGGGTATTCTAAAGCTGTTTTTCATATTTTGGGCAGTATGGGTTGTCCATTTGGTCGCCTTACCTCAAAAGGCTCAGGGACAAACGGTAGAAGGCAGCGTTCGGCACGCACAAACATTTGAACCTTTGACCGGAGCCAATGTGGTTTCTATCCCTTCAGGCACCGGAACTGTTACAGATTCGGAAGGCAGATTTTCAGTTGCCTCCTTACCCGGCGATGTTTCATTACGCATTTCTTTTACGGGATTTGTTGCACAGGAAGTTCTCCTGCCGGCAAAAGGGGAAAACATCAGCGTTCGGATATTATTGTTACCCAACACCGAACAGCTTGGGGAGGTTACCGTTACCGCTTTTCAACCCGGGCAAAAACTGATTGAAACGCCTGCTGCCGTAGCGAGGATATCTGCAAAAAGCCTGCAACAAGGGGATGGGGTTTCTTTTGTTCAGGCGTTTAACAATGTGCCGGGGGTAAAAATGGAGCAACGCTCGATGGGCAGTTACCGTATTTCGATGCGGGGCAGCTTATTGCGTTCACCATTCGGAATGCGCAATATTAAAATGTACCTCAATGGTATTCCCATCACCGATGCTGTTGGTGAAAACCCCATCAACAATATTGACCTCGCCCTTTTGGAAGGGGTTGAAGTGATAAAAGGCCCGGCAAGCAGTCTTTATGGTGCAGGGACAGGGGGGGTGTTGTTGTTTAATAGTGCGAATGTTGTGCCCTTCCAAACTCAGGCTCAAACTAATATCCTGCTTGGCAATTGTAAACTGCGGCAATATTCGGCAATTGTAAAAACTGCCGGAGAAAACGCAGAGTTAGTGGCCGGATATACCCATCGCAGTTGGGATGGATACAGAGAACACGAAAATCACCTGTTTAATGGCATCAACCTGATCGCACGGTGGTATCCCGACGAAAAAAGAAGTCTTACCCTGATGGCGCTCTATGCCGATGTAAACTTTCAGATTTCTGGAAATATTGACAGTACTTCCCTGTCAGACAACCCGCGTCAATATGGAGGAATGTCTAAAGACCTCGATGCAAAAGTTGATAAGCAAAGGTTGATTGCCGGAGTTTCGCAACAATACCGTTTTAACAACCGATGGAATAACCTCAGCTCAGCATCGGTTTATTACGAAGTAAAAGACAATCCATACGGAACAAACGCCTTCAACAGCGGCATTAAGCGCGAAGGAGGAAGTGGCTTTAACCTTCGAACGGAAACCCATTATCAATCCCCTGATAAAGGGCAGGTGAATGTGAAACTGACCGCAGGTGCCGAATGGCTGCATAGTTTTCTGGCATCAAAAGACTATGTGAATCTACAGGGAATACCCGGGATGATGCGCGAAGACAACGAATTGTTTTTATCGCAAATTTCTATGTTTGCTCAGGCTTATCTCCAACTTCCGGCAAAATTTTATGCGACACTTGGTGGCAGTTACAATCTAAACTTCTATCGTATTGACCAACTGCTGCCCACCCGTCCGGATTCGCTTAATTTTTCGATTCAAAACAACCTTACCCCTGTGTTTTCGCCACGGGTAGGGTTGGTAAAAAAAATAGGTCGCCACCTTTCGGCACATAGCAGCATCAGTTGGGGGTTTGCCCCACCCGCCGCCGAAGAAACCCTTTTGCCCAACGGCGACTTTAACCGCGACCTGAAAGCCGAAAGCGGGTTGAATTACGAAGTTGGCCTTCGTGTTTCTGTTTTTAAAAACCGGTTGTCTGCCGATATTTCTGCCTATCACCTACAACTCAGCAACGAAATTCTGGGACAAGGGCAGCCCGCCATTTATTACAATGCCGGTAAAACGCTGCACCGTGGTATCGAAGCCACCCTTCAGGCCATGATTATCAATCATCCCGACCGGAAATTTAATTTACTGCAATTTGGTGCAAGCGCAGCGCTTCAGAATTTTTATTTTAAACGATACACCAATGAATTGCCCGAGTCCTTTAATGGCAATGATATTCCGGGCGTTGTTCCACAAACGGTTACCCTGAACGGAAATGCCGCCTTTCGAATGGGGTTGTATCTAAACACTACGTACAACTTTTTTGCAAAAATGCCGCTCAACAATGCCAATACGGACTTTGCTTCTGCATACCACCTGCTCAATGCACAAATAGGTTATCAACACAAATTATTTAAACATTGGTGGATAGACCTTTATATCGGGGTGAACAACGCCCTCCATCAACAATACAGCGCATTCCACAACCTGAATGCCCCCGGCAGACGCTACTACAACCCTTCGCCTGAACGAAATTTCTATACCGGTTTAAAAATCAGGTTTGTGAGTTAAAAGTGAAAAACCCTTATACTTCGATTATAAAAAGTTGTAGGTAAAACCTGTCTTCACGCGAAGAATAACCGGGCAATGAGGAGTTTGCCGGTTATCGTTTACAGTTAGGGTAGTGAGTTGACAGATACTTACACGGGTTGCCCAATTTTGGGGGTAAGGTCAGTTATCTTCTGCAAGAATTCGCTGAATATCTTTGATATTGCCGAACAAGACCAGCACGTCGTCCTGTTCAAACCGCATATCAGGGGCAGCAACTCCTATGACCTCACTGACCTGATGCACCACTCCGAGCAGGTTTTTCTGTTCTGTTTTTCGGATGATGGTCAAAATTACCACGTTGTATTTATTTCTGAAATTGACCTCGCCAATGGTTTGCCCGACATAACGGTTAGGCACGGTAGCTTCGATGATATTATAGCGGTCGGTCAGGTTGAAGGAGTCAATGATGCCTTTGATGTCTAATTTTTTGGCCAACCGCTCTGCTGTTTCGGCTTCCGGGTGAACTACATCAGTAATGCCCATTGCACCCAATACCGTTTCATGCAGGGGGGATATTGCCCTTCCGATGACCCGTTTTACTTTTAGTTGTTTTAAGACGGCTGTAGCCATTATGGAAGCGCCGACATCTTCGCCAATAGCTACAATAGCCACATCGGTTTCCCGCAAGGGAAGGGTGCCAACAGCCTGAGCATCAGTTGAATCCAGGCAAACGGTATGGGTAATGGAATCTCTAAGCAGGGATACTTTTTCCATGGAATTATCCACTCCTATGACTTCGTGTCCCATTTCGGTCAGTTTGAGTGCCAGCGATGCGCCAAAGTTTCCTAATCCAACTATGATGAATTTCATGATCGTCTTTGTTTTCTAAGATATAAAAATTTCCTCTTTGGGATATTGATACAAATTGCTTTTAGATGGGGTTGTTATTAAGAGATTTACCAGCCCGATGAGTAAAGTCAATGTTCCTACCCTGCCAACAAACATAGTGATAATCAGCACAATTTTGCTTGCTGCGGTCAGTTTAGCGGTAATGCCCAAGCTCAACCCTACGGTACTAAAGGCAGAGAAACATTCGAAAGCAATATTCACCAAGGTTTCGTTGTTGTTTACAGTCAAAATGTTTTGGTTATGTTCTTCAAAATAAGTAACGAAAAAAACTGAAAATCCGATGGCAATCAGGGACAGGGCGATGATGGCAAATGAGCGCCGGACGGCTTCGCCCGGAACTTCCTTCCAGCCAATTTCAATTTGTTTTTTACCTCTTGCCACACTGATAAAATTCAGGGTTCCTATGGCTAAAGTCGTTGTTTTGATTCCTCCTCCTGTTGAACCGGGGGAAGCACCAATCCACATCAACAACAGGTATATCATGATAGTTGGGGCTGCAAGTAAGGACATATTCACTGAATTAAATCCGGCAGTCCGGGGAGTTACCGACCCGAAAAAAGAAGTAACCAACTTGCCCCA